>JAAYVZ010000041.1 GCA_012516935.1 Holophagae bacterium
ACAGGTTGCCCTCGGGCCCGGACGCGAGCCCGCCGTGGTACGGGGCCTGAGTGTACCGGGGCGCCCTGGCCGGGCCGCGGCCGGGGCGGCTGCGGCCGAAAGAGGAGGTCGACTGCGCGGGGCGACGGGTCGGGGTCGCTTCGCCCGGCGACTTCGGCGGATCGCTGGCGCGGCGACCGACCATCCGCGGTCGCTGCACCGCCCCGAAAGCCACCATCTCCAAGCCTGGCTCCGTGCGGTAAAATGAGGTCGACGCAGCCCGGATGTCAGGCACGAGCGGACGGCCAGCGAGCCCACCTCCGTGCCGCACCACGGGTCGCGAGTGAGGTGTTCCCAGATGTCACACCTTGGAGGTTCAGGAACGAGGGAGGGGGTATGGAGGTGACGCGGTCGTGTCTAAACCCTGATGACATAGAGGTTGACGAAGGTGGCACGGAGGTTGCTCTAAACGGAGTCGTGCGAGACTCGTTCCGCGATGACGCTGTTTCCGGGCCGCAGGGCTTCACCTTCATCGAGGTCCTCGTCGTGGTCGCGATCATCGGCCTCATCTCGACGATGGTCATGGTGTCGCTCAACAGCTACTGGCAGCGGTCACGCCTCGAGGGCGGTGCCAACGACGTGCGCAGCTTCCTGCTCACGGCGCAGGACCTCGCCATCGCGACCAACGATCGGGTGACGGTCACGCTCCAGAAGATCGGCAGCTCGTGGGTGCTCGAGATGCTGCCCGAGCGGCCGCCGACTCCTGGCTCGGTCCTCGATCTCGGCGTGCGGCGACGCATGGAGCTGCCTGCGCACCTCGTGGTGAACGGGTTGACCCTGGGGGATGGCACCGACTGGGTGGAGTACCCGGCCAACGTCCACAACGTGGTCTGTACCTCGCGGTCGCGGACCCAGCAGCAGACGGCGGCCAAGGTCTTCGGTGACATTCCCAACACCAGAGTGCTCCGCCTCACCCACGAGTCGATCGTGGAGGGCCGGCTGTCCCCACGTACGGTGTTCGAGATCCAGATCTCGCCGCTGTGGAACGTGCGGATGCTGAAACGGAGGGCGGCATGAGGCGGCGCGGACGGATGGTTCCCACGACCCGACGCGGCCAGCGGGGCCTGGCACTCGCCGAGGTGCTGGTCGCGTTCTTCCTGCTGTTCGTCATCACTCTGGCGGTGCTGGAGATGCTATCGATGGCGTTCATGGTCAACCAGGCCGCCGGAATGCGGACGGAGCTCGCCTACAAGGCCCAACTGGTGGTCGAGCAGCTCCGGATCCAGTCGGCGATCCCGACCGCCAACGCCTGCTGCCCGCTCGATGCGGGCGACGTCGTGACGCTGCCCGTTAGCAGCAGTTGCCTGGCCACCTACTGGGGGCCGTCGGCAGCCAACATCATCGAGCCGGAAGCACGTTACCAGATCTTCTACCAGGTCACGGACGGACCGGGCGGAAGCCGGTTCGTGGTCGTGGAGGCGGCGCCGACGGCGGTCGGCAACTACCGATACCTCGGTGAGACGCAACGCGAGGCGGTGGGGAAGGTGGTGCGCTATGTCGCGGAGATCTAGCGCCCGCCGCTACCTCGGACCGCGCCCAGCCGTGGCCGGGTTCACGCTCGTCGAGCTGTTGGCCGTGCTGGCCTGCCTCGGGATGATCCTTTGGATGGCTGGGCAGCTCCTGTTCCCGATGCGCACCGCGGCCGAGCGCCAGCGGGCGCAGGTGGAGGCCCGCCAGACGGCGCGCTCCGCCGCCGACTACATGGCGTTCGTGCTGCGCGGCGCCACCGACGGCGTCCCCGGGGGTGGGGCGATGTTCCGCAGCCCGCTGGCGATCATGACCTGGGTGGTGACCGGGAACCAGGGCTCCACCGGTTCCAACCCGGGGTGTCCGGGTGCCGACGACTGCGTGCAGACTGCGTTCAACAACGTTGCGCGTGCCTCCGACGGCAACCTTGCTGATGAAGGCACCGATATCATCACGGTGGGCCAGTTCGAGGAGTCCACCCTGATGCGCAACGCGAACACGAGCTGGCCAGGAAACAACAGCACCACCACCGCGTACTGGTTCTACGAGCAGGGGTGCGAGGCCTACATACCGCCGGCGCTTCCAGCCGGGGACGATGCTCGGAACCTCGCGCTTTTCGACAGCGTCACCGGTAAGGGTACGCACGGCGGCTCGCCCAATTTCTCGAAGCTCATGGTAGCGTTCGACGAGAGTCGTAGGTACCTCTTCTACCAAATCACCGACTACCTCTCGGGGAGCAACACCACGACGTGCTCCGGCCCGGCCGACCCTCCGTGCCAGGTCTCCGGCAAACGCATGCCGTGCGTGGCCGTCGAGGCGTACCCGGATACGGCAGCGCTCAACGCGCCGGGAGGGGTACGAGCGCTCACCGGGATCGTCCACCTCACGACCGGCATGCGGTTCATGACGTTCCGAGTCTGCAACCGCTGGTTGCAGCAGCGCAACGGGCTGTTCGACCCGACCGCGGATGCCAACTGTCCGGCTGAGGGGGATGGCAACACCCCGGGATGGACCTCGCTGTTGCCGAACGTCGAGGACCTTCAGATCGCATACATCTACGACGACGGGAGGGTGATGAACACCGCCCACCTTCGCCTGGCGACGGAGCCGGTCGCCGGGGGATGCGACACCGCGACCGGGGTGCCGTGCCAGGGCTTCCACGGGGACCCGGCGGCGATCCTCGACATCGCGCACGTCATCGGGTTCCGCGTCACCGTTGTCGCCCGCTCGAGCGCGGAGGTCGTGTGGGAGTCGCCGGCGCAGCTCCGACGAGTCGTGGAAGACACCGGCGTACCGGCAGGCTCGCCCGATCGGTTCCGGCGCCATGTCGTTTCCGTCAACGCCTTGCTTCGCAACCGGGTGCCGATGACATGAGGGGTTCGTCCATGCGGAAGATCACGCGCAAGCAGCGAGGCATCGCCCTTGTCACCGTCGTCCTCATCCTGCTGGTGCTCACCGTGCTGGGGCTCACCGCGACCATCATGATGACCCAGGAGGACCGCCTGTCGTCCCGGATGGAGCTTCAGAAGGAAGCGTTTTACGCTGCCGAGGCCGGGATGCGGCACGGCGAGCGGGTGTGCAACGGCATCACCTTTACGGCCGATGCGCTCACCTCGATGCTGCGGGAGCCTTTCGCCGCGCATGCTCCGGCGCCCAATCCCGCAACCAGTCCGGGCCTGCCGCAGCACCCCGGGCCGAGCCGCGACCCGGCTGACTGGACCAACGACCGGCTCGGGAATTTTCTCAGGGAGTTGGCGGACGAAAGCAACGCCGCCGGCGAGCTGGTCTCTGTGGCATATCCGATTTCGAACCGCGAGGTCTCGATCGCCTCGCTGTCGGGGCGCGGCCGCAACCGGCGCGCCTACTACTCGTTGTACGTGCGTAACAACCCCGAGGACATGGGCAACCTGCAGGTGCCGCCGTTGAATCAGGACCCGGACAACCGGCTGCGGCTGGTCTCGGTCGGTTTCGTCACCGACGGCAACGGCGTCAACAACCTCGGGCAGGCCAACGTGCTGGCGGTGCGGATCCTCGAGGAGGAGCTCTCGTGGGAGGTTCGCTCCGGTGGCACCGAGAACCAGGATCTTCAGGACACCGGCGCCACCGCATCGGGAGTCTGGTCCGGGAAACGGCGACGGACGCCGACCCCGGTACCGGGGCCCTGAGGCGCGGGAGCAGGCGACGGTGTCGAGTTGCGACGATCTGTCGGTGGAGCAGATGAGGAGGCTCGGATGATCAACACGACCTGGCGGGCACGAGTACGGACCGGCGGGATCCTCGCCGTGGCGCTGGGGACGGCGGTGTGGGTCGCGGCCCAGCTGTCGACCAACGAGAGGTACGATCTCATGCGTCAGGTCACGGTCCAGCAGCCCCACGCGAACTTCCTCCTGGTGCTCGATGTCTCGGGCTCGATGCGGTGGGACGTCGATGGCTACCGCGTCGGCGTCGACAGCACCGGCGGGTGGGTTCGCGCCCACTGGATCAAAGGGACCGAGGACTGCCTCTGCTTCGCCGATGGCACCGGTGGCCTGACCGGCAAGTACTTCAACTGGAACGTGGGTGGGATCACGCTCAACAACGTCTTCGCCACCGCACCGATCGTCGCCCGGGTCGAGCCCCCGAACTTCGACTCCCGCGGCGGGGCGGCATGGAACCCGACCGGCATCGGCACCGACGACTACGCCGTCGAGTGGGAGGGCGAGATCGTCTTCCCGGTCGCCGGCGCCTACCAGCTCACCTTCACCGGTGACGACGGGTTCAGGGTCTTTTTGTGGGATGCCACGGCGGGAGCGGGCGGAGACTGGGTCAACCATACCGCTGAGTCGTTCTGGTACGACCACCCGGCTACCACCTGGACCTCCGACACCTACGACTTCGCTGCCTGCACCTCGATCAAGGTCAAGATCCAGTACTACCAGCGCACGGGGTCCTCGGTCGCCGTTCTCGGCTGGGTGACGCCCGGCAATGCGGTCTCGGTGCCGATTCCGGCGCAGTGGCTGAAGCCGATAGATCCACCGACGCTCGCGACCCCGACGCCGACCCCCACCGCCACCGCCACCGCCACTGCTCGCCCCACGCTGGCACCGACAGCCACGGCGACGGCGACGCCCACGGCTCCGCCGACGGCGACGCTCGCGCCGACTCAGACGCCGACCTCCACATGGACGCCGCGTCCCGCCACCGCCACGCGAACGCCACGGCCCCCCACCTCCACGCGGACGCGTACCTTCACACCGGGGCCCACCAACACCCCGGCACCGACGGCGACGTTTACGCGCACCTTCACACCGGCGCCCACCGCCACCAGGACCAACACCGTGCCGACGCCGACGCCGACCAACACCGTGCCGACGCGGACGCCGACCAACACCGTGCCGACGCCGACCCGAACCGTCACCAACACCGTGCCGACGCCGCCGCCGACCAACACCGTGCCGACGCGGACGCCGACCAACACCGTGCCGCCGCCGACGGCGACGCGAACCGCCACCAACACTGTGCCGCCGCCCACGGCAACCGCCACGATGACACCGCGCCCCACCTCCACCTTCACGCCGACCGCGACGATGACGCCGCGCGCCACCTCAACACGGGCGCCAACGCGCACGCCGACGCTGCCGAGCTACGGCCTTTCCAACGCCGGTGTGCTGCTCGCCCAGGCGGGGAGCGGCGGGCTCGAGATGCGCTGCAAGACGTATCGCTACATCCTGCGGGTTCAGCAGCTCTTGCCGAGCCGTATGGCGATCGTCAAGAACGTGCTCGGCGACTCCGTCTCGATCTACACTCCGTGGGTTCCGCCCGATACCCCGCCCGCAGTCGACAACCCGCTGTGGGCCGGTGGGACGGTGACCATCACGGGTCCGTTCGAGAACGTGACCTCGCCTGGCAACGAGAACTCCAGCCACGTCGGTACCGGTGACCAGCCGTACCCCGCCTTCGCTCGCACGTGGAACTGGGTCTACGAGATCACCTTCGCGGACTACCAGCGCAGCGAGCCGGGCTATCCCGTGACCGACATCGCGGGTCCGAGCGCAGAGCACGGCATCGTGCCGCCGTTCGGCACCGCGCCCGTCGAGCAGCCCCCGCTCGATGTGGTCAAGGACACTCAGGACAAGGTCAACTGGGGGCTCATGGTCTACTCGACCGGCCTTTTGCAGCCGGCAGACAAGTTCCAGGTGATCCAGGTTCCCGATACCACCGACGTTGGCACCGTCGACGCCATCATCGACGCCATGCGGCTGTCCAAGGAGGGCGGTGTGAACGCCTTCGGCGCCACACCGACCGCCGAGGCGCTGGCGTTCGCCAACGACATCATGAAGAAAGTGGCCGAGGGCGGCACCGTCTCCGACGACCTCGTGTTCTCCTCGGTGGTGCCACGTGATCCGAAGCTCACCTGCGACCGCCTTTTCGCCAACATCCTGGTCACGGACGGGATCTCCAACGTCGGCAACCCGGGTGGGAGCTGCGCAGACGCCGGCAACTGGCAGGAGCCGTGCCGCCCGTGCCGGGACTGCTGCACCGCCGAGATGGATGACAACGGAGTCTGCTGCACGGTCCTCGATCCCTATACCTGGGAGTGCGACCCGGCGACCGTGATCCCCAGGCCCGCCGCGGGCTGGTGGGACCACGACGGCGGCTGCCCAGACTCGGGACCCTCGGGATTCGTGTGTCCGAACGGCTACACGAATTTCGCAGCCGGCAAAGCCGAGGAAGGGTACGAGGCCCAGGTGACGACGGTGACCGGGGCGGACCACGACCTCGAGCTCCGCACCTTCGTCATCGGTCTCTCCTCCGACGTGAGCCCGTGTGAGCTCAACCACACCGCGTACCGAGGGCGCACCGATGCCGCCAACCTCGCTAACGTGGACATCGGTATCGAGGTCAAGAAGAACCCGTTCCTGCCCGGAGGCCCCGGCCACACAACCGGGACCGACTACGACAACCCTGCCGAGCCCGGGAACAAGTACTGCCAGGCGGCCAACTCGGCCGAGCCGTGGTACCGCGGGCCGTGTCGGGCCGACCCCTGCAGCTCGAGCGTGCCGTACCACGGGCACTACGCGTTCTTCGCCGGAAGCGCCGCGACGCTGGGCGACGCCATACGCCACATCGTCGACAGCGCCGGGCCGGGCGACTACTCGACCTCGGGCCCGACGATCTCCGATGCCGGCCAGTTCTCGGGATCGAAGGGTCTCATCACCTCGGCCAGGGTTCCCGGCTGGAAGGGGCATATTCACGCCTACGACGTCAGCAACCCCAACCGCTGCAACGATGGTGTGAACACCTGTGCGGACCCGGCGGCGATTTGTATTCCCGACGATCCGGCAGTGCCGGGCGGGCCCGGGTACTGTGGTCCCCCGTTCACCTTCAACGAGGTCTGGGAGGCAGGGGAGGTGCTGACCTCCGGTAACGGCGGGGAGGAGCGCTATATCTACACCTGGGATGCTCGGAACCCCAACGCGGATCCGATACGCCTGGATCCGGACGACCTGACGGGTACCGCAACCACGCTCAACACGCTGTGCAGTGACTGCGGGATCACCGCCGCGGTCGTCGACTTCATCCTCGGCAACGACGGCTCGGGGCACCCGCGGGCCTGGAAGCTGGGCGCGATCATGCACTCCGGTCCGGCGATCGTCGCCGCTCCGGAGGCCTGGAAGAAGGGAACCGGGCACGGCAGCTTCGAAAGGACCTACAAGCAGCGTCACGGGGTAACCTGGGTCGGCAGCTCGGACGGCCTCATGCACTGCTTCGACCTCGACGACGGCGTCGAGGTGCTGGCGCTGTTGCCCCCGGACCTGCTGGCGATGCAGGTACAACGCTACCAGAACTACCTCGACGCGCCGGCCGACAGACCCGTCGGCCAGGACACCGACGCGGCAAAACACCTGTTCGGCGTCGCCACCTCGCCGCGGTTTGCCGACGTCTATGACTCCGACGCCAAGGAGTTCCGCACGGTCATGTACTTCGGGCTCGGACCGGGCGGCAGGTCGCTCCACGCCGTCGACATCACCCACCCGTGGTGGCGCAACACCGACGGCGCGCCGGGTCGAACCGGCGCTTCGGACGCCGCGGATCCCAATTTCGGTTTCGGCGCCGGCAAGACGGGCCCACCGGTCAAGATCCTGTGGAGCCGGACGGGTACCGCCGTGCCCCCGGGCGAGACGCAATTCATCCCGCTGCTGAGCCACCTCGGGCAGACGTGGTCGATCCCCGCACTCGGGATGAGCGTCGATCAGCCCAAGAAGTTCCACCTCGTGGTGGGCAGTGGGTACATTCCATACGCGGAGGGCGCGGACGACCAGCCTGGGTACTTCTACATGCTCGATCCGCTGACCGGCGAGCTACACGCCGATGTGACCTCCGACAACCCCGTGACGCTGTCCCCTCGGGCGGGTGGACCGGTCTTCGTGCGCAACCAGGGGTTCGCCCCCAGCACGATCTGGGATACCAGCTCGACACGGTTCTACCCCGACAACCGGGTGAACGAGGCGATTCAACCCGACCTCCACGGGCAGCTCTGGCTGCTGCGACGCCAGGGAAGCGGCGACTGGCAGGCAGCGCCGCTGCCCGACCCCGAGAACGAGCTCATCGGCCAGCCCCTCTACTTCAACACGCCGGTCGCCGGTTACCCGATCACCGTCTCGACCCACAACCTCATGGTCGCGGTTTCGGGGTCGTTCTACGAGACGAGCTCCAGCATCTCGACGCACGTGGGCGAGCCTGGCCACTTCGTCCCCAAGGTCTTCCTCATCTCGCGGTCGCTGGCCGATGGGAACGTCGAGATCGAGAGCTTCAAGATCGGCGGCCTGCCGATCACGAACCCGCCGTCGGGGACCGGCAAGACCACGCTCAGCAACGCTGCGCAGGCCACCGCCTACCCGCTGCTGTTCACCCCAGTCGATCCGGGGGAGGAGGCGGTGGCGGTGTTCCTGCTCTACGACCCCGAGGTGTTCGGCGATGAGTGCGTAGGTCACGCTTTCCTGCTCTCGGTCTATTTCACGCCGGATACGCTGGCGACACCGTTCATCGACGTCACCGATGCCGGCATCGGTGCCGCCTCCGGCATCGCCGTGGGTGGGGGGTATCCGTTGATCGCGCACTCGGCGACCGGTGCGGACAAGAAGGCGTACTTCTACGTCGACCGCACGAAGCCGATGCCGATCATCGCCGAGACCGAGGCGGACGTGCTGTGGTGGCGGGAGCTGCTGTAGGCGACCGGCTCCTGAGCAACTCGCGGGGCGGGCCGTTCGGTCCCCCCCTTTTCCTTGCGGCTCGTGCACTTGACGGTGTGCGAGGGCGTGGGGTAGAGTGCCGGTCCCGGTTTGCCCGGGGCCGCTCTTTGGCAGCACCCAATCAGGGACGAGGATGGGCCTCAAGGGTCCGGCGCGAGCCGGAACGCCCATCAGCAGCCCGCGAAGCAGGCGCGTAGCTCAGCTTGGTTAGAGCGCTACCTTGACACGGTAGAGGTCTGCGGTTCGAGTCCGCACGCGCCTACCATTCGCTTCGTACGTGACCTTGTAGGCGCGTAGCTCAGTCGGTAGAGCGCATCCCTCACACGGATGAGGTCTGCGGTTCGAGCCCGCACGCGCCTACCATCGATCTGCTGGCCGTCCCTTGTGGGCGGCCGTTTTTCGTTTCCGGGGCTCGGGCGCTGGCTCCGGGGATGCGTCGACGAAGCGCCGTAAGAGGTGTGAGATGAGCGAGCAGAGCATCGAGCTTCGATTACCCGACGGTTCCAGCACGCTGGTGCCCGCCGGGACGACTCCGCTCGCGGTGGCGCAGCAGCTCGGCTCGCGCCTGGCGGCGGCCGCCGTGGCCGGCGAGCTGGACGGCCAGGTCGTGGACCTACGGGCGCCGCTCGGTCGTCCGGGAGCGTTCCGGGTGCTCACGAGCCGCGACCCGGAGGCGGCGGAGGTGATCCGCCACTCGGCGGAACACGTGCTCGCCGATGCCGTGGAGCGGCTGTTCCCCGGCACCATCATCGATGCCGGGCGCCAAGACCACAGCGAGAAGTTCCAGTACGACTTCCGCTTCCCCCGCGGGTTCACACCGGAGGACCTCGAGCGCATCGAGGCCGAGATGGCTCGCATCGTCGCCGCGGCGCAGCCGTTCACCCGCGAGGAGGTGAGTCTGGCCGAGGCCGAGGCGATCTTCCGCGCCCGGGGGGAGGAGCTCAAGCTGGTGCGGCTGCGGGATATCCCGGAGGGTGAGCCGATCACGCTGTTCCGGCACGGTGAGTTCGTCGACCTTTGTCGGGGGCCGCATGTGCAGCGCACCGATCAGATCGGTGCTTTCAAGCTGATCGAGACGTCGGGGGCGTACTTCAAGGGCGACGAGCGCAACGAGATGCTGCAGCGCATCTACGGCACCGCGTTCGCCTCCCGGGAGGAGCTCGACGCCTATTTCGCCAAGCTCGAGGACGCGCGGCGGCGTGACCACCGCCGGCTCGGCCGCGAGCTCGATCTCTACTCGTTCTCGCCGTTGGCGCCGGCCTCGCCGTTTTTCCATCCTCGGGGGGCCATCGTCTACAACCAGTTGGTCGCGTTCATGCGCCACCTCTACAAGGAGTTCGGCCACCAAGAGGTGGTCACGCCGCAGCTTTTCGACGTCGAGCTGTGGAAGCGCTCGGGGCATTACGACGCGTACCGCGAGAACATGTTCTTCTCCGAGGTGGACGGGCGGGAGTACTCGCTCAAGCCCATGAACTGCCCGTCGCACTGCGTGATCTACGCAACCCGCGGCCACTCGTACCGTGACCTGCCGGTGCGCATGGCGGACTTCGGCCGCCTTCACCGCTACGAGCGCTCGGGGGTCGTGCAAGGGCTCACGCGGGTCCGGTCGTTCTCCCAGGACGATGCGCACATCTTCTGTACGCCGCAGCAGATCGGCCAGGAGGTGTCGGCGTTGTTCCGGCTCATGTTCAGGGTCTACGATACCTTCGGGTTTAAGCAGCCGACCATCTACTTTTCTACCCGACCGGAGAAAGCGATTGGCGAGCCGGCGCTGTGGGCGCACGCCGAGCGCACGCTCGAGGCCTGCCTAGCGGCGCAGAGCGTGCCGTACGTCCACAATCCCGGCGAAGGAGCGTTTTACGGTCCCAAGGTGGATTTCGTGGTTGCGGACGCGATCGGCCGCGAGTGGCAGCTCGGCACCATCCAGCTCGACTTCGTGCTGCCGGTCCGGTTCGCGCTCTCGTACGTGGCCGAGGACGGCTCGGAGCAGCGACCGGTCATGATCCACCGCGCCGTGATGGGCTCGATCGAGCGCTTCTTCGGGGTCATGCTCGAGCACTTCGCTGGCGACCTGCCGCTGTGGTTGGCACCCGAACAAGCGCGGGTGCTGCCGGTTTCCGACCGCTTCCTGGAAGCAGCGCGGACGGTGGCGGCGCGGCTGCAGGACGCGGGGCTGCGGGCTGAGGTCGACGAGCGCTCGGAGAAGCTGGGTGCCAAGATCCGCGACGGCGAGCTGCAGAAGATCCCGGTGCTACTCATCGTCGGAGAGCGCGAGGCGACCTCGGGCGCCGCTTCGGTACGGCTTCGCCACCGCGGCGACCTCGGTGCCCGCTCGCTCGACGACATCATCCACGTGCTCGGCACCGCAGCGCGCGAGCGCTCGCTCGCGGTGTGGTCGGAGGGCGCCTGAGTGCAGACGCAGCCGGCCTGCAGGCCGGCAGGAAGATCACGAGGAGGAACGAATGCCCAAGCTCAAGACGTTGCGTGCGGCCGCCAAGCGGTTCAAGAAGACCGGTTCCGGCAAGTTCAAGCGGCACCACGCGTTCCACAGCCATATCCTGTCCAAGAAGACGTCCAAGCGGAAGCGGCAGCTACGCTCGGACGCCGTGGTCAAGCCCTGTGACGCCCAGAACGTGGAGCGCATGCTCCCGTACGCGAAGTAGGAGGAGCTCATGCGCGTCAAGCGAGGTCACAATCGGGTCCAGCGCCGCAAGAAGATCCTGACGCTGGCCAAGGGGTACTTCCTCACCAAGCACAACGCCTACCGGGTCGCCAAGCTGCAGGTGGAGCGCTCGTTGCTGTTCGCGTTCCGCGATCGGCGCACCCGCAAGCGGACCATGCGCAGGCTGTGGATCACCCGCATCAACGCCGCCGCTCGGCTGTTCGGGATGAGCTACTCGCAGCTCATGGCCGGGCTCAAGGTCGCTGGCTGCGACGTCGATCGCAAGGTGCTCGCCGACCTGGCGGTACGCGATCGCGAGGGGTTCGGGGATCTCGTCAAGCTGGCCAAGAAAGGGCTGGCTGCCAAGACGGCCTGACCATGGCCATCGAGGGGTTGCAGCAGGCGCGGGAGGAGTTCGAGGCCGTCCTCGCGGCGGCCGGTAGCGACGCCGCCCGCATCGAGGAGGTCCGAGTTCGTTTCGCGGGGCGTCGCTCGGGGCTTTTGCGCGACCTCGAAGATCATCTCAAAACACTACCACGCGATGAGAAGCCGGCGTATGGCAAGGCACTCAACGAGCTCAAACGGCTCGTCGAGGAGCGTCTCGCTGCGGCTGCCGAGGCGGCGAGCAAGGCCGCGGCAGGCGAGCGGTTGGACGTCACCCTGCCAGGACGACGGCCCCCGGTGGGCTCGCTCCACCCGGTGACGCTGGTTCGCCGGGAGATCGAGGAGATCTTCCTTCGCATGGGGTACTCGGTGGCGGACGGCCCCGAGGTCGAGGACGACTGGCACAACTTCGAGGCGCTCAACATGCCGCCGGACCACCCGGCGCGCGACGCCCAAGACACGTTCTACATCCCCGGCGGCTGGCTGCTCCGCACCCACACGTCGCCGGTGCAGATCCACACGATGGAGGGGCAGCAGCCACCGATCCGGGTCATCATCCCCGGTCGTGTGTATCGGCGCGACTCCGACCTTCGGCACTCGCCGATGTTCCACCAGGTCGAGGGCCTGGTGGTCGACGAGGGGATCACCTTCGGGCACCTCAAGGCAACCCTCGAGGCGTTCGTGCACGTGCTGTTCGACCCCTCGCTCGAGGTCCGCTTCCGGCCCTCGTTCTTCCCCTTCACCGAGCCCTCGGCGGAGGTCGACATCACCTGTGTGCTGTGCCTCGGCAAAGGGTGCGGGATGTGCTCGGGCTCGGGATGGATCGAGATCCTGGGCTCCGGAATGGTGGACCCGCGGGTGTTCCGGGCCTGCGGGGTCGACCCCGCCCGGTACACCGGGTTCGCTTTCGGGTGCGGGCTCGATCGCGTGGCGGTCCTCAAGTACCGCCTGCCCGACCTGCGGATGCTGTTCGGCGGCGACGAGCGGTTCCTACGCCAGCTCGGCCTGGGGGTGAAGGCGTGAAGATCTCGCTCGCATGGTTGCGCGACCACCTCGCGGGGGACACGCCGGCCGAGGAGCTGGCGCGCTGTCTGACCAAGGTCGGGATGAACGTGGAGCTGCGTGAGGCCGTTGGCAACGACGAGTCGTGGGACGTCGATGTCACGTCCAACCGGCCGGACGCCCTGAACCACCGCGGCCTGGCACGGGAGGCCGTCGCCGCCGGGTGCGGAACCCTGCGGCCGCTGGAAGCGAGCCTCGCGGAGAGCCCGATCGCTGCCGCCGATCTCGCACGGCTGGAGGTGGTCGACACCGCGGGCTGCCCCCGTTACTGTGCCCGGGTCATTCGTGGTGTCCGGGTCGGGCCTTCGCCGGTGTGGCTCGCCGAGCGGCTGGCGGCCTGTGGCGTGCGCCCGATCAATAACGTCGTCGACGCAACCAACTACGTGCTCCTCGATGTCGGGCACCCGCTCCACGCCTTCGATCTGCGCTTCCTCGCCGGCTCCACGGTGCGGGTGCGCAAGGCCGCGGCCGGGGAGCGGATGACCACGCTCGACGGGGTGGAGCGGGAGCTCGTGCCGGACGACGTGGTGATCGCCGACGCGGAGAAGGCGGTCGCTCTCGCGGGGATCATGGGTGGGGCCGACTCGGAGATTCGCGACGACACCACGGACGTGCTGCTGGAGTCGGCGTACTTCGACCCGCTAGCGGTGCGGCGAACCGCCCGGCGGCTGGGGCTGGTGACCGAGGCGTCGCACCGCTTCGAGCGCGGCGCCGATCGCACCATGGCGCGGCAAGCCGTCGACCTGGCGGCCGAGCTCATCGTCCGGCTGGCCGGGGGTGAGGTGGCTCGGGGAGTGCTGGACTCTGCCCCGATGCTACCTCCCGCCCGGCAGATCGAGCTCGACCCAGAGCAGCTATGCACCTTCGCCGGCTGTGAGATCCCGCCGAGCTTCGTGCTGAGGGTATTGGCGGCGCTCGGGTGTGACCCTCGGCCCGGCAGCGACGGGATGAGGTGCTCGGTTCCGTCGTGGCGCGTGGATCTCGAGCTGCCGCAAGACCTCTACGAGGAGGTGCTGCGGCACTGGGGCTTCGATCGTGTGCCTTCGGTGCTGCCGGAGGCGGCCACCGCGCCCGGCAAGCGGCTCGGCACGTGGCCGGTGACCGACCAAGCTCGGGATGCCTTGGTGCACACGGGACTGGCCGAGGCGGTGACCTACTCGTTCATCACCTCCGAGCTCGACGCCGCCACAGCCGGGTCTCCTCTCGCCGACCGCGGCGCTGCGGTGCTCCTCGACAACCCACTGTCGGCCCGCATGGCGGTGATGCGTCGGTCGCTCCTGGGCGGGCTCGCCGAGGCGGCGGCGGGTAACCTCCGGCGCGGCGCCGAGCGCGTGCTCCTCGGTGAGGTCGGCCGGGTGTTCTTCGGGACCGGCCAGCGGCCCCGAGAGGAGGAGCGGCTGGCGGTGGCGATGGCTGGGCGGCAGGGTGGCTGGGATCGTTCGGCGGAGACCGACTTCCTCGACCTCAAAGGCACGCTCGAGGCGGTGCTGGAGCCGTTGGGGATCGAAGCCCTGAGCTGGCGACCCACCGATGCGCCGGTCCTGGCGGTTGGATCGGGTGCGGGGGTGTTCGCCGGTGACCAGCTCGTCGGCATCGCGGGCCGGCTCGCCGAGTCGGTCTCATCGCTCGTGGATTGCCCGCAGGCCCTGTGGGTCGCTGAGATAGACCTGGGGCACGTCGGCGCCAGGACGGTGCCGACCGTACGACCGCTGCCGCGCTTTCCCGCGGTGGTGGCTGACCTCACGGTGCGGCACGCCAGGGCTGTGGCCTATGCCGAGCTCGTCGCGGCCGTGCGGGCGGCAGCTCCGGACTGGCTCGAGGCGGTGCAGCCAGTCGTGCAGTTCAAGGGCGCCGGTGTGGCGGCGGACGAGGTGAAGACCACGTTGCGTTTGGTCTACAGGCTGGCCGAGAGGTCGTTGACCCAGGACGAGGTGAACGCCGCACACTTCGCCCTCATGGAGGAGCTGGGGCGCCGGCTGCCGGTGAGCTTCCAGTGAGGAGGCGCGAGATGGACATCTTCGTCACATTGGAAGAGCGGGTCGAGCGGATCATCGCGTCGTACCGGGAGCAGCAGACGCGCCTGGCCGTCCTCGAGCAGGAGAACGAGAGCCTCAAAGAGAGCGAGAGCGGGCGCATCGCCGAGCTCGAGCAGCGCCTGGCCGGGCTCGAAGCCGAGCGAGCTGCCCTGCGCGAGCGCCTCGAGCGTCTCATCGCCCTGCTCGGCTCGGTCGAGCTCTGAGGCGCCGCCAGCCCGGTCACGAGTCGAACGAAGGTCGAAAGCTCGGAGCCGAGAGCCGACTTTCGACGTTCAACCGGGTGGGCGGGCAGAGCGCCGGCTGCCTCACACGTTGGCGAAGCGGAGACGCCAGACGGACTGCACGAGGCCCAGCGTGATGGCCGTGGCCCACACCGACGAGCCGCCCCACGACAGCAGTGGCAGCGTGATTCCGGTGGTCGGCGCCGATCCCGTGACCATGGCGAGGTTGACGACCACCTGCACGGCGATGACGAAGCCCGCGCACGCGGCCAGCAAGGCGCCCGAGCGATCGCGGGCGTAGAACGCGACGACGAAGACCCGCAGCAGAAGAACAGCATACGCGCTCACCAGGATCGTCGAGCCGACGAATCCGGTCTCCTCGGCCCATACGGCGAAGATGAAGTCGGTGCGCTGAGCCGGCAGGAAGCGAAGCTGGGACTGGGTGCCGGAGTGCAGACCCTTCCCGGTGATCCCGCCGGAGCCCACGGCGATCTGCGATTGACGCTGCTGGTAGCCGGCCCCGAAGGGGTCGCGTTCGGAATCCACGAAGGTCAGGACGCGCTCCTTCTGATAGGGCTTGAGGTAGAAGCCCCAGGCGCCGCCGGCGAGCACCACCGCCACCACCCCAGAAGCCAGCCACACCCTCCAGGGCAGCCCTCCGAGCCACACTGCCGCCAGCAGGATGGGTAAGTACGTCAAGGCCATGCCCAGATCGGGTTGGAGCGCCACGAGCAACGCCGGGGTGCCGACCGCCAGACACAGCCGGACGAGACGCTGGCGGTCGAGCAAGGCCTCGCGGTGCTCGCCGGAGAGTGCGGCCACAGCCAGAAGCACCGCGACCCGCGCAAACTCGGAGGGCTGCACGGTGTACGAGCCGAGGACCAGCCACGACCTGGTGCCGGCGCGCATGGGGGCGACGACGAGCATGAAAGCCAGCACCAGCAGCGACCCTCCCCAGAAAAGAGGCGCGAGGCGGACCAGAACCCGGTAGTCGGTGAAGGCGACGAGCAGCATCAGCACGCCGCCAATGCCGAGCCAGAGGAGCTGGCGGTTGAGGGAGCCGGGGGCGTCGAGCGCCCGGGCCGTGGAGCTCTGGGCGAGCATCGCGCAGGTGGCGATCCCGGCCACGGCCAGCAGCATCCACCAGTCGAGCCGCTTCACGCCGCCCCCGGCTGGCTCTTCGCTACCAGCGCCGCAGCCGCTGGCGTGGGTCGGTCGGTAGCGTCGGGGCTCGCGCCTGGGGCCGGTGCCGCAGCGAGGCCGTCGGGGAAGACCGGGCGCAACGTCGAGGTGTCAAAGTCAGGGGCAAACGCTTTCTGGAAGAGTCGGGCGGCGATCGGTGCCGCAACCGAGCTGGCGTCACCACCGTGCTCCACGACGACCGCGACGACGAGGGTCGGCGTCTCGGGCGGCGCATACCCCACAAACAGGGCGTGGTGACGCTGCTCCCACGGCAGCTCGTACCACCTCACGCCCTCGACCTTGCGGACCACCTGCGAGGTCCCGGTCTTGCCGGCGAAGCGGGCCGGAAGCCCGCCCCAGCGCCGCGCTGTACCGCTGCCACCGTTGACGACGAGCTCCATGCCTCGCCGTACGGCCGCCAGTACTTCCGGCTCGAGGCCCAGCGGAACGGGCGGTTTGGCGTTGCGGGCTGTCAGGTGGGGGGTGACACGGTGGCCACCGTTGACCAGCGCAGCGTACGCGACGGCGAGCTGCAGCGGGGTTGCGAGAATCGGCCCTTGACCGATGCCGACCGAGATCGTCTCGCCTCCGTACCAGGGGTGGCCGCGAACCCGCCGGCTCCAGGCGTCGGACGGGACCAACCCCGAGCTCTCACCGGGGAGCTCGATGCCGGTTGCCGCACCCAGGCCGAACAGACGCGCCCACGCCGCCAGCTTCTCGAGACCGACGTCTTGCGCCAGGCGGTAAAAGTAGGTATCGCACGAGGCTTCGATGGCGGAGTACAGGTTGACCCCGCCATGCCCACCCCTGAGCCAGCAGCGGTAGGGGTGACCGTAGATCGTGACGGCGCCGCTGCACGACGCACCGTCGGCCGGGGTCCGCTCACCGGCGTGGAGAGCGCCGGCGGCAAAGATCGGTTTGATCGTCGATCCGGGTGGGTAAAGCGCCTGCAGCGCCCGGTTATGGAGCGGCTTGAGGGGGTCGTCGTTGAGCTCACGCCAGCGTGCCGGCTCGAGGTGGCCGGCGAATAGGTCAGGGTCGAAGGCGGGCTGCGACAGCAAGACCCGTACTGCCCCGTCGCGGGGATCGAGGGCCACCACCGCCCCGACTTGGCCGGTCATCGCGGCGGCCGCCTCACGCTGGAGCTGGAGATCGATCGTGACTTGCAACGGTTGGCCGAGCACCGGCGACTCCTGGTCGAGGCTCGACACCTGCTTGCCGAGGGCGTCGACCACTACCACCAGGTTTCCCGGAATCCCGCCGAGCACGTCCTGATAGGCACGCTCGAGGCCCGAGCGCCCGACGAGCTGGCCGGAGCGCAGCGTGGGGTCGGCGGCGAGCTGCTCGGGCGAGACCTCGCCGAGCTGCCCCACGAGGTGAGCCACTGCTGGTCCCTCGGGAAGGAAACGCCGGGTGGCCGGATGAACCTGCAGCTCCCCGTGCTCGGCTTGGTGGGCGGCGATGGCGGCCACTTGGGGCCAGCGGAGGTTGTCAGCGATGATCGACGGAAGGTGGGAGGTCTTGCGGGCGCGGGCTAGGCGGGCGCGAATTTCGGCCTCGTCAGCGATGCCGATTCGGATGAGGAACTTCTCGATGGCAGCAGGGTCCTTCATCTCCTCGGGGAACAGCAGAAGCTGGTACGACGGGCGGTTGTCGAGCAGGATCTCGCCCCGCACGTCGGTGACAGTGCCTCGAGGAGCCTCGAGGGGGAGGCGCCGCAGTCGGTTGTTCTCGGCTGCCCGCCGCCACCTCTCGGTCTGCAGTACCTGCAGCGTCCACAGCCGTGCGAGCAGGAGCAGGAACATCAGGCCGAGCAGGAGCATCATGGCGACGAGCCGCCTCTGCAGTGGTCGCAGGTCATCACGAACGAACCACGTGGCATCGCCGAGGAGCTGTCGGAGCATGGCTTACAGCCGCTTCAGGAGACGGCGGCGCGCGCGCTCGGGCGAGCGCAACGCGTGCAGCCCCCGCTCCGCGCTCGCCACGAGTAGCCCAACGGCGGCGGTCATGGCCACGGTGGCGAGCAACCCGAGCCACCCGTGGTCGGGCACGATGCCGAGCGTGGCTACCAGAGCGAGCCAGAGTCCCTCGCTGCATGCAGCGGTGGCAAGCGAGCCGACGATCCAGAACAACGGGCCCTCCAGCTCCAAGCGGCGGACAAGCAAGCTGACAGCGGAGCCGGCAGCCGCGCCGGCGATGCCACCAGGACCGATGACACGGCCGCTCACCACGTCCATGGCGAGGCCCGCACCCAACCCCACCCATGCCGTGGAGACCGGCGGCAGCGTGCGGGCTGATGCCACGACGACCAGAAGCAGCGGCTGGCAGGCCGCGAAAACCCACCAGAGGTGCGAGGCCCGCAGCGCGACGTGCGCAGCGAGCGCGGCCAGGAAGACGAGGACGAGCCTCATGACGAGGCCTGCCCGACCGCTGGGAGAACCAGCACGACCATGGTTTCGGTGGCACGCACCGCGAGGAGTACCGGCACGACCGTGAACAAGCCCTTGGTGCTGCCCTCGAGGGTAGTGCCGACGAGGAGGCCGGGTGGGTAGATACCCTCGGAACCGGACGACACGACGGCGGTGTCGACCGGCACCTTCGTGTACGGTGGAAGCTGCGTGATCGCCGGCTGCGTGCCGCCCACCAGCAGCCCCTCCCCGGTGAGGCCCAAGACCCGGACGGCCGCTGCAGCTGCGGGGTGGGTGAGGAGCTGCACGCGTGCCGTTCGATCGCTCACTCTGTCGACACGGCCGAGCAGCCCTTCGCCGGCGAGCACGGGAGCGTCCAACCGTACGCCGTCGGCCCGACCCCGGTCGATGTCCAGGGTGTGCGTGAGCACGACATCGCGGCTTTGCACCCGTGCCAGGACGGCGTTGTCGGACAGTGAGGGGAAGCGGGCCAGAAGCTGTGAGCCCTGGCGCAGAGCCGCCAGCTCGGCTGTGAGGAGTTGGTTGGAGCGTCGCAGCGCATCCGCCTCCTCGCGCAGGCGCCCGAGCTCGGCGACGGTTTCGGAAAGGCTGCGCTCTCCTGCCCAGACGAGGTTCCACCAGTAGCCGAGCGAGTTGGCCAGCGCCGTCACCGGCTTGAGTACCGTGCTCACGGCGAGCGTGAGGGCCGTGCTCTCGCCGGTGCGAGCCTGAGCTGCGGCGCCGATATACAGGCCGAGGCAGATGCCCACGAGCGCCAGGTCGGAGCGCAGGCGGAGCAGCGCCACGTCAATCGATCGCGATCCGCTTCAAGAGCGCCATGTCGGTGAGCATGCGGCCGGTCCCCCGCACTACCGCCGAGACGGGATCCTCGCAATGCGACACCGGAATCCCGGTTTCCTCGCGCAGCCGCTGGTCAAGGTTGTGCAGCAGCGACCCGCCTCCTGCGAGCACGATGCCTTTGTCGATGATATCGGCCGAGAGCTCCGGAGGTGTGCGTTCGAGCGCGGTGCGCACGGTGTCGACGATGGTCGAGACGATTTCGGCGAGCGCCTCGCGGATCTCCTCATCGTTGATCGTGAGGGTCTTGGGGATACCCTCCACGAGGTCGCGTCCCTTGACCTCCATGGTGCGGGTCTCGGGCGAGGGCCAGGCGTTGCCGAGCTCGATCTTGATCGCCTCGGAGGTGCGCTCGCCGATCAGCAGGTTGTACTTGCGCTTGATGTAGTTGATGATCGCGTCGTCCATCTCGTTGCCGGCGATCCGTACCGAGCGCGCGTACACGATCCCCGCGAGGGAGATCACCGCCACATCGGTGGTGCCCCCGCCGATGTCGACGATCATGTTGCCGGTTGGCTCCGTGATCGGCAGATCGGCACCGATCGCGGCTGCCATCGCCTGCTCGATGAGGTAGACCTCGGACGCACCGGCACGCAGCGCCGAGTCGCGCACGGCGCGCTTCTCGACCGGCGTGATCTCCGACGGCACCGAAATGACGATCCGTGGGCGCACGAAGAGGTTGCGCCCGTGGGCCTTGCGGATGAAGTACTCGAGCATCCGCTCCGTCACCTCGAAGTCGGCGATGACGCCGTCTTTCATCGGGCGGATGGCCTGGATGTTGCCGGGGGTCTTGCCCAGCATCTCCTTGGCGGCGGCCCCGACCGCTTCGGCGCGGTTGGTGACACGGTTGACGGCCACGATCGAAGGCTCGAAGACGACGATCCCCCGCGAGCGCGTGTACACGAGGCAGGTGGCGGTCCCGAGATCAACCGCGAGATCCGACGAGAACAGCGAAAGAAGAGAGGAAAGGGCCATAGTGCTCAGTCTGCCTCCACTAGAACCGACTCCCGGTGCTCGGTGGCGTTGCCGGCCGGGTCGACGGCCCGGACGATGATGGTGTTCCAACCTTCTTGGACGAGTGCCACGGCTTTCTTGAACGACCCATCGGTCGTCACCTCCACCGACTCACCGTTGACCGTGACCGCGCAACCTGGCTCGGTGGCGCCCTGGAGGAGGAAGAAGTTGCCCATCTGCGTCGGGCGCTGGACCGTGAGCTTGGGTGGGGTAGTGTCCGAAAGCTCGGTGATACGCGTGCCTGTGAACGCCTTGAAGCTGCGCGGCGAGCCCCACTCGGAGCGGAGCCGCTCGTTGCCCAGCGTGGCCACCCGCCAGTAGTAGCTGCCGGGACGGTGAATCTTGAGAACCGCATAGTTGGTCGACAGCCGTTTGGTGAGCTCGATCGAGGAGGCGAAGGTCCGCGATCGGCTCACCTGGAGCTCATAGCCGGTGCTGCCCGGCACCGGCCGCCATCCCAGCTTGATCCGGTCGGTGGTGTCGAGGTTGATGAGCGCGTTGGAGATTGGTTCCTCGGACAAAGGGGGGTCGGGCACCATGCGACGCTGTCCCAGGCGGCCCGCTGTCGAGGCCGATACCGCCTGCCTGGCGGACAGCTCGACCCGCGTGCCACCGGTCCCTGTGACCGCAGCGCGTCCGGCATAGGCGGCGACCACCGCCGAGCTGTCCTCAGCCACCTCGACGCCCACGCGGCTTTCCCGGTCGACCTCAGCGCGCGCCGCGTCGGTCAGGACGGTGGATGGGTTAGCCGCGGTGAAAACGTTGACCTGCCCGACCTTGACCTTGACCTCGCCGCTCGAAGGTCGGGCTCCGCTCTTGGCTTCGCGGTGCACCTCCATGAGTGCTTCGGCGCCGATGCGGTACACCGTCCCGTCCGAGAAGATGATCTCGGCCGAGGAAGCGGTACCGGTCTTGACGAAGTCCCCGTTGTACAGAGGCTGCTTCTCGCGGGCCCGGTCCCACCGCGTCTGGCCGGCGCGTTGGACCTCCACCCGCCCCTGGATCTCGATGATCTGCCCGGACCCCACGAAGTCGCGGCCGACCAACCCGGCGAGCAGCTCGAAGCGGCGAATGGAGTTCTCGGCCCGGGCCAGCGAGGCCGCCCAGTCTTGCCGTTCGAGGTCGGCCTTGGCCTCGGTGAGCAGCCGCGATGCCTGGTCGAACTCGTCCTGCAGGCCGGGTGAGACACCGTCCCGCCGAACCTCCTCCTCGAGCGCCGTGGCCCGGCGCACGGCGCGCTCTGCCTGCTTCGCGATCGGCTCGTGGAGGATGAGGAATGCCCCGCCCGCCATGGCGAGGGTCAGAACGACAAAAAGAACCACGAGCCCCCAGCGCCGGATGTTGGCCACCGAGACCACCACCCAGTCCAGCTCGAGGCGTCGTGGGTTCGGTGACGACGAGGAGAACATAGGTGCCATTGTCGACGCCTCGGCTACCTTAGCACTGCCCACTCGGCTCGCGCAACCAGCGCGTGGGTTTGAACTTGCTCAGACGGGATCGGTGGGTTAGAATTTTCGGCCTTTGGGCGCATGCCTCGGGAGGGCGCTACATGCTCAAGTTGATGCGCGAGCGATTCCGGGACCTCAAGTTCGTCTTGTGGTTCGTCGTCATCATCTTCGTGCTCCTGATCTTCGTCGATTGGGGGGCGGGGCGGTTGGACCGGAGCGGTCGCGGGCTGGAGGGGGTTGCTGCCAAGGTCGGCGACCAGATCATCAGCGAGGCCGAGTTCCTGCGCGAGCTCCGCAGCAGCGAGGACCGGTTCCGCCAGATGTACGGCCAGCAGTACGAGACCTTTCGAAAGCAGCTCGACGTGCCGGCCATGACGCTTCAGGGGATGGTGGATCGGGCGCTGCTGGTACAGACGGCCGACCGTGTCGGCCTCCGCATCTCCGACCAGGAGGTGCTGGACAAGATCCTCTCGTTCGAGGTGTTTCGGCGGCCGGACGGGGGCTTCGTGGGGTCCGAGCTGTACCGGCGGATCCTGCGCGGCAGCCAGACCACGCCCGAGGAGTTCGAGGCAGCGTTGCGCCAGGAGATGGTGCTCGAGCGCTTGCAGCAGTCGTTGGCTGCGAGTGTGGTCGTCTCGGACGCTGAGGTGACGGCGGAGTTCAAGCGGCGGAACGAGACCGCCTCGGGTACAGCGCTTTTCGTTTCGCTCACCCGCAAGCTGGCCGAGGTCACGGCCACGGATGCTGAGGGCAAGGCGTTCTACGATGCCAACCCGAGCCGCTTCAGCCACCCCGACCAATGGCAGGTCCGTTACCTCCTGGTCGACCGTGCCAAGCTGCGGCGCGCCATCTCCGTGTCCGACAGCCAGATCGAGGAGCACTATCGGTCGCACCTCCAGGACTACCGGTCGGAAGAGGAGGTGCGGGCACGGCACATCCTCGTCAAGCCGGTCACGCCCGATGCCGCCGGCGACGAGGCGGCGCGCGCCAGAGCCAGCCAGATCCGCAAGGAGGCGCTCAAGCCAGGTGCCGACTTCGCGGCTCTGGCTCGCCAGTACTCCGAGGACGACGGCAGCAAGGCCGCCGGTGGCGATCTCGGCTTCTTCCCCCGGGCACGCATGGTCGAGGAGTTCAGCCAGGCAGCGTTCGCACTCGAGCCGGGTGGCGTCTCCGAGCCGGTCAGGAGTCAGTTCGGGTACCACGTCATCAAGGTCGAGGAACGCCGGCCAGCGGGGCAGAAGCCGCTCGAGGAGGTGCGCGAGCTCATTCGCAACACGATCGCCGATTCATTGGCCGATGGCGAGGGTAGCCGCCGTGCGGCGGCGCTGCGTGAGAAGATCGATGCCGCCAAGCTCACCACCGAGGAGCAATGGAAGGCCCTGGTCGACGACGTCGTGACCTCGAACGTCACGCCGTTTTTCGAGCGCACCGACTTCATCCCCGGTTTCGGACGCGACCCCGAGATGATGGCCGAGGTTTTCGCGGCCAAGGAGGGGTTCATCGGCGGCCCCAGGCGCACCAGCCGGGGGTGGATCGTGTACCGGGTGGTGGCCGTCCGCAAGGCGGGCGTCACACCGTTCGAGGAGGCGAAGCTGCAAGCCCTGGAGGCCGTCAAGCGGCAGAAAGCGCTCGAGGCGGTCGCAGCCGAGCTCGAGGGGCGCCGGGCCGGGCTCGTTGCCGGTGACCTGGAGGCCGCGGCCACTGCCCTCGGAGGTCAGGTCGAGAAGTTCGCGGACCACCGTCGTGGGGCGGCGATCTCCGGTGTCGGCGCCTCCCAGGCCTTGGACGCAGCGGTGTTCACAACCCCGGTGGGTGGCCTGACGCCAGTCGTGAAGATCGCTGATCGCGGGGCCACCGTCATTCGCGTTACTGCCCAGACGCTGGCCGATGCGGCCCAGCTCGAGCGCGACCGGGCAAGCCTGCGCGACAGCCTCGTGCAGACCGAGGTCCAGCGCCTGCAGCAGTCGATGTTGACGGAGGCGAAGCGCGAGCAGGCGGTGACCATCAACGCCGCCCTGTTGGCCCGCTTCCGGCCCGAGCAGGAATGATCGGCCGGCTCTCCGGCCGAATCGCCGAGCTGGGGCCCGGCGAGGTCGTCGTGGACGCCGGCGGGGTGGGCTACGAAATCAGGGTACCGGTTTCAGCCCATGCTTGGCTCGCCGGCAGGCCCGAAGCCACGTTGTATGTCCACACCCACGTCCGTGAGGACCAGATCGCGCTCTTCGGCTTTCCGACCAGGTCGGAGCGTGACACCTTCCGTTCGCTCATTGCGGTGAGCGGCGTCGGTCCCCGCACGGCGCTGGCACTGCTCTCCGGCCTGACGCCGCTGGACCTTGCAGCCGCCATCGAAGGTGAGCAGTGGCGACGTCTGGCGGCGGTTCCGGGGATCGGGCGGCGTACCGCTGAACGGCTCATCGTCGAGCTCAAGGGAAAGCTCGGGGCGGGAACAGGGGCGTCCGGTGGGGTGCGGGAGGACGCTGTCTCCGCCCTGGTCAATCTCGGATACTCGGTCAAGGACGCCGAGGCCGCAGTGGCGGAGGTCCTGCGCACCGACGGCGAGCTCGGGCTCGACCAGCTCCTGCCCCGCGTGCTCAAGCTGCTGGTGCGATGATCGATGCCCGGAAAGCGGAGGGAGGCTTCGCTCTCATCTCCGTCCACTGATACCGTGAATCGATCACCGGGCGGCCGGTGGTGGGGTAGTATGCCGCCGTGACCGAGCACGTGCTGCGCCCAGTCCGAGATCCGGCGGAAGCCCGTTTCGAGGAGAGCCTGCGGCCGCGCAAGCTGGCCGAGTACATCGGTCAGGACAAGGTCACGGCCAACCTCCAGGTCTTCATCGCCGCGGCGCTGGCCCGGGCGGAAACGCTCGATCACGTGCTCTTGTTCGGCCCACCCGGGCTCGGAAAGACGACCCTCGCCCATATCATCGGCAACGAGATGGGCGTGCCGGTGCAGGTGACCTCGGGCCCGGTTCTCGAGCGAGCCGGCGATCTGGCGGCGATCCTCACCAACCTGCAGCCGCAGTCGGTGCTGTTCGTCGACGAGATCCACCGTATGGCGCCGGCGGTGGCGGAGATCCTCTACCCCGCGTTGGAGGACTTCTCGCTCGACCTCGTGGTCGGGATGGGCCCGGCGGCGCGGACGATGCGGCTCCCGCTGCCGCCGTTCACGCTGGTGGGCGCAACGACGCGCGCCGGGCTCCTGCCCGCACCGCTGCGGGACCGCTTCGGAATCGTCCACCGGCTCGACCTCTACGACGCCGAGAGCTTGTCGACGATCGTCCGCCGGTCGGCCGGGATCCTAGCCGCACCGATCACCGCGGACGGTGCGGGCGAGATCGCCCGCCGCTCTCGTGGTACGCCCCGGATCGCCAACCGATTGCTGCGCCGGGTTCGGGACTTCGCGCACGCCCGGGGCGAGCCAACCATCACCCTCGATACGGCCCGCTACGGTCTCGAGCGCCTCGAGGTCGATGCTTTCGGCCTCGACGAGCTGGACCGTCGCATGCTGACCGCCATCATCGAGCACTACGGCGGCGGGCCCGTGGGGTTGAAGGCGTTGGCCGCCACACTCGGAGAGGATGAGGGCACCCTCGAGGACCTGTACGAGCCGTTCCTGCTGCAGGCCGGCTTCCTACAGCGCACGCCCCGTGGGCGGACGGCCACCGCGCGGGCACGCCAGCACCTCGGCTACCCGGCGGCGGGAGGGGAGCAACAGGGGCTATTCGGCTCCGATGGGCCATGAAGGCGTTGCCCTGCATCGTCAACCCGGTCTCGCGAGGAGGGCGGTCCCTCCCCCCGACCGAGTTGCTCGAGCAGGCCGCCGGCGAGCTCGGGTGGCGGCTCGAGTGGTGGGCGACCGTGGCTCCCGGACACGCCACGGAGCTGGCGGCGAAGGCGGCCGCTGACCGTCACCCCGTTGTCGGCGTCTGGGGCGGTGACGGCACCTACAACGAGACGGCTCTGGGGCTGCTCAACGCGGAGACGGCGCTGCTCATCCTGCCCGGTGGCACCACGTCGGTTCTGGCGTTCGAGCTGGGCGTGCCACGCGACCCCGTGGAGGCACTGCGGTCCCAGCTTCTCGGCGAGGCTAGGGCCATGGCTGCGGCCCGCACCGACCGCGGGCAGGTCTTTCTGCTGATGCTCTCGGTGGGGCCCGACTCCGTCATCCTCGTCAACGTGCCGGCTCGGCTGAAAAGGCGCCTCGGCAAGGTGGGCATCGGGGTTCAGGCGGTGGTCGAGTTCCTCCGCGGCAACCTGCCCCGTTTTCGCGTCCGGCTCGACGGCGGGGAGATCGACGCCTCGTGGTGCATCGTCGGCAACGCGAGGTGCTACGGCGGACCGTTCCACGCGACCCCGGGCGCCGATCCGTTCTCGCCGGGGCTCGAGGTCGTCACCCTGAACCGCCACGGTCGGCTCGCCGTGGTGCCGTTCTTTTTCGCCATCGGTCGGGGCACGCACCTGGCGCGCCGTGGGGTTGCCCGTCAGCCGGCCCGTGCCGTCGCGCTCGAAGGGCCCGAGACCGTCCCGTACCAGCTCGACGGGGATCCGGCCGGGTACCTTCCCGTGCGCGCCGTGGCCACCGACGATACGGTCCGTGTCCTCGTTCCGACCGGGGGTCGGTAGGCGTCGAGCCCGATCCGCTGGTCGGGCGGCGGGTGTCGCCGGTCCCTGAGCCTCGAGCTCCGATCGCAACCAGCGATGCCGCGGTTGGGCGGACGAGAGGCCGTGATAGCATCCGGCACCGGCGGCTGCAGTCTGCCGCTGCTCCTCGCAGGGCACCCCGCACGGAGCGGCAGCCGCTGAAAACGGACATCATCCTGGAGATCTCATGGCCATCGATCGCGCGCGCATTCACCAACTTCTCGACAACGCGGCTGCCGAGGGCCGCTTTGCCTTGCTCGAGTGGGAGGTGTACGAGGTGCTCACCGCTGCAGGGTGCCGTGCTCCGAGGGTCGTGATGATCCCGGCCGGCGAGAATGTGGACTCGGGGGCGTTGCAGCAGCTCGGGTGCGAACGGGTCGTGCTCAAGGTCGTCTCGCCGACGATCGCGCACAAGACCGACGTCGGGGGGGTCAAGAAGGTCGCAGCCGACTCCCGGGTCGTGGACGAGGCCGTCGCGGCGATGCTCGATGAGATACCACGCCGCTATGCCCGCTCGCTCGAGGAAAGACCCGGCCACTCTCCCTCGGCGTACCAGGGGCTGCGGGGGGCCGCTCTCGAGGACGCGATCCGCCGCGACATCCGCGGAGTCATGGCGGTCGAGATGGTCGCCTGCGAGGACGAGGGTCCGGGCAGCGAATCGATCTTCGCGCTCCGCCACAACCGCGAGTTCGGCCCGGTCGTGACGATGGGGATCGGCGGGGTCGACACCGAGCTGATGGGCGAGGCGTGCCGCAAAGGGTTGGCCGTCGTCAGCGCCAGCGCGGCACTGCTCGACGAGGCAGCGATGCTCGAAGTGTTCCGCTCGACGCTCTCGTATCGCCGCATGGCGGGGCTTGTGCGCACGCGCAAAAAGCTCGTCGACGACGCCGAGATCCTGCAGGTGCTGACGGCCTTGCGTGAGCTTGGCGAGGCGTTCGGGCACGACGGTCCAGTCGGGGACGAGCCGTGCGGTTGGACGATCACCGAGCTCGAGGTCAACCCGTTCGGCATTTCTGGTGGGCGGCTCGTCGCCCTCGACGGTCTGCTCAAATTCCGGCGCCGCGGTGCGCTGCCGCCCACCCGCCCGTTCGCTTCGATCGAGAAGCTCATGCAACCCGCGAGCCTGGGCATCATCGGCGTCTCGTCCAAGGGGATGAACATGGGTCGAATCATCCTCGGCAACATCCTCGCCTCCGGGTTCGACCCGGGTCGGGCGTACGTCGTGCGGCCCGATTGTGAGGTGATCGACGGGGTACGGTGTGTCGCCACCGTCAAGGACCTGCCCGAGCGGGTGGACGTCTTCGTGGTGGCTATCTCCGCCGACCAGGTCCCGGGACTTGTCGAGGAGCTCGTCGAGCACGACAAGGCCGTTGGTGTGATTCTCATCCCCGGAGGTATGGGCGAGAAAGCCGGTGGCGAGACGATCGAGGCGCGGATCAAGGCTGCGCTGGTCCGTGCCCGTCTCGCGGGCAAGCCGCTGGTCGCCAACGGCGGCAACTGCCTGGGAATCGTCTCGCGTCCGGGCCGGTACCACACGCTATTCATCCCCCCCAGCAAGCTGGCGCTGCGCGAGGACGGCGTGGGCAACGTCGGCTTCATCAGCCAGAGCGGTGCCTACATGATCACGCGGATGAGCAAGCTCGGCTGGCTCTCGCCGCGCTACGCCGTTTCCACCGGTAACCAGGTCGACCTCACGATCAGCGACTTCGTTCGCTTCATGAGCGGTGACCCCGTGGTGACGACTCTCGCGGTTTACGTCGAGGGGTTCAAGGACGGCGACGGGCTCCAGTTTGCGAGCGCCGTGCGGGAAGCAGTGCGCTCCGGGCGCGACGTCGTGTTCTACAAGGCTGGGAGAACCGCCGAGGGGAAGTCAGCGACGAGCGGCCACACCGCCTCGCTGGCCGGCGACTACGACGTCTGCGAGGCTGTCGTCGCGAGCGCCGGGGCGTTCGTGGCGCGCAGTTTCGACGAGTTTCTGGACCTCCTCAAGGTGAGCTCGCTGATGGGCCGGAAGCGCTGGACGGGACGGAGGCTCGCCGCGCTCTCGAACGCTGGGTACGAGGCCGTTGGCATCGCCGACAGCTTGCGCGGCGAGGGGTGGCACCTGGAGCTCGCGGCGTTCGAAGCCGCGACCGTTGCCCGGCTGCAGGCCGCTCTCGCCAAGGGCAAGCTCGACGCGCTCGTCGACGTGCACAACCCGCTCGACCTCACGCCGATGGCTAACGACGAGGTGCACGAGGATGCCGTCCGGGCTTTTTGCGACGATGCCAACGTGGACCTCGTGCTGTGCTCGACCATCCCCCTCACCCCGGCGATGGCGACCCTCGCTTCCGGCGTCCCGGAGCACGAGTCGATCCGTTTCGAGGGCAGCCTCGTCAACCGCCTCGCCCGCCTCCTCGCCTCCACCGACACGCCGATCGTGGTCTCGATCGATTGCGGTGACATCTTCGACCCGATGGCCCGGGCGTTCGAGGAGCTGGGGCTACCGACGTTCCGGTCCGCCGACGTGGCCGTCCGGACGATGGGCCGTTACCTCGAGGGCAGGCTGCGAAACCGCTCGTGATGCTCGTGGAGCCGATCTCTCACGATCGACCGGTCGGACCCCAGGGGCCGACCGGGTGGCAGGGCTGAGCGGCCGGGTCGAGGGCGGCGAGGAGCGCAGCGAGCGGGCGGCGCAGGCGCGGGTGGGTCCACGCAGGGACGAGCTCACAGGCGGGTAGCAAGGCGAAACGCCGCTCGGCAAGACGAGGGTGCGGCAGCGTGAGGTCGGGTGACAGGACGACCAAGCCTGGCGCGATCAGGAGATCGAGGTCGATCGATCGGGGGCCCCAGCGGGGTTCGCGGGTGCGGTTGCGACCGGCGGCGTGCTCGAGCTCGTGGCACCGCCGGAGCAGCGCCTGAGGCGTGGTTCGCAGCTCGATCAGCACCGCAGCGTTGAGGTAGTCGGGCTGCGGCGGGCCGATGGCGGCGCTGCGCCAGAGGCGGGAGATCGCCACCACGGGATGCTCTGCGCCGAGAGCCGAGAGCGTGCCCGCGAACGTCGCCGCGACATCGCCCTGATTGCCGCCGAAGCCGAGCAGGAGCTGCGTTCGAAGGCCCTCCCGGCGGCATGATACGATGCCGGTGATCGGGGGGTGGCAGCGATGAGCCAGGGGCTGGAGAAGGCGCAGGGCGCACGAACTTGGCTCGAGCGGTTGGGCGCTCGGGTTCCGGGATACCGGGGTTATCTCGAGCGGGAGCTGCGCCGTGAGGTGGACCAGATCCTGCGGGCCGAGTTGGCGGCGCGACTCGACCGGGCGCGCGCCAGCGTCCAGGCTTTCGCGCGCCGCCTACGACTCGATCAACCCGGGGTGTTGCAACGGCTTGCCTCGGCGGAGAAGCGCATCGACGCTGTGGCCAACGCCCTGCGTCACGCCGGCTCGGGGTACGCGGGGCTGTTCGATGCGGCGAAGATCTACGAAGCGGAGCTCGAGAGCTTGTACCGTTTCGACCTCTCGCTGGTGGATGCGATCGATACCCTCGTGGCCACGGCTGCTGGTCTCGACGGTGAGGCCGCCGTAGCTCGCCTCGAGGGTCAGCTCGAGGGCCTGGCCACCCAAGTCGACAGCCGCAGCACGGTCGTCAGGAGCATGCTCGGCGCCTGAGGGAGGATGGCATGAGTCAGTTCCTGGAGACCATCGAGCACTACGACCCGTCGGGCCAGGAAATCGCCTTTCGCTTTCCGCCCGAGGGAAGCGCCGAGGTCAAGCTGGGGGCCCAGCTCATCGTCCACGAGGCGCAGGAGGCGGTGTTTTACAGGGATGGTCGGGCGTTGGATGTGTTCGGCCCTGGACGCCACACCCTGACGACGCAGAACATTCCGTTGGTGACGAAGCTGCTGGCTGCGCCGTTCGGCTTTGCGTCGCCGTTCCGGGTGCAGGTCGTATTCGTGTCCAAACGCACCTTTCTGGACCAGAAATGGGGGACGCGGGAACCGGTGGTGTTTCGTGACCGCGAGCTCGGGGTGGTGCGGCTGCGGGCGTTCGGGACGTACGCCTACCGTATTCGTGATGCGCGGGTGTTCGTCAACACGGTGGTCGGCTCTTCAGGGCAGCTCGACACCGCCCGGCTGGAGGACTTCTACCGCGATATGGTCATCTCGCGGCTCAACGACTTGCTGGGGGAGAACCTGACCTCGGTGTTGGACCTGCCGGCCTCGTACGATGAGCTTGCCGCTCTCGCCAAGGCGAGGTTGAGCGAGGATTTCGGCAAGTACGGTGTCGATCTCACGGACTTCTACGTCAACTCCATCACGCCCCCGGACGAGGTGCTGCAGCGTATCGATGAGCGTGCCTCGATGGGGGCGGTCGGCGACCTCGCGGCCTACACACGGTTCAAGGCCGCCGTAGCCCTGGGCGACGCGGCCAAAGCGAACGGCGGTGGAGGCGCTGCCGGTGCCGGGTTGGGCGTGGGGCTGGGCGCCGGCTTCGGCGTGCAGATGGCCGGAGCCCTCGGCGAGGCGTTGCGTGGTGGAGCGGCCCCGGCGGCGGGCGGCGCCGGAGCGGCGGCCGGTAGCTTCTGCCCCCATTGCGGCGACGGCCTGCCTGCCGGAGCGCGGTTCTGCCCTGGCTGCGGCACACCGTTGGGGGGTACCCTTTGCGCCAAGTGCAGGCAGGTACTCCCCTCGGGCGCGCGCTTTTGTCCTGGCTGCGGCACCCAGACCTAGCCCCTGCCGGAGCCCGCGACCCGATCGGATCGGCTGCCGAGCGCGAGGAGGAGCGGGTTGTATGCCGTGGCGTATGTCTCCGCCCGGCGATCACGACATCTTCGGGGTCGGAAACGGGATCGGGTCATCTTCCTCGGGGAAGAGTGGGGGCATCGGGCAGACGATGGGCTCGAGACGAGCCATCACCACCTGCCCCCAGCGGCTCGGTTCGTGGCCGGTGAGATCGAGACAGGCGAGCCCCCGCTGGCGCATCTGCAGGTCGATGAGCTGGTCGATGGCGCGCTGGAACACGAGGTCCACGTCGCGCACCCCGTCCCACCGTGGGGCACTCCATAGCGGCACCTTGACCAGCAGGTCATAGGTCAGTAGCCAGCGGGAGAGGAGCGGCTCCCAGGCAGGCTGGGGGCCGGTTGCGTGGACCAGGTAGCAGTAGTTGTCGAGCACCGAGCGGTCACAGATGACCACCTGATGGTCGGCCTCCGCTTGGATCTCCCAGGCCATCTGGGTGTGCAAGATCCACGACTGGGCGGCGAGGCTGGTCTCGCGGTTGATCGGCAGGGGGCAGCGCCGGGCCACCTCCTGCACCATCTCGACGTTGACATCGCGCCGCTTGAGACGTGCAGCGAGCTCGTAGCACAGCGTCGTCTTGCCAACGCCGTGGGTGCCGATCAGGGCGACCTTCATCCCGCCTCCCCGTTCTCGCCGAGCCCGGCGAGGGCGGCGACGAGGGCGCTCCCGTCGCGCGGTCTCTGGGAGGGCTGTTTGGCCAGGCAGGCGAGGATGAGCTGGCTGGTCCCCGGGTCGAGGTCTGGGGCGAGGGATGTCGGGTCGGGCGGGGCCAGCTCCAAGTGGGCCTTGATGATGTTCCCCTCGGTGAACGGTAAGCGGCCGGTGGCGAGCTGGAAGAAGGTGACACCGAGGGCGTACACATCGCTCCGCTCGTCGGGGTTCTCGCCCATGAGCTGCTCCGGTGCCATGAAGTAGGGCGTTCCCGCAGCACCCGACGCGGACTTTTCCGCGTCGCCGAGACGGCGGGCGATGCCGAAGTCCAGGATCTTGATCTGCCGCCGGTCGGTCAGGATCATGTTGGCGGGCTTGAGGTCGCGGTGCACGACGCGGGCTGCGTGAGCGTATGCCACCGCGTCGGCGATCTGTCGCATGAAGCTGAGTAGGCGGAGCCGCACGAACAACGGTTCCTCGCTCAGGAGCTGGTTGAGCGTCGGTCCGGACACGAACTCCATCGAGATGTAGAACGACCCGAACCCACGGTCGAAGTCATAGATGTGAACGATCCCCGGGTGGGAGAGGGCAGCGGCGGCTCGCGCCTCCCGCTCGAAGCGCCGGAAAGCCTCGGGAGTGTGTTGACGCTCGTTGAGGATCTTGATCGCTACGTCCCGGTCGAGGCGGTTGTCATGGGCCTTGAAGACGACGCCCATGCCGCCCCGCCCCAGCTCCTTCGTAATCGTGTAGCGGGACGAGGCGTCGCTCGCCAGCGGCTCCGCCGACCCCGGTACCGGTGTGAGACCACCCGACGACTGGAGCTGCTCGATCGTCTGTCGCTGCATCTTGACGGTCTGGAGGCGCTTCGCGGCGTCCTCGTACGAGTAGTCGAAGTCGACGATTTTCTGCCAGGCGGACTCGGCCCCCTTGAGATCGCCCTGCTGCTCGAGGAGGTGGGCCAGGGTGTAAAACGCCGGGAGCAGCTCGCGCCGAACCGCTTGGTCGCTGGTCGCTCGCTGTACGGCACCGATGGCGGTGGGAAGGTCGACCTCGCGGGCGAGCCACACGGCGAGCTTCGACAGCGGCTCGGCCAGTGACGGGACGTTGGCCGAGCTGCCTGCGAGCATCTCCCACGCTGCCTTGAGCTCACCGGCGTCGAAGAGGACCGAGAAGCCGTCCTCGACTCGGCCCTGACGGGCGAGGAAGCTCGCCAGCTCGAGGTGCTGGCCGGAGCTGCCGAGGAGCTGCTCGGCACGGGCCAGGTCGCCAGCCCGTTCGAAGCACCGCGCGGCCTCGAGATAGCTCCCGGCCCGCTCCCAGATGAGGCCGGCTTCATCCCACTCGCCGATCGAGCACAGCAGCTCGGTCGCCTCGTTCTTGTCAGGGATGCGCGAGGCGGCCTCGGCGGCCTCGCGCAGCATGCCCGCCTCGCAGAAGCGCTCGAACGCCTCGTGGAAGCGACCGAGCTCGACCAGAACGGCAGCCGCTTCGGCGGGCATCCGCGTCACCTCGAAAAGATGAGCGGCCTCCTCGAGGTGGCCCTCCTCATGCAGGCGTTGGGCGCGCAACCGGGCAGCCTGATCGTCCTTACCAGCGACCTGGAGGGCCTCGGCGGCGCGCGAAAACTCTCCAGAGGACTGGAACGCCTTCGCGGCCTCCTCGGGCTGGTGGGCCGCCAGCAGCAGGTCGCCAGCCTCCGTGAAGCGTCCTGCCGCCATGGCCACCTGGGCGGCGAGCTGAGGTCGTCCGGCCTCGCGCGCGGCGCGCAAAGCAACATCGACCGAGCTTATCGAAAGACGCTTCGCTTTCACGGCCATCTCGACCGCGTTGGCAGCGCGCCGGGCGTCGCCTGCCCGCACGAAGACCTCGATCGCTGTTTCTGCCTTGTTGTGCTCGATCAGGTAGGTGCCGTAGCGCAGCCAGAGCTGCAGCGCCAGCTCCTCGTTGCCCTGGCGGGAGGCGAGCGATGCGGCGATGGCGAGGCTCTCGCCGCCTTCCTTCTGGTAGTAGGCGAGCGCGGCGTTGATGCGGCCGAGGTTGCGCGCGACCTCTCCGGCCCGGCCCCACACCCGGCCCCGCCGGAACGCCCGCAGCGCCCGTCGCTGGTAGCCGGCCTCGAGCCAGAACTCGCCGGCAGCGCGATGGTCACGACGACGGGCGGCGCGGACGGCGAGGTCGGTGGCTGAGCCGGGGCGGGGAGAGAGCAGCCCGAAGCCGATCAGGGCGAGCAGCCCAGCAGTGATGTGCCCTGCGACCATGACGATCTCGGGTTTTGGCAGCAGGAGGAACGGGGGCAGCGGCTTGACGAGGGAGTCGAGGCCGAGAAACGACACGATCCACCAGAGGTTCAGCCAGATGACGAGTGAGGTGGCGAGCAGCGAAGCGCAGGATCGCAACCCGCGGGTGACGACGAGCGCGAACAAGGGGAGGAGGAGCGCCTCGCCCAAGACCAGCATGCGGGCATTCTAGCCACTTCTTCGCGGGTTCGCACGCCTTCCCGCAGCGATCCGGCCGACAATGTGACGGGGCGCACCCTTGAAAGTTTACAAGAAGTCGCTCATATTCTGTGACGGCGCGAGGCGCCGACTGGAGACGTGATGAAGGACCTCTACGAGGTGCTCAAAGTAGGGCGCGACGCCAGCCCAGAGGAGATCAAGAAGGCGTACCGCAAGCTGGCTCGGCGTTGCCATCCCGACGTCAATCCGCAGGACCCTCAGGCAGAGCAGAAGTTCCGCGAGATCCAGGAGGCCTATGCCGTGCTCTCGGATCCCGCCAAGAAGGCCCAGTACGACCGCTTCGGGACCGTGGACGAGGGCGAGGTGGCGACGCGGAGCACTCGCGCGTGGCGAGGGCGTGGCGGGTCGCGGGTGAATGTTGGCTTCGGTGGTTTCTCCGGCTTCCCGGATCTCGGCGACCTCTTCGGGGACCTGTTTCGGCGAGGTGGTGGTCCCGCTCAGCCGCCCCCAGCCCCGCCCGAGGCGACGGTCGAGCTCGAGCTCGTCGATGCTGTCAAGGGAACGTCGGTCGTGGTGGCGCTGCGGCGGGAGGTCGAGTGCGGGGCGTGCCAGGGGCGGGGAAACGACGGCGAGCGGACCTGTTCCCGGTGCCATGGGAGCGGCCAGCTCATCCACACCGACCGCGTGCGGGTACGAATTCCTGCCGGTGTGGCGGACGGAGACCGGGTGCGCGCTGCGGTTCGTTCCGTTCCGGGCGGTGAGGTGTCGGTGGCGATCAAGGTCAAGGCGCACCCTTTCTTCGAACGGCGAGGCGACGACATCCACACTACGGTGCCGATCACGTTCGCAGAGGCGATGGTCGGGGCGGAGATCGAAGTCGGGACCGTCGGCGGACCGGTGCGAGCCAAGATCCCAGCGGGAACCCAGTCGGGGCAGCGCTTCCGACTGCGAGGCAAGGGGGTCCGCAATGCCCGCACGGGTGTTCCCGGCGACCATTTCTATACCGTTCAGGTGGCGGTGCCGCGGGTGGTAACGCCAGGCGGGCGAGAGCTCGCCCGGCGGGTTGCCGAGCTGTACGCGGTCGATCCGCGCACCAGCCTACCCCTGAGCTTGACCTGAAACGCGCGGATAGGCGCTACAATGTGGCGATGGTCGACAACAGCAAGCGCATCGACGAGCTGAAACGGGAGCTGGCGAAGGACCCACGGTCGCGCCAGTTCTACCAGTTGGGTGAGCTGTTGCGGCGGGAGGGACGCCTGAACGAGGCGGCCGAGGTGCTGAGGAGAGGCCTCACGTACCACACCCGCTACGTCGCCGCCTGGGTCGCCCTCGGCCGCACCTGTCTCGATCTTGGCTACGGTCGGGAGAGCGAGGCCGCCGACGCGCTCACCCAGGCGCTGGGCCTCGACGCCCAGAACCCGGTGGCGTGGAGGCTGCTCGGTGAGTCGCGGCTGGCTTGTGGGCAGCGGCCGGCGGCACTCGAGGCGATGGAGCGGGCGCTGGCACTCGTGCCTGGAGACGAGGTCCTGAAGGCTGCCGTCGAGGCGCTCCAGGTCGAGGTCGCGAAGACGCCTTCGCCGCTCGCGCCACCCCAGGCCTCGGTGCCGCAGCCCGGTGAGGCGCCAGCTGCGGCGGCTGAGACGCCTGTGCCGCCCACCCCGGTGCCGGAGGAGGCCCCGTTCGACTTCGACGCCGCTCCGCTCGCCCTGGAACCGGTGGCGACGTATCCCTCCCGGACCGACACGGTTCTGCCGCCGGTGCCGGTGGCTGGGGCGGTGCCGGGCGGCGAGACGTCTGTCGCCGAGCGTAGCGAGGAGGCGGTGCGGGCGACGGAGGTGCCCGGTGCGATCCTGACCGCAGACCAGCCGGCTCCTGCGGCCACGACCCAGGCCGTGTCCGCGGCGCCGCCAGGCGAGGTCTTCGACGTTTTCGGCGCGCCTGCACTCGCGACCGAGGCGGTTGGCGCCGCCCAGCGGGCTGTGACTCCGGCAGCGGATGCCGGACCGTCGGTACCGGCCGTGCTCGACGCGGTACCGCCGCTGGCGGTCGCTCCGGAGCTTCGGGAGCCGGCCCAGGAGATGGTGCCGCCCGAGGCTCCCGAGATGGCGCCGGCTACCGCGTCGGTCGAGACGGTCGAGCAGGAGGTCGAGCTGGGCGAGGAACCGGCACCTGGGTTGCCGCTCGCCGAGGCACCGCCGATGCAGGCTCTGGGCGAAAGCGGGGAGCCGTCGGCACCCGACGCGGAGGCTGAACCCGGGGTGGCGGCGGTCGCCCGGGTTCAGGCCGATCGAGCGTTGCCGGACGTGACCGAGCCGCTGGCGCCGTCGCTGACGCAGGCCGCAGAGATGGCGCCCTCACCCGGGCTCGGACCGTCGGCCGGGTCCCCGGAAGCTGCAGCCGACGCCTCGCCGACGGCGTCGATCACGCTGGCGAGGCTCTACCTGCACCAGCAGCAGATGGGTGCCGCCATCGAGGTCCTCGAGGCACTCTTGCGCCGCGAGCCGGGCAACCAGGAAGCCCGCGAGCTACTTGGGCTCGTGCGTGAGATGCTGGAGGTGGCGCCCGTCGTCACGCCGCCGGCGCTCACGCCTGGCGAGCGCAAGATCGCGTCGCTACAGCGCTGGTTGGCCCGGATTGAGATGGGCCGGGAGGTGGGTGCGCCATGACTTTCGCGAACCATCTGACCACCGTGCTCGCCTGTGACGGCGTCCAGATGACGGCCATCGCCGACCGCGACGGCATCCAGGTCGAGAGCTGGGGCGGGAGACATGGCGAGGTGGACGAGATCGTGGCGGAGTACTCCACGTTTCTGCGCGAGGTGGCCAGCGCCAACCGGGAGCTCCAGCTCGGCGAGCTCGAGCAGGTCGTGGTGGCGGCCGAGCGCCGGGTGGCGATCCTCACGTTGATCACGAAGGACTATTTCCTTCTCACGGTGCTGACCCGCGACGGCAACGCCGGGAAAGCCCGCTACGCGAGTCGCCTCGCGGCCTTCCGGATGCGCGGCGATTTCCTCTAGGAGAAGTATGCTCAAGCTCGAGGAGCTGTGTCAGCTAATCCGAGTCGTTGCCGAGTACAAGGTCGGCTCGGTGGAGATCGAGCAGGAGGGCGTGCGGATCCGGATCGACGGTTCGCCGGTGGCAGCGACCCCTCTCCTGACGGGATCGCTCGCGCCTGCGAGCCTCGTCTCCGCACCAGCGCCGCCGCCGGGTCAGGTGCTCGAAGGGCGATCCGAAGCCACTCGGGAGGCGGACGAGGGTGGGCTGGTATTCGTCACGTCGCCGATCGTCGGCACCTTCTACCGAGCGCCGAACCCGGAGGCAGCGCCGTTCGTGGAGGTGGGCGCGCTGGTGCGCAAGGGCCAGGTGCTGTGCATCGTCGAGGCCATGAAGCTGATGAACGAGATCGAATCGGACGTTGCGGGGACGGTGGTCAAGGTCTTCCCCGACAACGCACAAGCTGTCGAGTTCGGCCAGCGGCTGTTCGCGATCCGCCCGGCGTGACCGCGCCATGCTCTCCAAGGTCCTGATCGCCAACCGCGGTGAGATCGCCTTACGCGTCATCGCTGCCTGTCGAGAGGCTGGGCTGGCCACGGTCGCGGTGCACTCCGAGGCCGATCGCGATAGCTTGCACGTTCGGCTGGCGGATCAGGCGGTGTGTATAGGGCCGGCCTCGGCCCGCGCGTCGTACCTCAACATCGCGTCGGTCATCGCCGCGGCCGAAATCACCGGCGCCGACGCCGTACACCCGGGCTACGGCTTCCTGGCCGAGAACGCCCACTTCGCGGAGGTCGTGCAGGAGTGTGGCCTGACCTGGATCGGGCCGCCACCGGGCGCGATCAAGCAGATGGGCGATAAGGCCCAGGCCCGGCGGACAGCAGTGACGAGCGGGGTGCCGATCTTGCCCGGCTCCGCCAACCCGTTGACGTCGCGCGAGGAGGCGGTGGCGTTGGCAGCGGAGATCGGCTTTCCGGTCATCCTCAAGGCCTCTGCCGGTGGTGGCGGCAAGGGAATGCGCGTGGTGGCCGACGCGCGTGCGCTTCTCCACGCCTTCGAGACGGCTCGGATGGAGGCGGAGCGGGCGTTCGGGAACGGCGACCTGTACCTCGAGAAGTACCTCGACCACCCACGACATCTCGAAGTGCAGATCCTCGCCGATGCGTACGGACGGATGATCGCCCTCGGCGAGCGCGAGTGCTCGATTCAGCGCCGGCACCAAAAGCTCGTCGAGGAGTCGCCGTCGACCGTGGTCGACGAGGCGCTGCGCCAGCAGATGTGCGCAGCCGCAGTCGCGGCCGCCCGGGCGGTTGGCTTCACCTCGGCCGGGACGGTGGAGTTCCTGTACCAGGACGGGCAGTTCTACTTCATGGAGATGAACACCCGCATCCAGGTCGAGCACCCCGTGACCGAGGCGGTGACCGGCGTCGACATCGTGCTCGAGCAGCTGCGCATCGCTGCCGGCCTGCCTTTGGGGCCACGTCGGCGACCGGCGCTGCGCGGGCATGCCATCGAGCTGCGCATCAACGCCGAGGACCCGGTCACCTTCGCTCCCTCGGCAGGAACGGTCACCGAGCTCGGGTTTCCGGTCGGACCGGGGGTGCGGATCGACAGCCATCTCTACCGTGGCTACCGAGTGCCTCCGCACTACGACTCGCTCATTGCCAAGGTCATCGTCTGGGGCCGCGACCGCCCAGAGGCGGTGCGGCGGGCGCGACGAGCCCTGGACACGTTCCTCATCGGCGGTGTCAAAACCTCGATCCCGTTTCACCGGCGTATCCTGGAAGAGCCGGACTTCTTGGCCGGCCGACTCTCGACGCGTTTTTTGGATCGCCTGCTCAAGCCGGAGGCGGGGACATGATATGCGGGTGTTTCTGGTAGGGTTCATGGGGTCGGGCAAGACGAGCTCGGGACGGGTGCTGGCGCGGCTGCTGCGAACGCTGTTCTGGGACCTCGACGCCCGCATCGAGGCGGTGGCGCGCATGAGCGTGGCTGACATCTTCCGTGACCACGGCGAGGCTGCGTTTCGCGCCATCGAAACCCATCAGCTCGCCGGGCTGGCGCGCCAGGAAAGCGCCGTCGTGGCCACCGGCGGCGGCACGTTCGTGCAGCCGGCCAACCGCGATTTCATTCGGGGGTGTGGCCGATCGGTGTTCCTCGATGTCCCGTGGGAGGAGCTGCTGCGCCGCCTGCCCGGCAAGCAGGGCGATCGCCCGTTGTTCGGAAGCCCCGAGCAGGCGCTCGAGCTTTGGCGGGCACGCCGGCCCCACTACTGTCAGGCCGACTACCGTGTCGAGCCGCGACCCGACGAGGACGCCGAGGCGGTGGCGCACCGCATCGCCTTGTTGTTGGGGGGCGCCCGGTGAGATACCTCATCCTCTCCGACGTCCACTCCAACCTGGAGGCGATGCGGGCGGTGATGGCGCACGCGTCCCGCAAGCGGCGGGATGGGGTGCTGTTCCTCGGCGACGCGGTGGGCTACGGCGCGGCCCCGAACCAGGTCGTGGAGCGGCTTCGCATGATGGGAAACGTGGTGCGCTCGGTGCGGGGCAACCACGACCGGGTGGTGCTGGACCCGACCCAGGGCGCCGTTTTCTTCAACAACCACGCCCGCCGGGCGGCGGCCTGGACGGCCGAGCTGCTGACCGGAGCGAACCAACGTTGGCTGGAAAGCCTTCCCGTCGGTCCCCGCGAGGTGGAAGCAGGGCTCGAGATCTGCCATGGCTCGCCCGCCGACGAGGACGAGTACCTGTTCACCGAGCCCGAGGCGCAGTTGGCGTACGGTGCCACCGAGGCGAAGGTCATCTTCTTCGGCCACTCCAACGTCCCGTGCATGTTCGAGCTCACCGAGCAGGGCGGGAGACAAAGCGTCGTTGGAGTGTTGTTGCGCGGTAGCCGGGTCGTCATCGACCTCGACCCCACCCGCCGCTACCTCATCAACCCCGGCTCGGTGGGGCAGCCGCGCGACCGCGACGCCAGGGCCTCGTACGGGCTGTACGACTCCGAAGCCCGCCGATTCACTCTCTATCGGGTGGCGTACGACGTGGACGCGGCACGGCGGCGGATCATGGCCGCCGGTCTCCCGCCGATCCTGGGCGACCGCCTGCTGCACGGGGCATAACGAGTCGGACTTTGCCACCAGGAGCGCTCATGAAGCGGAACCTCGTCTTGACGATCCTACTCGTTGCGGCCATCGGGGCGGCCGGGGAGGGCGAGCCCGACCCCGCACGCGTGGCTCTTCTCGCCATCGCGGACGCGCGGCGTTTCGATGCGGGGCTGGTCACCACCCTGGCCGCTGCCGCCGACCCTCGGACGCGCGGCGAAACGGCCCGGGTGCTCGGGCGTCTGGATTGCCTCGAGGCACTGGATACGCTGGAGGTGCTGAGCCGTGATCGCGACCCTGAGGTGCGCGCCAAAGCCGTCGAAGCGGTGGGAAGGCTCGCGCTGCGCTGGCCCGGCAGCTTGCCGGTGGTCCAGGCGCGGCGCGCGGGTGTGGTGCTCGTCCGGGCCATGGCGGACCCCTCGCCCGAGGTGCGAGGGGCGGCCTGCTGGGCCGCTCCAATGGTGCCGTTCCCGAAGCGGGGACAGCGGCTGGCCAGGCGTGCAGGCTCGGACCCGAGCCTCGAGGTCAGGAGGCAGGCGCTCGAGCAGCTGTGGCGGCTACCGGATACGCGGTGGGTCACGACGGCCGTGAAGGCCGCGCAGCACGTGGACGTTCGCGTGCGACTGGCGGCTACGTGGTCACTCGCCCGGGGCGGCGACGCGAGGGCCGATCCGGTGTTGGTCGAACGGGCCACTGATAAAGATCCGGCCGTGCGCGTGGTCGCCTTCGACGCGGTCCGCCGCGGGCACGCCGCGGCGCTTTGGGAGCCGGTTTCGGCAGCGACAGCGGCTGCCGATGGGATGGTGCGAACGGCGGCCTGGGCAGCGCTCGCGGCGGCGCTCGAGAAAGAGCCTGGCCGAACGCTCTCGCCCGAGGTCGTTGGACGTCTCGCCGGTGTGATCGAGCAGCGCGACCCCGAGCGCGCCCACGAGCGGGTGGCGGCGATCCGGTTGGCAGGGGCCGCCAACGTCTGTCTGCCGCAGCTCGAAGTGGTGGCGGGAGGCGAAAAGGACTGGATTGCCGCGGAGGCTGCAGCCGCCCTGGGCCGGCGACCCGAGAGGCTCGAGGCGACGGTTCGCATCGCGACCTCCGACAGCGATCCGAGGCAGCTCACGGTGGTGCGCGCACTCGGCCGGGTGGCAGGAGGCACGGCAACGCTCGAGGCGCTGCTGGCCCATCCGGAGGCCCGGGTACGGCTGGCTGCGGTAGAAGCTGCGACCGACAGCGGCGGGCAGGAGCTTGAGGTGGCGCTCGCCGAGCGGCTCGAGGATCCCGATCCGGTGGTGAGGGCTTCGGTGATCGGCGCGCTGGCCAAGGCCGGGCGCCTGCCCCCCACTGCGGTGCTCCTCGAGCGGTTGGCGCGCGAGCGGGAGAAGGGAGACACCGATTGCGCCCTGGCTCTGATCGAGGTGCTCGCAGCACCCGAGACGCTGCCAGATGCAGTGAGAGATGCACTCCGCCTGACGGTCGGGGCAGGCGATGCGACGGTCGCGCGGGCGGCTTGGGCGGCGCTGGTGGCGCATGGCGAGAGCCTGGCCGCGCCGACCCTCGCCCCCACCGAGGACGACGAGTACTACCGCGGGGTCGCGACGTGGGCGCGCAAGCCGCGGTTTCTGGAGATGGTCACCGAGCGCGGCACGATCCAGATCGAGCTGAACAGCGGTGAGGCACCGCTCGAAACCTACCGGCTGTGGCGTCTGGCCGAGGAGAAGTTCTACGAGAAGCTGACGATCCACCGCGTCGTTCCGACCTTCGTGGTGCAGGGAGGTGACCCTCGGGGTGACGGCTGGGGCGGGCCGGGTTTCGTGCTCCGGCACGAGGACTCGCTCACGCCCTACCTTCCGGGTGTCGTGGGGCTCGCCCATGCTGGGCCCGATACGGCCGGGTGTCAGCTGTTCGTGACGCTGACCCGCCAGCCGCACCTCGACGGCCGCTATCCGGTCGTCGGTAGGGTGGTCAACGGTCTCGAGGTGGCGCACAGGTTGCGGGTCGGTGACCGGATCCTACGCCTGACGCCGGCCGCCGAGCTGGGGCGCTACGACCCGATCTGGTACGGTGCCCTCGACCCCACCAGGCTCGAGACCGAGATCACGGGTTGGCACGCCGAGCGAGTCGAGTACCAACCCTCGCAGCAGTGGCTCGACGTGCTGGCCTCGGCGAAGCTGAGGTACGAGCTGATCGTCGCTTTGGGCACCTGGTGCGGCGACTCGCGCGAACAGGTTCCGAGGCTCCAGGCGATCCTGGCGGCGCTCGGGGATCGCTCGCCCTTCGTTGAGCTGCGCCTGGTCGGTGTCGACCGCTCGAAGTGGATCGACCGCACGCTCTACCGATTTGGCCAGGTCGAGGCGGTGCCGACGATCGTCGTCACTGCTGGCGGCGGCGAGATCGGGCGGATCGTCGAGACCCCGGCCTCAGGGAAGATCGAAAAAGACCTGGCGAGAATCCTGGCCCCGGTCGAGGGCTGGAAGCTGTCGGAGGCCCCCCATGACTGAGGTCGCGGTCACGGCACCGTTGCCCGGCACGGCGCTCGAGAGGCTGGGCAGGACCTACCGGGTACGGGTACGCCCGCCCGGTCCACCGCTGGCTGGCGCTGAGCTCGCCGCGTTTGTCGGCACCGCGGACGCCTGCATCTGCTTGCTCGCCGATCGTGTCACCGCCGAGGTGTTCCGCGCCTGTCGGCGGCTTCGGATCGTGGCCAACTACGCCGTGGGCGTCAACAACCTCGACCTGGCAGCCGCAGCCGAGGCGAAGGTGGTCGTGACCAACACTCCCGATGTTCTCACCGAGGCGACGGCGGATCTCGCGTGGGCGTTGATCCTGGCCGTGAGTCGGCGGCTACTCGAGGGCGATCGCCTGGTGCGGGAGGGTCGGTTCGACGGCTGGCAGCCCGAGCTCCTCCTCGGCTCGGGCCTGCAGGGCAAGACTCTCGGGGTGGTCGGGCTGGGGCGAATCGGCACCGCAGTGGCGCGGCGCGGTGTGGCGTTCGGCATGCGAGTGATCGCCCATACCCGGAAGCGTCCATCCGCTCACCCCGGATTCGAGTGCGAGCTGGTCGAGGACCTCGAGGCGTTCCTTCCGCGGGTCGACGTGCTCACCTTGCACTGCCCGCTCACGAGCGAGACGCGAGGCCTCATGGATGCGCGGCGCCTGGCGCTGCTGCCGCGCGGTGCGATTCTCGTCAACACGAGTCGCGGTGAGGTGGTGGACGAAGGGGCGCTCGTGGCAGCGCTCGAGGCAGGACGGTTGGACGGCGCCGGGCTCGACGTTTTCGAGCGCGAGCCGGCCGTGCATCCTGGACTCGTGGGCCGCTGCGATGTCGTGCTGTTACCGCACCTCGGCTCGGCGACGCGCGACACCCGCGCGGCGATGGCCGACCTCGCCGTCGACAACGTGCTCGCCGTTCTCGAGGGTCGTCCACCGCTCACGCCGGTGGTGCCGGTGCTGGCCAGGTAGCAGGTCGCAAGCCGCGGGTCGAAGGCCGACGGATGAGCGCTGCGAGGTCTGCCTCGTGGCTGGGCCCGGGTGGGTCACCACCCTCCGAGCCCCGCCGCTGTCCGCCAAACGCAAGGGCGGGAGGTTGCCCTCCCGCCCTTGGTTCGAGCCATGTCCCGAGCGGGTGGGGTGTTCCCCGCCCCGCAGCCGCTGTCCTTACCAGACCCAGCCTCGCAGCTTCATCGCCTGCACGACGCGGTCGATGGCGACCATGTACGCCGCGTTGCGCATGTACACGTTGCGCTTGGTCGACATGTCGGTGACCGCCCAGAAGGCGTTGGTCATCTTCTGGTCGAGCTTGGCCAGCACCTCGTCCTTGGACCAGTAGAAGTTCATATCGTTCTGCACGCCCTCGAAGTACGAGCAGGTTACGCCGCCAGCGTTGGCGAGGAAGTCGGGGATGTCGAAGATGCCACGCTGCTTGATCACCGCATCGGCTTCCGGGGTGGTGGGGCCATTGGCACCCTCGGCGATGATCTTGACGCGCGGCGAGATGAGGCCAGCGGTCTCGCCGGTGAGCACGCCTTCGATGGCGGCCGGAATGAGCACGTCGACGTCCTTGGACAGCCACGCCTGGCCGTCTTCGATGAGGTAACCGGCCGCCTTCGCCTTCTCCTTGTCGATGGTGCCGTACTGGTCGGTGATCGACTTCAGGAAGTGCGGGTCGACTCCGTCCATCTTGGTGAAGGTATAGGAGCACTTGTCGTTGCGGTCCCAGCACGCGACGCAGACGACGAGCCCACCCAGCAGCTCGGTGAAGCCGATGGTGGCGTATTGGGCGACGTTGCCGAACCCGTGGACAGCGGCGAGCTTGCCCTTGGGGTCGATCCCCAGATGCTTGAACGCTTCGCGCGTGGTGTATATGACGCCGAAGCCGGTGGCCTCGGTGCGACCCAGCGAGCCGCCGCCGCCTGCAGGCTTGCCGGTGATGACACCGGGGGTGTACTGGCCGACCAGCTTCGAGTACTCGTCCATCATCCAGCCCATCATCTGCGCGTTGGAGCCGACGTCAGGGGCCGGGACGTCCATACGGGGACCGATGTTCTTCCACATCTGGTCGACCCAGCCGCGGCAGATACGCTCTTTCTCGGTCACGGAGAGGGTCGCGGGGTCCACCACCACGCCGCCCTTGCCGCCGCCCAGCGGAATGTCGGCCACCGCGCACTTCCACGTCATCCAGGTGGCCAGCGCGCGCACCGTGTCCATGGTCTCGTAGCTGGCCCAGCGGATGCCACCTTTGGCTGGTCCACGTGCGTCGTTGTGCTGTACGCGGAAGCCCTGGAAGACCTTGAGGCTGCCGTCGTCCATCCGCACCGGGATGCGGAAGGCGTACTCGCGTAAGGGCCAGCGGAGGATGGCGCGCACACCGGCGTCAAGACCAAGCTGGTCGGCCACCTCGTCGAACTGGCGTTGCGCCATCTCGAAGGGGTTGATGTGGTGATCCATGGCACTCTCTCCTTGGGTTCTCCGCCCGCGGGCGGGTTGGTCTGGAAGCGCAATGTGCCGCGCAGCCGGTGTGGAGGCTGGCTGCGGTTCGGATTCTACACCAGCGCACCCGCTTTGCAACCGGTTTCACAAGCGCCCGGTGTGGCCGGGGTACACTTCGCCGCGTGATCGAGGACGATGCCGTCACCCTGCAACGAGTGCGGGCCGGTGACGATACGGCGTTCGCGCTGCTGGTCCGTCGTTACGAGCCGAAGCTGAGGGCCTACGTCGCCCAGATGGTGGGGCTCGAGGAGGAGGCTCGCGACCTGGTGCAGGAGGCGTTCATCCGCGCCTGGAAGCACCTCGACCAGTACGACTCGACGTACCGCTTCTCGACCTGGTTGTTCCGCATCGCCCACAACCTGGCGATCGATCACCTCCGGCGCAACCGCCGCCTGATGGTATCGCTGGACCTCGGCGAGGACGAGGAGGGCGATACCATGCAGCTCGATCTCCCCGACCCGGGTCGCGGGCCTCTCGCGACGCTGGCCAACCGAGAGCTGGCGGCAGCGATGGCTCGCGAGATCGCTGGCCTACCTGCAGCGTACCGGGAGCTGGTGATCCTACGCCACTTCGTGGGCCTGGCCTACAATGAGATTGCGGAGCTCAAGAAGCTGCCGTTGGGGACCGTGAAGAACAAACTTTTCCGCGCGCACAGCGTATTACGGGAGGCTCTGGAAGGGTACTTGAGCCAGCTTGGAGGGACGGTGTGAGCGAGCAATGCACCTCGATTCGGCGCTCCCTGGAGGAGCACGGGGATCGCCTCGATCCGCAACTGGCAGCTCACCTGTCGTCCTGCCCGACCTGTCAGGCACACGCGGTGCTCCTGGGCGGGCTCGAGTCGTTGGCACCGGCGCCCGCCGATGAGGCGCGTGTGCTCGAGATCATGGCGGCACTGCCGCCAGCCCCGTGGCTGCGCCGTCGCGCCTGGACCTGGGCGCCGGTTGCGGCGGCGGGCGTCATGGTCGCCGTCGGAGTTGGGCTGGTGGGAGGGGTGCCGGCGCCCAGCGTGATGGAGACGTTGCCCGAGGCGGCGGGTGGGTTGCTGGGTTGGATGGGCAACTACGCCGTGGACGCGCTGGTGGCTGCCCGGAGTGGCTCCGGCGCGTTGCAGTTGGTCGCTGCTGCTGGCGGCATGAGCCTTGTCATCGCCTCCGTCATCACGCTGTTCGGTGGTGGCTGGGCGATGCTCTCGCTGGTGCGGCGGGGGCGGAGCGATCGATGACGGCTACGCTGCTGCTGGCCACAGTTCTGGCCGCAGCACCCAGACCTCAACCCGGTGTCAACCTCGCGATCACCCAGCCCACGCAGGGTCCAGTCGTGAGCTTGCTGGGCGATGTGGTGGTCTCCGCCCCTGTCGAGGGCGACGTGGTGGCCCTCGTCGGAAGCGTCACGCTCGCGCCCGGCGCGGATGTCGCGGGCGAGGTGGTGGCGATCGGTGGGCAGGTCACTGGCACGGGTGCCGTGCGCGGTAGGGCGGTGGCGCTTGGAAACCTGGGCCCGGGTATGGCCGTGCACTCTCCGGGAGGGCGGCGGGCGGCATGGGGCTTCCGCTTGCTGCGGCTGAGTGGATGGGTGCTGCTCGCCACCCTGCTGATCGTCGCCATGCCGCGGATCGTGAGGACGGGTGCCGTGCGTCTGACGCTCCACCCCGTGCGGGTCGCGCTCGTGGGTGTGGTGACCCTGGGTGCGTGGTTGGCTGGGATGATCCTGGCAGCGATTGTCGTCCAAAGCCCGGTCGGTGCCGGCCTGCTGCTGCTCGGGACGCTGCTGCTACTCGTTGCCAAGACGGTCGGCATCGTCATCGCTGCCTGGTGGTTGGCGTGGCGGGGTGCGCGCTTCCTGCCGGTGCCCCTGCGAGCAGAGCTGCCGCGCACCGGTCTGGGGGTCGCGATACTGGTCACGGCCTCGCTCCTCCCGGGGCTCGGCGGTGTGGTGTGGATCGCGGCCAACGTTGCGGGTATCGGTACCATCACCTGGGGTCTCATCCAGCGACTCTCGACTCGTGTCCGGCCGCTGTTGTTCTCCTATGTCTCCGTGTCGGTCTAGCCGCCCGACGTCCGAGCTTGGCCCGCCAAGGCTCGACGTCGATCCTCGAGCTCGATTGACGCTCCGAGGGTCCGTTGCTATCCTGACCGCCCCCCGCGTGGGCGTGGCGAGGGATGTGTGCACCTGATCGATCTGACGTGTGCCGACACGCAGCCGCTGGAGTTCTCCGGGCGGGTGCGGCCGGCGTCCGAGACCTGCAGCGACGATGTCGTGCGGGTTGGCGAGCTGCTCATCGGCGGCGTGGTTGAGCGCACGAGCCGGGGCTACCAGCTCAGCGGCCGGCTCGAGGGCGAGGTGGTCCTGAGGTGTGCACGCTGTCTCGGGGAGTTCTCGTTGCGTCTCGCCGAGCCGCTCGGGATTGAGCTGTTGCCGTTGTCAGCCGCACCTCGAGAGGACGAGATCCGCCTCGGGCGGGAGGAGCTGGAGGTTCTCTTTTTTGAGTCTCCGACCCTGGACCTCGCAGCGATCGCTGGCGAGCAGGTGCAGCTCGCCGTGCCGATGAAGCCGTTGTGCGGCGACGGATGCAAGGGTCTTTGCGCGCGCTGCGGGAAGAGCTTGAACGAAGGGGCGTGTGAATGCGTCCCCCAGACCGACGATCGCTGGGCGCCACTGTCACAGTGGCGCGACAACCAGTGAGCCGTCAGGAGGAATGTGATGCCGAATCCGAAACACCGCCACTCCAAGGCCCGGCGCGACCGCCGCCGCGCCCATGACCACCTCCAACCGCCGGCGCAGTCCGAGTGCCCGAGCTGTCACCAGGCGAAGCTCCCGCACCGGGTGTGCCCTCATTGCGGGATGTATGAAGGCCGACAGGTTCTGAACGTCGAGGAAATCGCTTAACTCCCCGCAGCCATGCCCGCACTCCTCGAAGGAGCGGTCGCTCTCGATGCCATGGGCGGAGACAACGCCCCTGCGGCAACCGTGCAGGGTGCCCTCGAGGCGGTCGACCAGCTCGGCCTCCAGGTGCTCCTGGTGGGGCGCGAGAGCGTGCTCCGGAGGGAGCTTGCCCAGCGCGGCGCGACATCGCGCGGGATCGAGGTTGTGGACGCCCCGGATGTGGTCTCCATGGACGACTCGCCCACGGCGCCGGTGCGTGCCAAGCGCCAGTCGTCGCTCGCGGTGTCGGCGAAGCTGGTGCGGGACGGCCGCGCGGTGGCGTTCGTCTCGGCCGGCAACACCGGAGCAGCGATGGTCACGGCCAAGCTCACGTTGGGGGCGATCGAGGGAGTCGAGCGGCCGGCGCTGGCGGCGCTGCTGCCGGGGATCAACCAGCAGACGCTGATCCTCGACGCGGGTGCAAACGTGGACTGCAAGCCGCAGCATCTGATGCAGTTCGGTATCATGGGCCACTTTTACTCACAGGCTGTCATGGGGGTCGCCCGACCACGCGTGGGGTTGCTGTCGATCGGTGAGGAGGAGGGCAAGGGCAACGACCTCACCTGCGAGGCGTTCAGGCTGCTGACCGGGACCGGCATCAACTTCATCGGCAACGTCGAGGGGCGGGACGTCTACGCCGGCACGGTCGATGTGGTGGTGTGCGATGGGTTTGTCGGCAACGTCGTGCTGAAGGTCTCGGAAGGGTTGGGCGAGATGGTCTTCGGTCTTCTCAAACGGGAGGCCAAGAAATCGGCGCTGTCGGCGGCCGGGTTCTTGCTCGCCAAGAGCGCGTTCACCGGTTTCAAGCAGCGGGTGGACTACGCCGAGGTGGGCGGGGCCCCGCTCCTCGGCGTGCGGGGTGCCTGTCTGGTTGGACATGGCCGCTCCAACCCCAAAGCCATCCGCAACGCTCTCCGGTTCGCCCACGCCTACGGCAGTCATCCCGTAGTTCGGGACATCGAGAGCAAGGTGGAGGAGCTGCGGCTGACGCCGCGTCGTGAAGGAGACTGAGGTGCACTCAAACGGCCTTCCGTCGGCACGGATCATCGGGTTGGGGACGGCGCTCCCCGCCCGCATCATGACCAACAAGGACTTCGAGCAGATCATCGATACCACCGATGAGTGGATCGTGCAACGCACGGGCATGAAGGTGCGGCACTACGTCCGCTCCGACGAAGGGATCGCCGAGATCGCCGTGGAGGCGGGAAAGAAAGCAATGGCCGCGGCTGGGGTCGAGCCCGAGGAGATCGAGCTGGTGGTGCTGGCCACGGCGACCCCTGAGCAGCCGATCCCCGCCACTGCTGCCATCATTCAACCCGCCCTCGGCGTCAGCAACGCCGTCTGTTTCGATATCGCCGGTGCATGCTCCGGCTTCATCTACGCGTTGCAGGTGGTGCGGCAGTTCATTGCCACCGGTGAGGTGAAAACCGCGATGATCATCGGCGCCGAAGCGCTGTCCAAGTACAGCGACTTCACCGACCGTTCGACCTGCATTCTCTTCGGGGACGGGGCCGGCGCAGCCGTGCTCCGTGCCTGCGAGCCCGGTGACGGTGTTTTGTCGTGTGCGTGGCACACCGACGGACACTACTCCGATATCATCCAGATGCCCGGTGGGGGCAGCAAGTACCCGCCGCACGTCAAGGAGCACATCGAGGCTCGTCTGCCGTTCATCAAGATGCGGGGCAACGAGGTGTTCAAGCTTGCGGTCCGGGCGTTCCTCGAAGTCTGCCAGGAGGCGCTCGGGAAGGCGGGTGTGACCACCGATGAGATTCGCTGGTTCGTTCCCCATCAGGCCAACCTCAGAATCATCTCGGCGGTCGGTGATCGGCTCGGGATCCCGGTCGAGCGCATCTACGTCAACCTCGAGAAGGTCGGCAACACGTCGTCCGCTTCGATCCCGCTGGCGATGGGCGAGGTGATCGACAGCGGCGACCTCAAGCGGGGCGATCTGGTACTCATGGCGGCGTTCGGCGGCGGGCTCACCTGGGCCGCCAGCGTGGTGCGCTGGTAGCCGGGTCGGGTTATTTGGTCGGGCCGAGTAAAAGGAGAAGGCAATGGACTACCTGTTGACCGAGACCGAGAGAGAGATCGTGGCGCTGACCAGGCAGATCGCCGAGGGCGAGGTCGTGCCGGTTCGCGCCAAGCTCGACCAGGAGGGCATCTTCCCCCGCGACATCCTCAAGACCATGGGCGATGCCGGGCTGATGGGCGTCTTCATCCCCGAGCAGTACGGTGGGCTGGGCGGCTCGACGATGGATCTGTGTCTGGTCACCGAGGAGCTCTCCCGGGCCTGTCTGGGCGTCTCCACCAGCTACGGCGCCATTGCGCTGGGAACCATGCCGGTGCTGATCTCGGGCGATGAGGCGATGAAGCAGCGGGTGCTCCCGCGGGTAGCTACGGGCGAGTGGATCGCTGCCTTCTGCCTGACCGAGGCCGAGGCCGGTTCCGATGCCTTCGGGATGCGAACGCGGGCCATCAAGGACGGCGGCGAGTACGTTATCAACGGCACCAAGCAGTGGATCTCGAACGGTGGCGAGGCCGATTTCTACACCGTCATCGCCATCACCGACCCCTCGCGCGGCCCGCGCGGGGCCTCGGCGTTCCTGGTCGAGGCCGATCGGCCCGGGCTGGGGTTCGGCAAGCGCGAGGACAAGATGGGAATCCGCGCCTCCTCGACGCGCGAGGTTGTGTTCGACAACGTGCGCGTCCCCGAGGCCAACCGGATCGGGCGCGAGGGCACGGGGTTCATCGTCACCATGCGGACGCTCGAGCGGGCACGGGTCGCGGTGGGCGCGCAAGGGGTGGGCTTGGCTGCCGGGGCGCTCGAGGCGGCGATCGCCTATGCCAAGGAACGTAGGCAGTTCGGCAAGCCGATCGCGTCATTCCAGGCGGTCGGACACCTGCTGGCCGACATGGCGGTGCGGGTCGAGTCGGCGCGGGCACTGCTGTACGCCGTGGCCCGCCACATCGACTCGGGAGCGTCTGAGTTCGCCATGGAGTCGTCGATGATCAAGGTGGTCGGCTCCGACGTGGCGATGTCGGTCGCCGTCGACGCCGTCCAGGTGTTCGGTGGCTACGGCTACATGAAGGAGTACCCGGTCGAGAAGATGCTGCGGGACGCCAAGATCCTGCAGATCTACGAGGGCACCAACCAGATCCAACGCAACGAGATCGCCCAGGCGCTGATCAAGCGCTCCTCGCGCACCGGCGCTTAGGGGGTCGGCATGGGCAAGACCGCTTTCGTCTTTCCGGGGCAGGGTAGCCAGTTCGCCGGCATGGGCCGGGACCTGGCCGAGCGGTACGCCCAGGCGCGTGAGGTCTTCGAGCGAGCCGATGCAGCACTGGGTGAGCCGCTGTCACGGCTGTGCTTCGAGGGGCCGGAGGAGCAGCTCAAGCTGACCGCCAACACGCAGCCTGCCATCCTCACCGTCTCGCTCGCCGCCTTCGCGGTGCTGAAGGCGGGTGGCGTGGTGTTCGACGGAGTCGCCGGGCACTCGCTCGGCGAGTACTCGGCGGTCGGCGCGGCTGGCGGTCTCGGCGTCGAGGACCTCGTGCGGACGGTACGCCGGCGGGGGCAGCTCATGCAGGAGGCGGTGCCGGTGGGCGTGGGTGCGATGTCGGCGGTGCTCGGGCCGGCACCCGACGCCGTGGAGGCGGCCTGCCGAGAGGCGTCATCCGCGGACGAGGTCGCTGTGGCGGCGAACTTCAACGCTCCGGAGCAGACCGTTATCGCTGGGCACGCGGCCGCCGTGGCCCGCGCCGGCGAGCTGTTGCAGGCTCGTGGCGCCAAACGTGTCGTGGCGCTGCCGGTCTCGGCGCCGTTCCACTCTCCGCTCATGGTGCCGGCCCGCGTCGGTCTCGAGCCGGTTTTGGCCGGGCTCGCGTTCGCCGAGCTCGGTGTACCGTTGTACAACAACGTCGACGCAACGCCGGTGCAGGCCGCGGAGGTCGTACGGATGGGTCTGGTACGCCAGGTGGACGCGCCGGTCCGCTGGGTCGAGCTGGTGCAGCGCATGGTCGCCGACGGGTTCGATACCTTCGTCGAGGTCGGGCCGGGCAGCGTGCTGTCGGGGCTCGTCAAGCGCATCGCGCGTGGGGTGCAGACCGTGCAGGTAGGTACCGCCGACCAGGCGGCCGCCTATCTGGGAAGCTGATGGACGATCGGAAAGGGGGTCTCATGGGCTATCTCGAGGGCAAGGTGGCGCTGGTGACAGGAGCGGCGACGGGCATCGGCGCCGCGTGCGCGCGGGCGCTTGCCCGCGAGGGCGCGACGGTGGCGTGCAGCTCGCTGCCGACCGATGCAACTCAGGTGGTTGTCGATGAGATCATCTCGGCCGGTGGCGCGGCGCGTGTCTACCCCCTCAACGTCACCGATGGCGAGGCTGCGGCACGCGTGGTCGAGCAGGTCGTCGCCGAGCTGGGCGGCATCCACGTGCTGGTCAACAATGCCGGGATCACCGACGACCAGCTCCTGATCCGCATGCGGCCCGAGTCGTGGCGGAGGGTGCTGGCGGTCAACCTCGACGGGGCGTTCAACGTCACGCAGCCGGTCGCCAAGGTGATGATGAAGCAGCGCGAAGGGCGGGTGGTGTCCATTTCCTCGGTGGTGGGGCTGATGGGCAACGCCGGCCAGACCAACTACGCAGCCTCCAAGGCTGGCCTCGTCGGCTTCACCAAGGCTTTGGCCAAGGAGCTCGGTAGCCGAGGGATCACGGTCAACGCCATCGCCCCCGGGTTCATCCAGACGCCGATGACCGACAAGCTCAACGAGGAGCAGCGCAAGGCCCTGCTGGCGAACCTCGCCATCCAGCGGCTGGGTACCCCCGAGGACATCGCCAACGCGGTGCTGTTCCTGGTCGGGCCCGCAGGCTCGTACATCACCGGGGAGGTCATCAACGTCTCCGGCGGCCTGTACATGTGAGCCCACGTTTCGGCAGGTCCGTCAGCAACGCCGCGGCGCCGCGAGGTCGCGGCGCCGGGCAGCTAGGAGGAGAGGAGGATCACTTTCGCCCCTGTATACGCCTCTCCTCCGGGATGTGTTTAGGTGAGCCGAGGCGTCGAGCGTCCGGTGTCCCCGACCATGCCCACGGCCAGGTCCACGACCGCGTTGAAAACCCGATGGCGGGAGGGATCGAGCAGGGCAGCGCACCGCCTTGCCGGGTGAGGGGAGCGGGGCGAAACCAGCCACCGGTCACCGCTCCCCGGGTGGGTGGAGGAGGGCCTGCACGTGCCTGAGTTGCCCGAGGTCGAGACCGTTCGGCGATCGGTCAGCGTGGCGCTGCTCGGCTGCCGGGTCGAGGACGTCGAGACGGGTTCGCTGAAGCTTCGTTTGCCGCTCGACGCCGAGCAGTGGCGGCAGGTGATCGGCCAGCGACTGGAGTCCTTGGACCGGCGCGGCAAGTACCTTCTGGCCCGGTTCGGCGACGTCGGAGCGGTGGTGCATCTCGGCATGACGGGGCGGCTCCAGGTGGCATACTCCGACGGCTTCCGACCACCTCATACCCATCTGGTGCTGCGCTTCGAGGGCGACCGAGAGCTTCGTTTCGTGGACCCCCGGCGGTTCGGTTTCGCCGTGGCAATGCCGGCAACCGAGCTGGACGGCTATGCGCCGCTGCCGCAGCTCGGCCCCGAGCCCCTGGAAGGTGACGTGCTCGCAGCCCTCGTGGCAGCGGCCCGGCGGCTACGCGCGCCGGTGCGCAACGTGCTGCTCGACCAACGGGTGCTCGCTGGGGTTGGCAACATTTACGCCTGCGAGGCCCTGCACCGGGCCGGCATCCGGCCTGCGCGGCCGGTCTCGAGGATCTCGCCAGCGCGGCTAGCACGGCTGGCTGACTCGATCGGCGCGGTGTTGCGCGAGGCCGTTGCGGCCGGCGGCACGACGCTCGCGGATGGCGGGTTCACCGCGAGCGACGGGCAGGCGGGGTACTTCGCCGTGCAGCTCGCGGTTTATGGGCGTGAAGGGCTGGCGTGTGGGAAGTGTGGGACCGCGATCCGTCGCCGTGTGCTGGGTGGCCGGTCGGCGTTCTTCTGCCCGTCGTGTCAACGCTGACCGCCGCCGAACGCCTTTTGCGTCGACCGCGCCGAGTGTGGTATGGCGGGCTGCGGAGGCCCACGCACCCAGTGGCCGCCGAGCCCGTCGTCGCCGGTGATCCGCCCTCGACCGGCGTCCTTCCGGCTCCCGGTGGCCGCGAGCGGTGGGCCGAGCTCCTCCTGCCGGTGGCCACCTTTCTCGGTGCCTTCCTTCTCTTTTCGGTCGAGCTGATCCTCGGCAAGCACTTGCTGCCCTACTTCGGTGGGGCCCCGGCGCTGTGGACAGGGTGCCTGCTCCTGTACCAGGTCCTGCTGCTCGCCGGCTATGGCCTGGCGCACGCCGTGATGCGGCGAGGCCCAGCCAGCAGACAGCGGGCACTGCTCGGCCTCTTCCTGGGGGCCAGCGTGGTGAGCTTGGCCTGGCAAGCGTTGATTTGGGGGGTGCCGCTGTTGCCGGTGGGGGAGCGAGTCGCCGGCCACCCGCTGACGCCGCTGGCACACCTGCTCGCTCTGCTGCTGTTGGCGGTCGGTGCTCCCTTCGTCACCCTCTCGGCGACGACCTCTCTGGTCGGCGCCTGGTCGGTTCGGCTGTGGCCCGCGCGTCCACCCTGGCGACTGTACGCTCTCTCCAACGCCGGCTCGCTCCTGGCGCTCGCCGTCTACCCGACGATCGTGGAGCCGAGCCTCGACCTGCCGGTACAGGCAACCGCCTGGACGGCTGGTTTCGGGCTTTTTTCGGTGGTCATGGGGTGGTGTGCTTGGCTGGCCGGGCGGGGTACCGTCACCTCCGGGGCGCCACCGGAGGCTTGCGACACCGACTCGTCGGATGGGGTGCGATCAGGTACTGTCGGGCTCTGGCTGCTGCTCGCGGGCACCGGTTCCGCGCTGCTGATGGCGGTCACCAACCAGGTGTGTCAGGAGGTGGCGGTGGTCCCGCTGTTGTGGGTACTGCCCCTCGCGACCTATCTGGTGTCGCTGATCATCGCCTTCGACCACCCGCGCTGGTACCGCCGTGGTGTCTGGGGTGCGGCGCTCACCGTCGGCAGCGCTGCCGCCTGTCTGGCGCTGTACTGGAGCGTGGACGTGCCAGCCGCCTGGCAGATCGGGATCTGGCTCGCCTACCTGCTGGCTGCCTGTACGACGGTCCACGGCGAGCTGGCGAGGCTCCGTCCACCGGCCTCGCGACTGACCGCCTACTATCTGACGATCGCCGTGGGTGGTGCGGTCGGTGGCCTGCTGGTGGCGGTGGTCGCGCCAGCCACGCTCGACGGGATGTTCGAGCTGCACCTGGCGCTGCTCGCCGCCGGTGGTCTGGCGTTGGCGACGCTGATCCACGATCGCGCGAGCTGGCTGTGGAAGGGGCGGCTCGCTCCGCCGGCGCTGGCGCTGCTGCTCGTGGGTGGGTGCTGCGGGTGGCTGATGGCTGGTGGCCGGCCGGCGGCGCTCCGTTCGTTGGTTGCCGTGCTGACCGAGCCGGTGCACATCGGCGTGGCAGTGGCTGTGGGAGCGGTGCTGGTGGCGGCCTTGGCGCGTCGGGCTCCGTGGGCGAGTCGCCCGGGGCTGCCGATGGTCGGCGTGGTCTGCCTCGGAACCGCCATCGGTATCCTCGCGATGGCTTTGCGGGCGCATGCCGGGGCGGTCAACGCGCGAGCGCTGTTCGTTCATCGCGACTTCTTCGGGGTGGTGCGGGTGGCGTCCACCACGGTGGGAACGGGTGCTCACCGTGCGCCGGCGCTGGCTATGTGGCACGGGCGGATCGTCCACGGGTTCCAGCTCTCCGAGCCCAGCCAGAGCTCCATGGCGACCGCCTATTTCGGGAAGGGGAGCGGGGTCGGACGGGCCATCTCCGTGCTGCAACGACGGTACGAAGGTCGCGGGCTGCGGGTGGGGGTGATCGGCCTGGGGGTCGGCACCCTCGCGGCGTACGGTCGGTCCGGTGATGTGTGGCGCCTGTACGAGCTGAGCCCAACCGTCACCTCGCTCGCCGAGGGCGAGGGAGGGTACTTCACGTTCCTGCGCAGCTCGCCAGCCGAGATCGAGGTCGTGACCGAGGACGGGCGGGTGGCGCTGGCGAACGAGCTCGCGCGAAACGGTGGTTGGAGCTTCGACTTGCTGGTCATGGACGCGTTCTCCTCGGGGGCGGTGCCGGTCCATCTTCTGACCCGTGAGGCGGTGGGCCTCTACCTCGCCCACCTCCAACCGGACGGCATGCTCGCCCTCAACCTCTCGTCGCGTAACCTGGAGCTGGCGCCGGTTGCCTGGCGGCTCGCCGAAGCGCACGGGCTCGCTGGCTTGCTCATCGAGGGGTATCCGAGCCCCGATGGGCGGTCCTGGCACTCGCTGTGGATGCTCCTCGCGCGCCGCCCGGAGCTGTTGCAAGGCCCTCTGCTCACAGGAGCGGGGCCGACCGGGCCGGCTCCCGGGCGGGTGGCGCGGCTGTGGACCGACGGCTTCTCCAGCCCGATCTCGGTCCTGCGGTGGGAGGAGGACTGATCCCGTGCGGCTCGACAGCGGTACGGCGGGGCGGTTGCCCGAACCCGGACACCGGCAGCGATGTCTTTCCCGAGGCGAGCGGTCGCGGGATTGAGAGCGGTGGCCGAACCTGTTACGGTGCTCATATGAACGTCGTCGATCGCATTTTCGCCACTGAGCAGGCTCCACACCAGCTCCTCCTCCGCATCCACGGGCTGACGTTGCTCTTGCGCTCCAACGATGCGCCGGTTCTCGACGGCATGCGGCGGGTCTACGGACACTACCTCGCGGAGCCGGATGGGCCCCCGCTTTACGAGATCTGGGCGCTCGACCTCGATCCCTCGCGCTACATGCGGGCCGACCGGGCTGCGTTCGAGCGCTACGTCGTTGCCAGCGGAAAAGCCAAGGACCCCTTCTACGACGATGGCGAGGTCCGTTACGTCGTCAAGCAGACTACCGGTCTCTGCGTGGTTTTCGACGACCGGCGCTACGTCGTCTTCGGCCGCATGGAGGAGGCGGCGAACCAGCTCAACAACATCATCAACTCGATCCATATGCGGGCGATGGACGAGCGTGGCTACACCGTTCTCCACAGCGCCGGTCTGGAGCTGGAGGGGGTCGGCTTCGCCCTCGCCGGCAGCGCCGGGACGGGCAAGACCACGACCATGCTCAAGCTCGTCGCCGAGGGTGGAGTCTTCGTCAGCAACGACCGATTGATCGTCCGGCGCGAGCCGAACGGCGACTGGTTCGAGATGCTGGGCGTCGTCAAGTGGCCGCGGGTTTGCGCCGGGACCATGCACGGCGACCCACGGCTGCGGGCGCTGCTGCCGCCCGAGGCCGCGAAGCGATATGCCCGGATGTCGTTCGACGAGCTGTTCGGACTCGAGGAGAAGTACGACGTGGACGTGGAGAGAGTCTACGGCCCCACGCACGTCAGGGACCGCAGCCGGTTCCGCCGGATGTACTATCTGGCCTGGAGTCGAGCCGGCAGTGGGTTTGCAATCGAGCCCGTGGACCTGTCGAGCGACGCTTTTTGGGATGACTTCGGTCCCGGCTTGGCACGAGATGCCGGCGTTTTCGACCGTGGCCAACGCTCGTCTCGCTGGAACGACGAGAAAAAGGCCAGGTACCGGAGCGAGCTCGCGGGGATGGAGGCCTTCGTTATCAAGGGGAAGCTCGACTTCGAGCGCATCGGCGGCGAGCTGCTCGCCCACCTTCGACACGGGTGCTAGCTGGGGTTGCCGTCGACCTCGGGTTGACGCCGACGAACGGCGGGCGGTGACCGCGCGGGAAGCCTAGGGTGGGAACGACCGACAGGATCGCAGCGCAGGCCTCCTCGGGAGCGTCGAGAGCGCCCAGTAGCGCGATGGGACTGGTCCGTACGTTGGGCCTTGCCCTCAGCTACTGGCGGCCCCACCTGCGCCTCGGTCTGATCCTGCTGGTCATCTTGACCATCCCCCAGGGGTTCAAGGCATTTTTTTCCTACAGCCAGCGACTGATCGTCGACCGCGGTTTGCTTGGGCACGATGCAGCGCTGCTCTGGAAGGTCCTGGCCGCAGTCTCCGGCACCTACATCCTGGCGATGGCGGCGGTGATGCTCGGCGACTACCTGGGCACCTACATCGGTGCGGCCATCCTCAACGGCGTGCGCCGGCAGATGTACGAGCACATGCAGCGTCTCTCGGTGGGGTACTACGCCGAGATGAGGAGCGGCGATCTGGTAGCTCGTTTCACCAGCGACCTGGCCGACGTCCAGAAGAGCTTGACATCACGCCTCGTCGACTCCGTTGTCGCGGTGCTCGGTTTGTTGATCAACTTGCCGGTGGCTTTCCTCATCGACTGGCGGCTGGCGCTCGTCATGGTCTTCGGGACGCCACTGGCAGGGCTGGGAACGCGGGTCTTCGGTCGTCGCGCCGCTGCTGCCCGCTACGCCCTCAAGCAGGAGGAGGCCAGGATTGCCAGCACCGTGCAGGAGACGGTGCGGGCACAGCCAGTGGTCAAGGTGTTCGGCCTGACCGGGTGGATACTCGAACGGTTCGAACGGCAACTGGGCGAGCTGGCGCGCCGCTTCATCCGCGCCGAGTTTCTCGCCGACGTGGTCGGCAACGCCTCGAGCTTCGGCGTCCTCGTCTCGCAGGTGATCGTGCTCGGCGTCGGGGCGTTCATGGCCTTCGAGGGGCACCTGACGACCGGAGCGCTGGTTGCGTTCCTCAGCCTGCACGCCACGGTCAGCAAGGAAACCTACGACCTCACGAAGAAGGTCATCCCCGGCCTCATCTCCTCGTCCGGAGGGCTGCAACGCATTCAGGAGCTGCTCGCCCAGCCGGTGGATGTGCGAGACGCACCGGAGGCGGTGCCCATGCCGCGGATCCAGGGCCCGCTGCGGATGGAGAACGTGCGGTTCGGTTACTCGCCGGAGCACCCCGTGCTGACCGATGTCGAGCTCGTCATCGCACCGGGTCAACGGGTCGCGCTCGTCGGTCCCAGTGGCTCCGGCAAGAGCACGGTCCTGCAGATGCTCCTGCGCTTTTACGACCCCCAGGCGGGCCGAGTTCTGGTCGACGGGCAGGACCTGAGGCGCTTCACCTTGGCCTCGTACCACGAGCAGGTCGCAGCGGTGTTCCAGGACACCTTCCTTTTCGCTGGCACGGTCCGGGAGAACATCGGCCTCGGCAAGCTCGGCGCCAGCGATGAGGAGATCGTCGCAGCAGCGCGGGCCGCCGAGGTGCACGACGTCATCGCCGCGCTTCCCGACGGCTATGAGACGCAAGTGGGAGAGCTCGGCGGTCGGCTTTCGGGCGGTCAGCGACAGCGCCTCGCGATCGCCCGGGCGGTGCTGCGAGATCCGGCCATCCTGTTGCTCGACGAGGCGACCTCGGCTCTGGATCCCTCCACCGAGGCAGCCATCAACGCGACGCTGGAGCAGCTATCGGCGGGCCGCATGGTCGTGACGGTAACCCATCGGCTCGCCTCCGCCCGCAGTGCCGACAAGATCTTCGTGCTCAGTGGGGGCCGCGTGGTCGAGTGCGGCACCCACGAGGAGCTGCTTTTGCGCGGCGAGCTTTACCGGAGCCTGTGGGAGAAACAGAGCGGAATCGAGGTGAGCCCCGACGGCCTTCACGGCAGCATCGATCCGGGTCGTCTCGGCGCTATTCCCATCCTCGCCGGCCTCGAGCCGGCAAGCCGCGAAGCCTTGGCCCGACGCTTCGTCTTCGAGCGCCATGAGGCGGGCCACGAGGTTGTGCGCGAGGGTACGGCTGGGGACCGTTTCTACGTCATTGCGCGAGGCAAGGTCGAGGTGGTGCTCGGAGCCGACGGTGACGAAAGGCGACTGGCGGTGCTCACCGACGGTGACTTCTTCGGTGAGCTGGCGCTGCTCGCCGACACCCCACGTGTCGCAACCGTCCGCACCCTCCAGCCGAGCGCTTTTCTGACCCTCGGCAAGCAGGACTTCCAGGACCTCCTCCGGCACTTCCCGCAGGTCCGTGAGGTCGTGGATCAGGCGATCCGGTTGCGTGCGCTCAAGCCGGTCGGAGTGCTCGGGTAGGCCGCGCAGCCTGCTCTCCGCGTGGTGGACCGGACCGCTCCCGGGCCACCCGCGCGGGTGGCCCGGGGCACAGGCACCGAGAAACCTCAGCGAGGACGGTGGTGGCGGTCACCGCCGTGATGGCGGTCGCCGTGACCGCGGTCTGTGCGGTTGTGGTCGCCCCTGCCCTCGTCGTGACGGCGGGGTCGGTGCTCGCCCTCGGGCTCGGCGGAAAAGCCCTCCGGCACCGGGAGCAGAGCGCGGCGCGAGAGCTTGATCCGGTCGTTCTGGTCGATGCCGATGATCTTGACCTGGATCTTGTCCCCCAGCTTGAGCACGTCCGAGACCTCCCGGGTGCGCTCGTGGGCGATCTCGGAGACGTGCAGGAGGCCGTCCTTGTTGGGGAGGATCTCGACGAAGGCGCCGTAGGCCTCGACGCGCTTCACGGTGCCCTCGAAGACCTCGCCGATCTGCGGCTCGCGGGTGAGCCCCTCGATGATGCGCACGGCGTTCTCGGCCGCGGCTTCGTCCGAGGTGGCGATCTCGACCTGACCGTCGTCCTCGATGTTGATGCGCGCGCCGGTCTGCTCGCAGATCGCCCGGATGGTCTTGCCGCCGGGTCCGATGACGTCGCGGATCTTGTCGGGGTCGATGTGGATGGAGATGATGCGCGGCGCGTACGAGGAGATCTCGGTGCGCGGCGCGGCGATCGTCGCCTCCATGATATCGAGGAGGTGGAGTCGGCCCTGGCGGGCCTGCTCGAGCGCCTGCTCCATGATCGGCCGTGACAAGCCGGCGATCTTGATGTCCATCTGCAGGGCGGTGATGCCGTCACGGGTGCCGGCGACCTTGAAGTCCATGTCGCCCTCGTGGTCCTCCTGGCCGGCGATATCGGTGAGGACTGCGAAGCGCTGGCCGTCGGACACGAGGCCCATGGCGACGCCGGCCACCGGAGCGCTGATCGGCACGCCGGCGTCCATCAGCGACAGGGTGCCACCGCACACCGTGGCCATCGACGAGGAGCCGTTGGACTCGAGGATGTCGGACACGACGCGCAGCGTATAGGGGAAGGCGTTCTTGTCGGGGATGACCGGCATCAACGCCCGACGGGCGAGGTTGCCGTGGCCGATCTCGCGCCGGCCGGGACCGCGCAGGAACTTGACCTCACCCACCGAAAACGGCGGAAAGTTGTAGTGCAGCAGGAAGCGGTGCTGGGTCTCGCCTTCCAGTGCCTCGATGATCTGCACGTCCTCGGAGGTGCCGAGGGTGCAGGTCACGAGCGCTTGCGTCTCGCCGCGGGTGAACAGCGCCGAGCCGTGGGTGCGGGGCAGCAGCCCGACCTCGCAGGTGACGGTGCGGACCTGGTCGAACGCCCGGCCGTCCAGCCGCTCACGCCCTTCCAGCACCGCCCGGCGGAACTGCACCCTGACCATGTCGAGGAGGATCGTCTTGACCCAACCACTACGGGCCGCGCGCTCGTCGTCCGGCAGCGAGGCCAGGGCGCTCTCGATGACGCGGTCGATGGCGGCGTACTGGTTGAGCTTGCCACGTACCCGCAGCGCCGCGTCGAGCGGTGCTTGGAAGCGCTGGCGGAGGTCGGCCTCGAGCTCGGCCGGCCACGGAGTGGCTGGAGCTGCGAACGCCACCTTGGGCCTCCCGGCCCGAGCCTGCAGCGCCCGCTGGGCGGCGATGAGCGGCTTGATCTCTCGATGAGCGAGGTCGATGGCGTCGAGGACCTGGGCCTCGGTGACGCCCGTGGCACCAGCCTCCACCATCACCACGGCCTCGCTGGTGCCGGCCACGATGATGTCGAGGCGAGCATCGGCGCGCTGCTGGTGGGTGGGGTTGACCACGAGCTCCTCGCCGCACAACCCGATCCGTACCGCGGCGATCGGGTTGTCGAACGGCGCGTCGGAGAGCACCAGCGCCAGCGAGGCACCATTGATGGCAAGCACGTCGGGGTCGTTGACGCCGTCGGCCGACAGCACCGTGCCGACGATCTGCGTCTCCTGCGTGAACCCGTCCGGGAAGAGCGGGCGCAAGGGGCGGTCGATGAGTCGGCTGGTGAGGATCTCCTTTTCGGTCGGGCGACCCTCGCGCTTGAACCAGCCACCTGGGATGCGACCGCCGGCGTACGTGTTTTCCCTGTAGTCAACGGTCAGGGGAAGGAAGTCCACACCCTCGCGTGCGTCCTTGCGGTAGCACGCGGTGACGAGGACCAGCGTCTCCCCGAAACGCACCAAGCAGGCCCCATCGGCCTGCTTGGCGAGCTTCCCGGTTTCGAAGCTCAGACTTCTGCCTTGTATGTCTACTTTTTCTATAACTTCCATCAGTTTCTTTCCGAATCCTGGCAGGCCGGCTAGCGGCGCAGCCCGAGACGCTCGATGAGCGAGCGGTAGCGCGCCAGGTCCTTCTGCCGCAGGTACTCCAGCAGACGCCGGCGCTGGCCGACCAGCATCAGCAGGCCCCGCCGGGAGTGATGGTCCTTGACGTGCATCTTGAAATGCTCCGTCAGGTACTCGATTCGCTTGGTGAGCAACGCCACCTGGACCTCGGGCGAGCCGGTGTCGTGCCCGTGCCGCCGAAAGTCGGTGATGATCTGCTCCTTACTTGCCACGTACTCACGCTCAGTCATTCGCTACTCCAAACCTATCCTCCGGGGCGAAGGAGGCCTCGTCATCTTAGCACTTGGTTCAGCGCCTCTCAACCTCGCCGAGCACCATGCGGGGCATGACCGTGAGGGTGCGAGCCCGCGGCAGGAACGCCGCCGTCACGCCGATGCCCACGAGCTCGCCGCTGCGGTCCCGCACCGCCACTTGGCCGCCGACCGGAAAGCTGCCTTCGACCTCTCGAACCACCACCTCCTGGCCATGGGTGAAGTGCGAGAGCGCCGTTGGGTTGAGAACCACCTCGGCGAACGGCAGTCGGGCGTCGCGCAGCGACACCCAGGCCGCTGCGGGTATCTCGTCCGGACGGTTGGCCAGGGCCTCGCCGCCGACCGCATCGGCGACCAGCCAGGGACCGATGCGGACGCGCCGGAGCGTGGCCAGGTGGCCGCCGCAACCCAACCTCTCGCCGATGTCGTGGGCGAGCGACCGCACGTAGGTGCCCGAGGAGCAGGTGACCGAAAAACGCAGCCGCTCGGGGGTGCTCGGCTCGAGCCGGAGCTCGTGGACGGTCACCGTCTTGGGTTCGAGCGGCACCTGCTCACCGGCCCGTGCCAGCTCGTAGAGCTTGCGGCCGGCCAGCTTCTTGGCCGAGTACGGCGGGGGATGCTGCTCGATCGTCCCGGAAAAACGTGTCACGAGCTCGAGCCGCCGGACCTCGTCGAGGGAGGGGACGGGGCGGGGCGGGCCGAGCGGCTCCCCCTCGGTGTCGTAGGTGGTGGTGGCGAGCCCGAGGGCGATCTCGCCTTCGTATGTCTTCTCCCAGGTCAGCATGAAGCTCTGAAGGCGCGTCGCCTTGCCGATGCACAGCAAGAGTAGGCCGGTCGCCGCCGGGTCGAGGGTACCGGTGTGGCCGATGCGGCGCTCGTGCAGGGCGCGGCGCGCCGCCTGCACGACGTCGTGGGAGGTCGGCCCGGCCGGCTTGTCGACCAGTAGAAAGCCGTGTCGAAAGGGGATCATGGTGCCTCCAGCAGCGGCAGCAGCGCCG
>JAAYVZ010000042.1 GCA_012516935.1 Holophagae bacterium
CACTCGCCGCGGCCGCGTCACCCTGCGCGCGCGGTTCCAATCGCCGTCCGTGCTGCGCATGGAGATCGAAGACACCGGCGTGGCCATGAGCGAGCAGCAGTTGGCACGCCTGTTCCGTCCCTTCGAGCAGGCCGGCGATCCCGCCGTTCGGGCGCAGCAGCCCGCCGATCGACACCACGTGGCAGTGCGCCGCGTCGCCCTCGAGGCTCCAGGCCGAGGCGAAGCCGACCGCCTTGAGCCGGCAGCCCTTCAGATCGCCGACGAGGCCCGAGGTCGAGCCGGGGGTGTAGTCGAAATCGGCGATCACGGCCGGGGTGACCGTGCCCGCCACCTGTTCCCAGGAGCCGCTGGCGCGAGCCGCGGCCTCGGCCTCCGGGGCGAGCGGCACCCGCGGGAAGAGGACCGACATCCGCGCGGTCTTGGCGTCGAAAAGCCCGAGCGGCTCAGCGAACGTCGCCGTTTGGCCGCCGACGGTGAGGGTGGGAGGGGGCATCTGGCCGGCGAGCGGACCGGGCGCGGCCAGGAGAGCGAAGACGACGGCGAACAGAGCCGTGGTTCGGATCATGGGACACCTCTTTCGAAAAGCGATTGGAAGCGCAGTGTACCCCGCACCAGCAGCGGCGGGAAACCGCGGCCGGGGGCGCTCGCCTCGGCCTTCCGGGCCGGTGGACGAGCGTGTCCTGCGCGTAGACCACGATCGCCGGGAAGGCCGAGGCGAGCACGAGGCCGATGATGAATGGATAGAAATATCCTCTCGCACCTGAGGTCGATTGTACCCTGGGTGGAGCGTGATCGAGGGAAGCTGCCGAGCCGATCGGGTCGCAGGTGGGGTGTGTCGGGGCGGTCGGTGGCCCGTGCGATGAGGAGAACCACCACGAACGCCTGACGGAGCCCAGGCCGGCAGGCCTGCCGGATAAGGCGGCGCCAGCATCGTGTCTCAGCGGGGCAGGCAGCAGTGCCACGGAATCGTTGCCCTCGTCGGATGATGGCGCGCGTCGGGTTCGAGGTGACCACCGCGGGGCTGTGGGACCGGCTCGAGGCCCTGGCCAAGGGGCTCACGCCTGTCATGAGACGATCGCCTCCAGGGTCCTGGTGGCCCCGGTGATCGGCGGTGACGAATCGCGGTGGCCGCTGCTCGACGGTGGCACACCGCGCTGGCGCGTCTGGTGTCTGGCAAGCCCGAAGACGAGCACCTACGGGGTGCTCGAGGGACGGTCGAAGGAGGAGCCGGCGAGCCAGCTGGACGGGTATACCGGGGAGATCATCGGTGTGCCTGACGCAGGCCTGCTGGCACACGATCGTTTGCTTGGCATCACCCAGATGCGCTATTTCAAGTCGGAATCGTGATCTGGATGACGAAGTCGCCCGGTTGTGTGCACCGGGCACGGCGCGAGTATTGACACGCCACCGCCCTCCCATAAGATAGGACTCATGAGGCTAGCAAAAGTCCGGATTGGTGTTTTGTGTGCACTGCTCATTGCCAGGCTGGTCGGAGCAGCGCCTTCTGTGGATGGGCAGCGGCTGGTTGACACGGCAACCCCGCGGGGAACCCTGATCGACAGCAACGAGCGGGCCGTGGCGATGCTCCTGGCGGAGGGTCGGCGAGTCTGCTGGTGGACGCAGGAGGGTGTGTTCCAGCGTTGTGTGAGCTTGCCGGGCACTCGCGAGGGTGACCTGCCGTCGGCGCTTGTGGGGCGCGGTTCAACCTTCCTGGCGTGCATGGGAACCAGAACCGGACCACCTCAGCGCTGCGCGGTCCTGGACGTCGAGACTGGTTCGATCCGTGGGACCTTCGGGCTCGACCCATGGCCCTGTTGGCTGTACCCGGGCACGACGGGGTTTCTGGTGCAGACGTTGGGTCACGCGTCCGACGAGCCGGTTGTCATGGGGCTCGACGAACAGGGGAGGTACCAGGGCTCGGTTCGCTTGCCATCGAAATGGCGTGAGGCGGCCGTTGCCGCGGGGCCACTGCAGTACCTGTGGTTTCCTCGCGCCTTCGGGGTGGGTGATGAGCTCTGGGCAATCCCGGCAGGTCACTACAGCTTCTGGCGCATCGGTGTGGAGGGTGGGGATGCCGTGGCGGTCCCGGCGGACTTGTTCGGGTCGCAATGCCAGGTCGACCTCTCCGCACGGGCGTCCTGGGTGGACGAGCTCCGTTCTCCAGGGTCGGGTCCGAGAAGTGGCACGTTCAGCATTTCGGCTGTAAGGCGAGTGACGGCAGTCAGAAACCACGTCTTTGTCTTGGTCGTGGAAAATCTAGCCGCTGAGGACCGGGGTTGTCGGGTGGATGCCTGGGAGTTCACCCCTCCGCGACTGGTGCAGTCGTTTCCAATCCCGGGGCCATGTCCCACCCAGGTCGCGGCTGGGGTCGGCGGCATTTGGAGCTTCTCACGGGGACGAGTGGCCTGGCTCCCGATCGCTGGAAGGGCCTTATGAGACTCTCAGGCCACGGGGCTCACCACGCTGGCATGAGATCAAGGTCCAGACTGGACTTCTCGAGAAGGAGGGCGTTGGCACCGAGGCTGCCTCCGCCGCAAATCGACTTCGTGTAATTCCGCCGACTGAAGGAATGATCCCTGAAGTCCACTGCGAGGCATTCGGATAGGTGAGGGAGGAGATGATGGCAAAGAGGCTAGTATTCCTGTTGGTTGTGGTGGTGGTGGTCGTGGTCTCTCTGGTAGGTACTGTCGGGCGCAGTGAAGCGTGCAGGCCAGCTTGTTGTGGGTGCGTATACTGCGATAGCGCGTACTACCAAATCGAGGGAAGTAACTGCTTCATTCGAACCTGGGACTGCCTTGGCAACGTTCGCACCGAGGAGATCTGTGTCTGACGGTCAAAAGAGGTCGCTGGGTGGTGGGCCCGAAAGGTCCCACCACCCGAGACGCCGCCTAGCGCGGTCGGAACGTGGAGGTACTGAGATGGGAGAACCGGTTCTTCGCGGTCTACTCCTCCTGGCCTTGCTGAATCCCGTCACTCTCGGTGCCGCACCAGAAGGGGCTGCCGAGACGAACCTCGAGTCCGTTCAGGTGGTAAACCTCCGTGCCGTCGGCGCCGACGCCCAGGGCAGGGTTGCCGCGTGGGACTGGGACACCGGTCGTATCAGTGTCTGGAAAGAAGACGGTGCGCTGCTCACGGAGTGTGTGGCGAGCGATCCCCGCCTTGGAGTCTCGCCATCTCAGGTCACGGTACGGGGCGATCGGGCCTTCCTGCGTTTCTTCGACCCTCCGGCAGCGAGCACCACGGGCGACGAGCGCGGGGCCGTGCTCGAGCTCGGACGGTGCAAGGTGCTCAAGGAGTTCGGCATACCCGGCGTGCTGATGACCGTCGCGCCGTCGGCGGACGGCTGGCTGCTGGTGGTCAACGAGCATCTCCCTGCCAAGGATGGCTTTGCATTCATCGAGATGGATGACGACGGAAGGGTGGTGAGGAGGTTCGACCTGCTACGGCACCTCCGGCAGCGGGTCGACAACCCCGACCTGACCGATCTGTATGGTGCCTTCAGCGGCCGGCTCTTCGCCAGCGGCAAGGAGGTGTGGTTTCTCCCCCACTCGATGTACGAGCTGTGGCGACCCCCGCAGCGTGGCCTGCCGCTCCGAGAGGTCGTGCCCCCAGACTGCCTGGCTGTGAAGGGACGGCGAGCGACGGGCGAGGAGCTCCGGAAGTTCTTCGAGGAGGTCCTCAAGGATGTGCCCGAAGAGGTTCGGGCGCAGTCGAGGGCCAGCACTCGGCGCGAAGGGTTCAACTTCGCGTCGACCAGCGTGGCGACCAATCGGCGCCTGCTGGCCGTCACGGTGCGGGACCCGAAGCTCCCCGAGGGAGACCGATTGGACCTCTGGGACATGACCTTGGAGAGCGTGGTCGCCGTGGCGCAGATCCCGAAGGGGATGTACCTGGTGAGCCTGGGCGAGGAGCATGCCTGGTTGCTCAGCGAGGACCGCCGCTTTTCGCGGTGGGCGCTTCCCGAGCACGCCGTGCCTCTCGACGACCCGTGTGCGGCGTATGCGGCGCTCGTGAAGGGTGGCCAGCAACCGCCAGAGACTACGAAGCCCAAAACTCCGGTTGCCACGCCATCGTCCGAGCACGAGGAACACGCTCCGAGGCCAGCCGAGGGTGGAGGGAAGAGCTTGGAACGCTAGCTCGGGGGCATGATCACAGCCCGCGCCGGGCTGGCTGCGGAACGGGAGTCTACCCGGGCGCGCCTATGGCAGCACGATGAGGGGTATCGAGCCGGGCACCAGCGCCAGCGTTCGGCGGAATACCTTGCCTTCGCACATCCCCACGACCAGCTCGTAGCTGCCAATCGGAAGGAAGTTGAACAGCACCGTCCGGGAGTGCAGCGGGGCCGGGCCGGGAGGCATCTCGACCGACAGCGCAACGGGCATGCCCGAGGCATCCAGCAACGTCACGGTGCAGGGGGTCCCCGCCTCGGGTCGCACGTCGAGGTTGAACGAGCGATGGCTTCGCGATAGCGCCACCTCGATCAAGGGTGTGCCGAGCGGTCCCCGCACCGTCGCAACAGCGTACCCCGGGGCTCCGATCACAACGGCTGCGACGTCGCCGGGCTCGACCGGCAAACGGAAAACCCCATCCGGGTTTCCCGCCTGATGATGCACGGAAAACGCGCCTGAACGAGCCTGCACGCCGATCGCGGCGGCGCGGAGGGGAACCGCTGTCGCGCCATCGCGCAGGCGAAGCCGCAGTCCCTGCCGGCGCTCGAGCACCAGCTCCACGCGCGCCGTTTCGCCGGTTTCCACCGCAACGTCGGCGTGCGCCCACGTACCCTCCTCGACTGCCGAGACGCGCACCAAGCCCGCGGGTAGCCGATCGAAGCGAAACGCGCCGCCCAAACCACTGGTGAGCTGGCGCAGCACGCTCCCGTCCGTGGCGCGGGAGACGCTGACGCTGGCGGAGGCTACCGGCGTCCCATCGTCGTCCACCACCCGCCCTTCGACCCCGCCCCCTCCCAGCTCGAACGTGCGCTCGGTGCTCATGGTGAGCCCCACGGTCTCGTCGAGTCCGAGCGAGCCGTCCCGGTTCCAGATCTGCACCCGATACTGCCCGGATACAGGCATTCGAACCTCGAACCGGCCGCTCGGGTCGGTGCGCCTTTCGGACCGGGGGCGGTTGAGATCGACCCCCTGCAGCTCCACGACGGCACGGCAAGGAAAGCACGGGGCCCCTCCCTCCCGCACCCAACCCACCAACGCCCGGGGGACTGGAAGGTCGAGGTCCAGCTCCTGAGCGTCACGGTCTTCGGTGAGGGTGGTGATGAGGTGAAGCAGCGCCCCGCCGGCCGGCGTCTCGCGCACCCAGACACTGCACCGGCCCGCGGGCACGTCATCGATGGCGTACCTCCCGTCTGGGCCCACGGGTCCCTCCCGCACCTCGAACCCCGGGGTGCCGATGCGTACCCCCAGCGGGATTTCGTACATTTCGGTGCCGGCCACCCGGCCGTGCACGCGGATGCCGGAGACCATGCGGATCTCGACGTTCACCTCGCGCCGGTCGGGGGGGACGACGACCTGCTGGGTCGTGCGTGCGCGACCGGAGGCGGTTGCGGTCGCGAGCAAGGTGCCCGCCGGCACGCCGCTGATCTCGCACCTGCCGTCGTGGGAGGTCGAGCAGCCCAGGCGGCGGCTGATCTGACTGTGACCCCCGAGCTCGATGCGCGCCTCGGCGACGCCAGCACCGCTGTGGCGGTCGGTCACGCGCGCCACGACCCTCGCGCCCCGGTCGAGCACGACCTTCTTGGTGCATGCTCCCGCCTCGAGGGTCCAGTCGCTTACCCACTCCAAAAACCCCTCGCGCCGCACCAACGCCCGATATCTCCCGGGTGCCAGCCGGGCCAGCAACGCCATGCCCGTCTCGTCGGTCGAAGCGGTGCTGTCCGTTCCCACCACCCAGCCCGGGCTCGTAGTCGCAGCTCCCGAGCGCAGCGCGACGACAGCGTCCCGCACCGGCCGGCCCTGTGCGTCCGACACCGTGACGCGCAGCACCGCGGCGGGCTCGAGCTCGACGGGCACCGGCTCGTCGGGGTATTCGAGGATTTTCACGTCCTGGCTGGCGAAGCCCTCGGCCCGCACCGTGAGGACCACCGGGTAGTCCCACGGGGCTTCGAGGCAACCCGTCCCTTCCGGATCCTCGATTGCAATCTCGCCGCCGCGCTCGAGTCCCACGGTGTCGGGCCCTTCGGTACGCAGGGCGATGCTGAGCTCGAAACGTGCGACCGGTTGCCGCGACGACCGCGCCGTCACCGCCACGCACAGCGTGTCGGCTCGTACCAACGTCAGTGCCTCTCCAAGCACCTCGCGCGCCAGCCCGAACCGCTCGAAGCGCCGGAAGCCGGGAGCACGAACCCGTACGGTGACCTCGATCTCCGGCGGGGGCTGCGTGATTGACACCGTCCCAGCGGCGTCGGTTTCCAAGTCATGGCGCAAGCCGCCAGCCAGCTCGATCGCCACCGTCGCCCGCTCGATGGGCTTTCCGTCCTCATCCACGACCCGGATGACGAGGGGTTTAGCGGTTTCCCGCAGGCGGTAGCCGACGACTCCTTCCGCTTCACGGGCCAGAAGGAACCCGCCCCGTACCGCCATCCCGGCTGCAACCCACTCCGTCTGGCCACGGGGGAGCACCACCGGCACCGTATCGAGCCAGCGCCCCGCTCCGTCCAGCCGCTCGATCCCGGGAGCGCGGCCGAGGTGGACCAGGAGCTCCCTTTCGGCGCTGACCTCCAGAGCCGAAGCGAAGCGCACCAGCCGGCAGGAGACGCACCCGGTCTCGGGGTTGACCTTGATCGACTCGATCGTCTGCTCTCGTAGGCCAGCCAGCCGGCTCGCCTCGGGGCTCGTCAGCTCGGTCTCCACGAGCAGCTCGCAGCGCGGCAGCGTGTAGGCCCGCAGCAGCGGCCGGAACGTGTGGGCCAAGAACAGCTTCTTGCCGTCCTCCGAGATCGCGAGCCGCCACGTGTTCTCGAAGCGGTCGAGCAGCGGCAGCGGGGCCAGCAGGCGTCCTCCGAAGCGCTGTGCGACCACGCCTCCGCGACCGACCCGCGCCAGCGCCCAGCTCGGATGGGTTGGCGTTTGCAGCACCACCTCCTCGGCCCCGAGCGCCACCGCGTCGGCGACCGGATCGGGCAGTGGCCACGGACCCTCCCAGGCGCCGCTGGCGAGCCGCCAGAGCGTTTGGTTTTCGCCGTCCACCAGCCACGTCCCGGTTTCGCCCCACGGCGCGAGACCGAGAAAGCCGGTGCGCGGCGGCTCGAGCTTGACGCCTGGCGGGAGCGGCCAGAAGGCCGTGGGCGCCTGCGACACGGTCTCGGAGCCGGCGCCGAGCACCACGAGCGAGACGCGCCGGAGATCCGGTTCCAGCACCCACGCGGCGGCGGCTTTTCGGGCCAGCCAGCGTTGCTCGTCCATGGCGATGCCTTGCGTGCTCCCGAGGGCCTTCTTCGCCACCGCCTCGCGGGTGAAAACGAAGGCGGGGGGGTGGCCAGCCCACCCCGCCGTCGACAGCGACATGCAAAGCGACAACACCACGAACGCCGGCATCCGAATGCAGTCCTTTCGCCTCATCATGATGGTAGCTCTCTCTCTTGTCGACTATCCAGGGCCGGTATGTCGCGAATCCTCGACCCGCCTTCGCTGCGGCTGGTCAGATGCGACCGGGCTCGCCGAGCTGGGCCCGCTCTCGCCGATCCCCTGGGCGCAGCGCCTAGGCTATCTGCTCGAGCGCGTCGGCCAGAGATCGCGGACCGAGCCGCTCGCCGCGTTCGTCGCGCGCCGTGCGAGCGAGACCGCTTCCCTGATCCCCGAAGCCGAGTTGAGCGAAGCTCCCCGGGACGAGCGCCGGAAGCTCCGCGTCAACGCGGACGTGGAGCCCGACCTGTGATCCCGGCGGACCACATCGCGGAGTGGCGCCAGCACGTTGCCTGGGTAGCGAGCTCCCAGGTCGAGCAAGACCGCCGGAGCCGGAAGAACCGCTAGGTCGGCCAGACGTAGATGTCGATTTCGAACGGCGAACGCAAGGCACGCAGGACCCGAAGGTCGAACGGAACGGGCGCCTCGGTCGCTTCCCGGAAAAAGCGGTTCGAGAGCCGGACGTGGGAGCCCCAGACCACCTCGCCCTTCCCGGGCCGGGGATTCCACCATAGCTCCCGCTTCTCGGCGACCCGGAAGCCGGCGCCCGCCGGCCGGCTCTCTTCAAGTATGGCTGCCTGCGTGGAGATCTCATCGCGCAACATCCGGATTCGGGCCCGCACTTCATTCGCCTGGGCTGCGAGCTGTTCGAGCTGCTTCTCCTCGCGATCGAGAGGCTCCCACGCCACTTGTACGGGTCGTTTCCCCGCTTCCACCAAGGGAAGTGACCGCCTTACTGCGCGGGCTCCGGAACGGTCTGCCATGGCCCACCCGGCGGCCATGACAGCTTCCGGAGGTCCCGAGTCCGCGCCATCGCCAGTGGCGGAACGAGAAAGGCACCAATCACGCTCACCGCCTTTTCGAGGTCGATCTCCTCAGTCTGCAGTCCCGCACGGTGGAGAAAGCCAAGCCACTGGGCCCGCTTCGTCGAGTCGTTGGCGAACTCATCGGTCAGCCCGGTCGGCAAGGCGTCGGGAATGGTCGTCGAGCGCCGATCGAAAGTCGCCGCGATCGCTTCGGCGAGCGTGACGCTGTCAAATGCGAAGTTGACCGACAGGAACCAGAGATCGAAGTAGTCTTTCATCCGAGTGTTCGTGAAGCCGAGATCGACGATGGCATGAAGCTTCTCGGCGACGACAGTCTCGCGGCAGTAGGCACGAAGCCGCGGCGGCGCGTGGCCGAGAAGAGCCGGGAGCTCGGCGGTCTGGGGCGCGGGCACCACCGAATCGCCGAAACCGACGTCGACCTGGATGGGAATCCGGGCCACGCCGATCCGTCCCATGAGCTTGATCCGGACTCCCAGGTAGGAGTTTCCTTCGCGAATGGGTTCGGTCCGCACGCTGTCGGCGGCGAAGTCCACGCCATCGTCTTCGACGTCCACGGCGCAGATCTCGGCGAAGATCTTCGCGAGCGAAGTCTCGTCCGGCGTGCCGCTCCCGAGCAGGTCCACGTCCTTCGTCGGGCGATGCGGTTCGGGGCGCCAGATCTGGAAGAGAATCGCTCCCTTGAGCACGAACTGCCGCTCGTGGCATGTTCTCGAGAGTCGGTAGAGCAGCCGCTCGATGCCGTACCTGGTGAGCAGTCGATTGAACTCGACGCCTCGCTTTTTCGCCAGATTGAGAAGTCGCTGCTTGACCGACGCGGCGACGTTGGGAGAAGCGGTCACGCGAGGGCCTCCAGGTAGGGCCGGATCACGCTCCGGACGCGCGCGACTTCCGCCGCCTTCCAGAGCTCGTCCACGGTACCAGCCGCGCCACGGCGGTAGTCGCGCAGCGCCTCGATCGCAACGTCCAAGCCGACCTTCGAACGGTAGCGAAAACAATCGACGACCGTTCGTGCCGGAGAGGTGATCCGCACCCTGACGCCCTCGATCCGGTGCTCCACGACTCCCTCGACGAGGGCTCTAGCAGAGAACCGAACGACACGAAGTGGTGGGTAATCCTGCCGGGGTCGCCGCGACTTGCGGTCGATCGCCATCCAGACCTCGAAAGGGTCCTGGGTGGTCAGGCCATGAAAGCGGAGCGCCGAGAGGAGGCAGATGACACCGTGCGGAATCCGCTTCGCCGTCTCGACCAGGCCCTGGTGCTCGGTCACATCCCGGTTCGGCAGGGCGTAGAGACCGCGTCCGATCCTCTCGAGTCGACCGCTGTGCACTAGCCGCGTCAGGGTCACCCGCGGGATGCCTCGCGCCGCCAAGTCTCTCGGGCGGATAATCCCCTTCTCTCGGGCTAGCTGCAGGGCGGATTCAGGATGTGATGCCATGTTCCAATATGTCGCCTAATAGGTATTGTAGCCGATAAAACGGAACATTCGCTCGGCAGTCAACCTTGGCTCAAGTACAGGCGCAGACCGGTCCCCCCGGGCCTCCAACCGCCGCTGGAGTCTGAGGCTTTCGCTCCCGCCCGCCTCGTCACATGGGTCGGTTACGGTTTGAGTACGAAGCCCGCGGCGGTGCTCTCGAGCCTCATCTCCGGGTAGGAGTGGACCACGCTCTGCAGATAGCTCAGGAACCGGCTCTTGGAGTACTGCGGGCTCACGTACCCGGACCCGAACTGCAGTGCAAGCGAGGCCTACGGGATCGTCACCGGCTGCCGGAGCCGGAAGAACCGCCAGGTTAGCCAGATGTAGATGTCGATCTCGAACGGCGAGCGTAGGGCGCGGAGGACTCGGAGGTCGAGCGGGACGGGCGCCTCGGTCGCCTCCCGGAAGAAGCGGTCCGAGAGCCGGACGTGGGAGCCCCAGACCGCCTCGGCCTTCCCAGGTCGGGGATCCACCAGAGCTCGCGCTTCTCGAGGATCGGGAAGCCGTCGCCGGCCTCCTGCTGGTCGAGGTGGAGAGCCTGCCGAATCAGGCTCCCGGGACGCCGGAGGGCCGCTCGACAGTCCCTGGTCGGGTGGTCAAGGAAACCAGGGGTGGGGGAGGGGGCTTTCGCGTGGCTTTCGGTGTGGCAGACAGGGGTTGAGAACAGATCGCCTCGAAAGAATGCCTTCCTATTTCCCGACGGCGACCAGGGCGAGATTCTCGCGCCGTTTGAGCAAGACGGGTTCGAGGAGGCGCATGGCCCCGAGAGCGATACAAAAAGCCGCCAAAGTCCAACCTGCGGTCAATATCGCGGCGAGCAATTGGCTGTGAAAGACGAGCAGGGCCAGGGCAATCAGCGCGGCGGAAGGAAGCGCGGCGGGCATGACTCCGAGGAGTTGCAGCATGCCGGCAGCCGCGTGGGGTTGAGACCCCCGGCCCACCGACGAGAGGTCGGCGAGTTTGGGGAAAACCATGGCGAGCAGGGCGGCCACGGGAAAGGCCAGGAAGTTGACCGACAAGGCGGCGAAGAACAAGGTGGGTAACAGCGAAAGGGTGCTGTGCGGTAGGAGAACGAACAGAGCGAGCAATCCCGGGGTCACGCCAACGACGAACATGGCCGTTGCCGCGAGAAAACGGCCACGCAGCAGCGTGCGCGGCGCGATGGGTTGGAGAAACTCCAGAATCAAACCCTGACCCATGACGGCGAATTGATTGGTGGTGAAGGCGCCGAGATGGGCCATACTCACCAATACGGTGAAGGCGCCAACTACCAGGGGGTTGGCCACGAATCCGATGCCGTCGGCGCCAACCTGCCGCGCCGCGGAGGAAATGACCACGGCAATCATGATGGGCATGGCCACGGCGACTTTGCCGCGAACAGTCCGGATCAAGACGCGAAAACTGGTCAAGGCCACGGCTGCGATGGCACCGGGAACGAAGGGGATCGCGCCGGTGGCATCGGTGATGACCTCGTCTTTCCTGGTCGATGACGAGACCGCCGGAGTTACCGTGAGACGGCGATAGATCGGAATCGACACTGAGTAAATCACGGCACATTGTGCGAAAAGTCCACAAAATGCGAGGCCGGCTCCTGGCCAATCACCGGTCGCCCCCCTGCCCAACACATCGCCGTACAAAAATGGCGGCAGCGCTCGCACGGCCCTGGGTAGTTCGAGATCTCCGAGGGATCTGTCGGGCTGCTCTTGGGACATCGGGCGTTCGATCTCGGAGGAAGACGCGCCAGAACGCCGTGGCTCATGGTTATGGGCAAAGAACTGGGGGAGCAATCCCACAATCGACGCGATCAGGAAAAAGGCCAATCCGGCGACCTCACCCCGCTTGCGGTTGCGCAGCAGAAGCTGGACGGCAAGGGCAATCAAGGTGGCGGTGCAGGCGAGAAAAGCGATGATCAGAAGGCCAGCAGCAAGCGCGGCGAAGGCCAACAGCACCTTGCCACCGACCAAGATTCCCAAAGGCAATAGCAGCAAACCAGGTACAAAGGCGAGAAACACCGGTTCATGCAGGGCGCGGAACAGTTCGAGATGGTGCAATAGCCACCGGGGGATGGGCAGCAGACGGACGAGATCGTTGCGCTCCACCTTGCGGGAAGCCAACATCCTGAAAGGACGGAACAGGACCCAAACACAGGGTAGGCACAGGCCGAAACCGAGCACCATCGCGATCGTTCGCGGATCGTGCGTGGCATCGGCGAGAAAATACCCGGCCATACCACCACCGGCGGTAAGGACCAAGGTGAGAGGAATGAGAACGATACCCAGAATAATGGGCAAAATGAAATCGGCGAGGCGGGACAGGTTTTCCAACTCGCCGCGCTGGCGCGAGTGCGTCACGTTGTTGATCGCCAGCCGCCACTGCAGGTACTGCAACGCACGAACGATGCGCCACGTCATGCCAGCCATTCCAAGACCGCGTTGGTATCGTCCACACCGCCGACCTGGGAGATGAAGATTTCCTCCAAAGTGGCGCCGGCCCAGTAGCGTTGTTTCAGTTCACTCAGCGAGCCCTGGGTGATCAGGCGCCCCTGGTGAATGATGCCGACATGATCGGCGAGCCGCTCGACGATTTCGATGATGTGCGAGGTCAAGAACACCGTTCCGCCGCGGGTGACGAACCCATGCAGCAGTTCCTTGATCTCCCGCGATGCCACGGCGTCGATCCCTTCGAAGGGCTCATCGAGGAAAAGTATTTTGGGAGCTGGCAACAGGGCCACGGCGAGGGCGAGTTTCTTGCGCATGCCGTGGGAGTAGTCGGCCACCAGCTTGCCCGAAGCGTTCGTGAGATCGAGCAACTGGAGCAGCTCGTCGATCCGGGTGACCAGGGTCTTCTTGTCGATTCCGTGCACCTGTCCGACGAAAGCCAGGGTTTCCTTGGCGGTGAGCCGCTCGAACAGGGCCTGCTCCTCGGGGATGACACCCAGATGGCGCTTGATCTCCAGCTCGCTGGTCGCCAGGTCCAAGCCGAGGATGCGGATGCTGCCGCTCGTCGGGCGCAACAGGCCAGTCAGGCATTTGATGGTGGTTGACTTGCCGGCGGCGTTGGGACCGAGAAAACCGTAGAAGCTGCCACGCGGTACGGCCAGGTCGATGGCGTTGACGGCAATGGTGGTACCGAAGGCTCGGGTGAGGGCATGGGTTTCGATTGCGAGTTCCATAGGTGGAGGTTATACGTGGGGCCGTGAAGGAGGTTCGAAAGACCAACCCCCACCTGGGCGGCGCGCGATCTCGGTCACCGGCATCTTCCCGTCCTGGGTGGGCGCCAGATCCGACCAGCCGTCCCCGGTGTTGCATCGGCTGAGTCTGGGCACGCCATGCAAGCGTTGCCAATCGAGGAAAAGGGAGTCAAGATCCATCTGGCCGGCGCATTGCTCGGCAAGGCGCTGGAGCCGTTCGTGGGCGCTGGTTGCGGCGCGCTCGAGATTTTCGTCAACGTCGAGTAAGAGCGTATCCGTAAATAGATTGACTTCTTGAGTGCTCGAACCTAGATTGGCCCAGGAGGGCGAGCATGGCACGAGCGCGATCCTGGGAGGTTTCGGATGCGTTTTGGCAAAGAGTGGAGCCGCTGATTCCGGCGCGAGCGGTTCG
>JAAYVZ010000004.1 GCA_012516935.1 Holophagae bacterium
ACGAGGAAATGGTCTCCATGGGTCTGGATCTCGGTATCTTCACCTGCGACCGCCCTCTCCGTGAGTTCTACCAGCGAGCCGGGTGGGAGGAGTTGCCGGGCACCGTTCTGGTCGGAGGCACCCCGCAGGAGCCGTTCGCCAGCGATCAGCCCGGATTCGACAAGGTGACCATGGCTGCCTTCTTCACGCCGGCCGCGCTGGCACACCGGGATGCCTTCACGCGCACTCGCATCGCGCTGTACCCCGGCAATATCGACAAGCTGTGGTGAGCAACGGAACCACCAGCACTGTGCCAGGTACTGGCGGCTGGCACCGCGCGTTTCCCCACGCGGCGTGGTCAGGTTCCGTTCGATCGAAAAGGCCCAGCGAGCGCGCGAGCAAGTGGCCCGCGACAACACCCGGCGGTCCCACGCCCAGCAGAGCGAGCTGGAGCGGGCATCCAGCGCTCGGTCCGTTGCCGGCTCGTGGTCGGCCAACCGCTCGAGATCCGTTGTCGGTGGCTGCGCTCCGATCAGCGGGCCTCGCGGTTCGCGGCGCGAGGGCGGCCGACCTGCCCAGGCCGGGGCGCGGGGTGTCCCGGGGGTCGGATCTTCCGAATCGGCCCGCTTGACGAAAAGGCGGTCAGAGGTCCTTCCTTCTTCCGCCCAGCGCTCCGGGCTCGAGAAGCTTCTGGATCTCGGTGTCGAGCGCACGCTGCATCCCGCGATCGAGATGGCGGGTGAGCGCATCGTGCGAGACCGTGGGGGTGATCACGGCCAGGACCCGCTCGATCTCGACGGTGTGATCCTTGCGGTTGGCAGGATGGGCGCGCGCGAGGCCGAGCAGCTCGAGCGCCCGCGTGCTCGCGCCGCGCCGGTGCAGGACCTCGGCAGCACTGATGAGGGCAGGCAAGGCAGTGGCCACCGAGCCGCCCCGTTCGTAGTGCTGCAAGACCTCGCGGAGGGTGGCCTCCGCTTCGTCCAGGAGCCCCGCCGCCGCGTGCGTGTACGCGAGGTTTCCCAGCAGCAGGCCCACCAGATGATCGGCCCCGATCTCCCGGGCGATGACCAGAGCGTCTGCATAGAGCTGGCGCGCCGGCACAAGCTCTCCCGTAACCCGAAAGGTCTCGCCGATGACCGTGAGCACGTAGGCCTCGCCCCGCCGGTTGCCGCTCTCCCGGCAGAGCGCGAGCGCCTCCTCGTAGTGTGCGCGCGCAGCGGCGAACGCCCCCTGGGCTTCGCGCACGATACCGAGGCCGGTCGCCGCCTCCTCCACGAGGCCGACATCCCCCGCTACTCGCGCCGACGCGAGCACCTCGCCGAACAGACCCTCGGCGCGCCCGAGATCGCCGCGGAAGTACGCCGCCATGCCGAGCTGATTGGTGGCGGTCCGCTCGTTGGCACTGTCGCCGACCTCGCGAGCCATCGTGCGTGCGGCCTCGAACAGCGCCTCGGCGTCGGCATGCTGGCCCTTTTCCATGGCGACGCGACCTCGGAGCACCCGGCACATGGCGCCGGCCGAGCTGGTCCCGACCCGGGCGATCGCCTCGTCCAGCCGCGCGCGGGCCTCGTCGTACCGCCCCTGGTAGTAGGCACAGGCCCCCAACTGGGCCATGGCCAGGCTGTGCTTCTCGCCTCCCGGATCTTCGCTCTGGAGCACGGACTCCAGATCCTCCCTGGCCCGCTCATACCGCCCCATGCGGATGCGCAGGGTCCCCCGCGCCACGAGCAGATCGGCAGCCAGCTCGGGCCGTTGTCGGTGAAAGGCATCGATCGCTTGGGTGATGAGGGTCTCGGCGCCGTGGAGCCAGCCGCGGGCCTGAGCGTAAAGCACCACACAGTCCAGGTAGTTGGCTATCACCTCCGGCTGCCCCGCCGTGAGCGCCCACTGCCACGCTGCCTGGAGGTTGGATAGCTCTGCCGCCACCTCGTCGAGCAGCCGGCAGCCTCCATCGCGCCCCCAGGTTCCGCGAGACCCTCGTAGCCGGCGGGCGAAGAACTCGGCGTGCGCGCGGCGGGCGCGCTGGTGCTCAGCCGGCGCTCGCTCCAGCTCCTCGCCGGCGAAGCACCGCAGGACCTCGTGGATGGAATAGCGCCCCGTGGCTTCGAAGCGCACGAAGGAGCTGTCCACGAGGCGGCGCAGGCTCGCCGGTGACGCACCGGCCACCACCTCGGCGGCTTCCCGCGAGAACCCTCCAACGAACACCGAGAGAACGGCCAGCACCGCGTGGTCCGTGGCGTCCAGACGCGACCACGAGGACTCGAAGACGGCCCGCAGCTCGCTTCCGGACTCGCCCAGAAACCCCGGATGGCGCCGGATCTCGTCGACGATCTGATGGGGGGACAACGAACCGATCCAGCCGGCGGCCAGCTCGATGGCAAGCGGAAAACCCTCCACGGCATGGCAGAGCTTGGCGATATCGCTCAGATCGCGCGGGGTGGGGGAAAACGACGCTCGCACCCGCCGCGCGCTCTCTAGGAACAACTGGCAGGCGGGGCTGCGCTGGACACCACGGCGACCCGGCGGCGGCACCCCCAGCCCGGAGATCTCGATCGTCCATGCGCCCTCCAGTGGCAGCCGCACCCGGCTCGTGACGAGCATCGAGAGCAGTGGTGCTGCGGCCAGAAGCTCGGCCAAAACCCCGGTCTGGCTCAGGCTGTGCTCAAAGCCGTCGAGGATGAGCAGCGTCTTTTGGGGACGCAGGAAATCGACGAGCCGTTGCTCCGGGTCCAGCTCTCCCGACGCTGCCTGCGTGCCGGCGAAAAGAGCTTTGGCCACCGCCTCGTGAAGGCCTCCCCCTCTGTCTTCATCCTGCGGTGCCACGAACCACACTCCGTCGTAGCGCCCACCACCCGCCCCGGCGACAGCCACTCGCCGGAGCCCGACCTGAATCGCCAGCCGTGTCTTGCCGATGCCCCCGGGCCCGAGCAGGCAGATCAACCGGCAGTCCGGGGTGTCGAGGAGCTGCTCGAGGGTCGCAATCTCGCTCTCGCGGCCATAAAAAGGCGTGATCTGAGCCGGCAGGTTGTGGCGGACGAGCGCCGCGCCCGGAGGCTGACCTGCGCCAGCCGCCCCCCGCAAGCTGGCTGCCAGCCGGGAGGTCTGGGTGGCCGGCGACGTCTGGAGCTCGGCGGCAAGAATCCGCCGGCACTGCTCGAACTGAGCCAGAGCGGCAGGTAGATCACCAGCCGAAGCGAGGATCTCCATCACGGCTCGATGGGCCTCCTCCCGCCACGGATCGAGCGCCACCAGCTCGCGCGCTCTCACCAGTGCCACCTCGAGCTCCCCGGCCTGACGGTGCTGGGCAACCAAAGCGCGAAGCACTTCGACCGCCGCGGCGCGCAACCGCTCGCGCTCGATCTGGAGCCACTCCTCGAACTCGGGAACATCGCCGATGAGGGTGCCATCGAGCAGCTCGCCACGCCACAGGGGCGTGACGATGCGAAAACCGTCGCGGCCCGGAGCGGCGGCGGTCCGCAGCGCCTCGCGCGCCGCCAGCAGCTCGAGCGCGTCCACGACCACATGGTCGGAGGCAGCAAACGTGACGCGACTTCGACTGGCCTGCACCACACTGGCGCCGGCGGCGGCAAAGGTGCGCCGAAGATCCCACAGCGCGTGGCGGAGGTTGCGAGCCGCGCGAACGTCGGGCAGGTCGGGCCAGAGCAGGCGTTGCAGCTTGCCCCGCACGTGCTCGCCCGGCGCCAGCGCCAGGTAGGCGAGCAAAGCTCCTGTCTTGGCGGACTCGAGATAGAGCGCTCCGCTCGGCCCCTGAATCTGCAGCCCGCCGAGGAGGCGCACCGCCACACACCCTGGAGAGCCTGACAGCGACGCTTCCATTGTGCCCCCGTTGCCGCCCGGCCCATCGTACCGCACTGTGCGCCGCTTCCTCAACGCAACCTCAACGGTGCCCCGCTACGCTTGCCAACGCGCACCCGAGCGCGAGGGAGGTGGCTCGTGACCAACCGTGTCCGGTTTCTCTTCCCACTCCTCCTGCTGGTGGCCCTCGTCTTCAACCCTGCCTGGGCCGCCGCCACCGCGATCTCGCTGCAGGTCCCGGGAGGGGCCGTCAACGGCGAGATCATCAAGGTGAAGGTCCTGATCGATGGCGGCAGCGAGGGGATCAGCTTCGAGACCGAGGGTCTCCAGTACGTACGGGGGTACTTCGATCACTGCGGCTTCTGCGGCAAGCCCTGCCTGGTCAACGACACCATCCAGGCGTGCCCCAGCGCTCCGGACGGCTGCTGCTTCAGCCTCTACTGTCTGGGCTGCTCGTATAGCTCCGGGCACGAGTTCTCCGACCGCTGGTACGGGGGGCCCACGGTGGAGTACCGGGTCAATGCGTGCCTCGGCCCCAACCCCACGAGAGCGCGGATTCGCGGCCGGTGGTTGGGCGGCAGCCACGAGGGGCCGTACTACACCCCCTGGTACGAGATCGCCGTCGGCAACCCGATCGTTGCCTCTTTCGACTACCTGCCCACCGACCCGCTCTGCGCCGGCGACCCGATCCGCTTCGAGAACACGAGCTGCGGCGGTACCGACTGGCACTGGGACTTCGGTGACGGAGAGACCGCCGAGGGCAGAGTCGTGGTACACACCTTCACCGACCCCGGCAGCTACCCGGTGACGCTCACGGTGACATCCTCCTCCGGGATCGATACCGAGACCCGCACGCTCAACCTCCGTGGCGACTGCGCGACCATCCGGGGAACGGTGACGGACAGCGTCGATGGCCACCCGCTGCCGGGAGCGGTTGTCGAGCTCTCGCGCGCCGGCTGGAAGAAATTGGCTTTGGCCTTCCAGGGCGGCCAGTACCTGACCCGGGTCGCGCCCGACTACACCTACGTCCTGGTCGGCAGCTACCGCGGCTACTTCGACTCCGCTCCCGGCAGCGCCTCCCCCGGCCCCAACGAGACCGTCACTGTGGACCTGAGCCTCGCTCCCGAGCCCGAGGAGTGGAACCACCCCGATCTCACCGCCCTGGCCAACCTGGGGCGCCAGTACGACGCGATCGCCGATCCGGTCAACCCGTTCGTCGGCAACTTCTTCTTCAACCGCACGCTGTTCGGCTTCCCGGGCCGGATGGGCCTGGATCTGGCGTTCGCCGTGAGCTACAACTCGCATCTCGCCGGCGAGGACGGCCCCCTCGGTTTCGGGTGGACGCACAGCCTGGCCATGCGCGTCGAGGAAAACGGCGAGGATCACACCGTGGTCATGCCCGACGGCAGCCGCCGGTTCTTCAAGAAGAGCGGTACCACCTATACCCCGTTCAACTGCACCACGACCGCGACGCTCGCGGACCGCTCGCCGGACGGCTGGAGCCTCACCTTCCCCGACGGCCTGGCGTGGCTGTTCGACGCGTCCGGCAGGCTGACGAAGATCACCAACCCGCGCAACCACTCGATCACCCTCACCCACTCCACGCAGCTTGACCGCATCACCGACTCGATGGGCCGGCAGATCGATCTCACCTGGGCCGGCGGGCGCATCACCGCCATCACGACGCCGGCCACGGGCGGGCCGACCGCGCAGCTCGCATACGACGGCAACGGTAATCTCACCTCTCTCACCGATGCCCGCGGCCACGCCTGGACGTTCACCTACGACGCCCAGCACCGCCTGCGCACCGAGACCGACCGCCGCGGCATCGTGGTGCTGACCAACACCTACGGCGGTGACGGCCGCATCGCATCCCAGGCCGACGCCGCCGGCCAGCTCACTACCTTCGTGGCCACCCCTCTCGCCGGGAATCGTCTGCAGGTCGTGGTCACGCCCCCCTCGGGCCACGCGATCACCCAGGTCTACGACGCCAACGGGCAGCTCCTGCGGGTCACCGACGGCGAGGGCCACAGCGCGACGTTCGGCTGGGACGCCCACGGCAACCTCGCCGCCGCCACCGACAAGCTGGGGCACATGGTGGCGTTCGAGAACGACGCCCAGGGAAACCTCGTCTCGACCACCGACCGGATCGGCGCCACCACCACGGTCACCTACAACGGCCTCGGCCAGCCGACCGAGATCAAAGGCCCGACCGGCAGGTCCTGGTTCACCTACTTCGCCAACGGCAACCCGCGCGCCCTCTGGCTGCTGGAGGTCCCCCTCGCCGGTCTGGGCTACGACGGCCAGAACCAGCTCACCGCCGTGGATCACAACGGGCGCACCGTGAGATACGAGTACAACGCCCAAGGCATGCGCACCAGCATCCAGGACCCGACCGGCAAGGCGTTCCTCCTCGCGTACGACGCCGCGGGCCGGCCCACGCAGGTCACCCTTCCAGATGGGCTCGGCAACTTCCAGTACACCTGGGATCCCGGCAGCAACCTCACCAGCCTCACCAACCCGGCGGGGCACCAGACTACCTTCGCCTACGACGCTGAGAACAACATCACCAGCCGCACCTTCGTGCCCACCAACGCGACCGCGGCGCTCACCTACGACGCCCTGGGCAGGGTGCACACCGAGACCGACGCCCTGGGAGGGGTCACGACCTACGCCTACGACGCCGACTCCAACGTCGTGGCGGTCACCGACGCCGATGGCGTCACCACCAACCTCGCCTACGACCGCCGCAACCTGCTGCGCACGGTCACATATCCCAGCGGCAACCAGGAGACGATCAGCCGCGACGCCAACGGCCGGGAGACCGCGCTCACCAACGGCTTGGGGCATACCTGGCAGGCCGCTTTCGATGCCGAGGGCCGCCCCACCGAGCTGCGCAATCCGCTGGGAGCGGTGACCAAGCTGGCGCGCGGCCCGGACAGCCGCGACCTCACCATGATCAACGCACTGGGGGAAAAGGACCGGCTGGCTTTCAGCGGGCTCGGGGAGCCCACCGCCGTCACCGCCGCCAACGGCGACGGGATCAGCGCGCAGTACGACCACTATGGAAGCGTCTCCCGCCTCGTCGATGCCCGCGGCAGCGAGTGGCGTTTCGCCTACGACCTGGCGGGCCGGGTGACTGCCGTAACCGGAGCGGACGGGGCGACCGAGCGCTACGCCTACGACGCGCTGGGACGCCTGGTCACCCTGACCCGGCCATCGGGGGAGGAGGTGGCTTACCAGTACACCCCCGACGGCCGCCTCAGTCGCATCACGCTGCCCGGCGGCGCCCAGGTCGACTTCGGGTACGCCTACAGCGCGGCCGGCCTCGTGGTCACGGTCACCGAACCTCTGGGGGTCTCCACGTACACCTACGACAAGCTGGATCGCCTGATCAACCGGACCGACGCCCAGGGCAACACCGTCAGGTTCTCCTACACCCCAGCCGGGCGGGTGGCCTCGGTCACCTACCCCGGCAACCGCCAGCTCGTCTACACCTACGACGGCGCCGGGAGGGTGCAACGCCTCACCGACTGGACGGGTAAGGTCACGACGTTCCAGTACGATGGCGTGGACCGGCTGGCCCGCGTCGACCTCCCCAACGGCACCGCCACGGTCTACGCCTACGACCCGGTCGGCCGGCTCACCTCGCTCACCCATCGCGGCCCCGGCGGCTCGACCCTGCTTTCGTACACCATCGCCCGCGATGCGGTCGGCCGCGTGACCGCGATGACCACGACCGGCACCCTGACCCCGGCTTTCGGCGACGCCGACCGTGAGCGCAGCGTCGACTCCGCCAACCGCCTGCTCTTCGAGAAGGCCGGAGCCGAGCTGGCCACCTTCGCCTTCGACGCCGACGGCCGGCAGGTCGAGCGCCGCCTGGGGGCGGAGGTCACCACCTACAGCTACGACCCCCACGGCAACCTCTCCGGCGTCACCGGCGGCGGCCGCGCGACCACCTACGTGCGGGATGTCGACGGCTCCTGCCTGCGGACGGTGACGAACGGGGTCGAGACGCGCTATCTGCGCGACGGCAACGAGCTGTGGGCCACGCTCGACGCCGCCAACACCCCGACCCGCTTCTTCATCGGCACCGGCACGATCCTGTACACGCTCGACCCCGCCGGCACCGCCCGCGTCCTGCACACGGATCCGCAGGGCAACGTCGTGGGGGTCAGCGACGGGAGCGGCGCGCTCGTCGCCCGCTTCGCCTACGACCCGTACGGCCGCACCGTCGCCGCCGAGGGGCAGAGCGAGCTGGGCTGGCTGGGCAGCCACGGGGTGGTCACCGACGACAACGGCCTCCTCCACACGGGCGTGCGGATGTACGACCCGGCGAGCCGCCGCTTCCTCACCGAGGACCCTCTCGGCGTGCTCGTGGCTTCCAACCTCTACGCGTACACCGACGGGGATCCTCTCAACTTCATGGATCCAGCCGGGCTCCAGCCAGCACCGGATATTAGGCTGTGGAACGTAAGGAGGACACTCACTCCAGCTCCTTCATACCCCACGCCGCGCATACCGAGCGGCTGGGGGCCCGACATCTTCAAAGCCCACGTCGACTGGATCGAGAAGGGTCTGGAGGTCGGGCGTGACGCGGGAGCACTGGTCCCGAGTGAGTCTTGGAAGCTTGGCGAGGTCTATATCACCGAGCAGTCAGCGACCAAGTATTTGAGTAGCCAGGGCCTCGAATATGGCATGAAAGTTGTTGAGGTGGATTACTATAGGACGTTTGGAACTGCGCCGCTTCGCTCTGGACCTCCGGACAATCTCCTCTTGAACCGAATGAGCAACCAGTGGACTCGACAAGGTGTGAAGTCGACGTTCAGCGGCAAGAGCGTGACCGGGCAGCTCGTCAGGGGCATCGAGGGGGGCGCCCAGCGCACCGTGACCGGCAGCGCAGTGAAAAGCGCGGCCGGCGGCCTGGCGGGGCGGCTCATCACTCCGGACCTACTGCCACTGGTCGGGTGGGAGACGGCCCGCTTCGCCTCCTCGAGCCTGGTGTACATCTACAACGAGAACACCGGCCGCTACGAGACGGGCGACGAGGTGGTCGCCAACTCGTTCATCCCCTGGCAGGTCGCGGCCTGGGCGCCGCGGGAGGATAGCTCGTTCGAGCTCAAGAAACGGCTGCACAAGATCAAGAGGGATTTCAATGCGGGCCTCAAGCGCAACGCGCCGTCCAAGTGAGGAGGCTGCCATGAACGACACCAGCATTCGCTCCGCCCGGATCCCAGGCGCGGGGGGACTCGGCGCCGCCCGGTGGTGCCTCGCGCTCGCCGCGGTCATCGCACTGCTCCTTCCCCTCTCGCTGGCCGCCCAGACCACCGTGCAGTACGACACCAAGGGGCGGGTGGTGCGGGTGGATTACGGCGGCGGTCGAGTCATGACGTTCACCTATGATGCTGCCAACAACCTCGTCGCGGAAACCGCGTCCGCCCCGGGGGAGACTCTCGCCGTGGCGGTGAGCCCCGTCGGGAGCGGCACGGTGCTCGGCGACGGCATCGTCTGTCCCTCCGATTGCACCGAAACCTACACGGGGTCCCCATCGGTGGCGCTCACCGCCGTCCCGAATCCCGGCTGGCTGTTCCTGGGGTGGGGAGGGGCGCTCTCCGGATCGTCGAGCCCGGCCTCGCTGACGATGGCAACCGATGCCGTGGTGGTCGCCTACTTCGGCGCGGACAGCGGCGACACCGACGGTGACGGCACGCCTGACAGCGCCGAGACCGGCCCCGGTGGGAACGCCTTCGGTTACGACGGCAACGGCGACGGCATCCCCGACTACCAGCAGCCGCACGTCACCTCGTTGCCCACCTTCGACGGCGCCTCGTACGCCACGCTGGCGGTGGATCCTCCGGCGGTCCTCACCGGAGTTGCCGCGGTCGACAACCCGTCTCCGGGTGACAGCCCCGCGGGCGTGGGCTTCCCCTTCGGCTTTTTCGCCTTCACCATCGAGGGCGTGGCCCTCGGGGGGTGGGCGAACCTCGACATGTTCTTCCCGCCCGCACAGCTCACCTCCTACTGGAAGCACGGCCCCACCCCGGACGACCCGGCACCGCACTGGTATCAGTTCGTCCACTACCACCCGGCGCTGCCCGGGGCGGAGATCTGGCCTCGCAGCGACGGCGTGCAGGTGCGCCTGTTCCTGCAGGATGGCGCCAAGGGGGATGACATCCCGGACCCCGACGGCATGATCGTGGACCAGGGTGGTCCTTCCGGGCAGCAAATCACTGCGGCCATCTCCGTGACCCCGACCGCCCTCAGCTTCGGCACCTTGAGGGTAGGCCAGGACGCCGTCCTGTCGGTGACCGTGCGGTCCACCGGTCAGGGCGCGCTGGGGCTCGGAAGCATCGGTGGCGGCAACCCCCTGGCGGCGCCGTTCTCTATCGCCAACGATGGTTGCTCCGGCCGCACCCTCCAGCCCGGCCAGAGCTGTGTGCTCGGGGTGCGCTTCGCCCCCACGATCGCCGGCACCTTCAACGACAGCTTCGACATCCCCTCGAACGCCGGCACTCCTGTGGTGACGGTGAGCGGGCAAGCAGAGCGGCCCGAGCCGATCCCGGCTCTCGGTGGGGTCAACCTGGCGGTGCTGGCACTGCTGATGATCGTGCTCGGAGGGTGGCTCGCCACCCGTCGTGCCTGGTGACGACAGCGGGTGTGACACCGGGGGCTCGGGAGCACCCAGCCCCCGGTGATCGAGCCTGTGCAGTAACCGGGGACTACCACCGCTACCGGTCAAGCGCACGAGCGCCCCGCGCTCGAGCGGTGCTGCCTTCGCCCCCGGCGCCACGAACGGCGTTGCTTGCTGGCCGGTGGACGATCGACGAAGCGCGCGCGGGTGCGGTGCCGCCTCCACCATCCGCGAAGCAGCGGTTCAGTCGGCCGCGGTCATCGGGAGGTGACACGACAAGAACGCCGCCGCCCCCTCGGCACCCATGTACCGCTCGAGGGTACGGCGCTCGCTGCGGGCGAGGTCGACCACGATGAGGCCGTCCACCACGTTGGCGAACTCGGGGTCGATGTTGAACGAGAGGATCCTGCCGCCCAACCGCAAGTACTGCTTGACGAGGATCGGCACCCCTTTGGCATCCGCCTCGAGATCCGAGACGAACGTCGACACGGTATCCACGTCCCGCATCGCCCACGGCTGCCCTTTGCCCTCAGCCGCTTCCCAGCGCCGAACCCGGAACGGGCGCCGCGGGCGTGCCAGGTGGGCCCACTCGGAGAGCCCATGGTTGGCCTCGAGGAACTGGGCGATGAGCGCCCGTGAGGCGCGCTGGTAGTCGGCCGAAATACTCACCGGCCCGAACAGCACCCGGTAGCGCGGGTGGCGCACCACGAAGTGGCCGATCCCTTTCCACAACAGCATCAGCCCCGCGAACGAACGCTGGTACTCCTGACAGATGAACGACCGCCCCATCTCGAGCGCCGGGCCGAGGCGTGCGAACAGCTCCGGCTTGTAGCGCCAGAGCGTCGAGGTGTACAACCCGGCGATCCCTTTCGCGGGCAGGATCTCATCGGTCGGCCCGAGGCGATAGGCGCCGGCGATCTGCTTCCGGTCCGAGTCCCAGATGAACAGGTGCAGATAGGTCACATCGAACTCGTCGAGATCGCAGGCTTTGCCACTCCCTTCGCCGGCAGCCCGAAAGGTAACCTCCCGCAGCCTCCCGATTTCCAGCAGCAGCGTGGGTATCTCGGAGGCGCGGGCGACCACCACATGCAAGGGGCCGGAGTCAGCGAGCCACGCCGACCGCGGCAGCGCCTCGAGCTCGGCCTGTAGCACCGCAACCGGCTGCGCCTCGGCGACGAGCGCGATCTCGCTGCTCCGCTCCTCGGAGCGACGGCTCGGCCGCCCGCGCCTCGCCAGGTTGAAGGTGCGCTCGCGCAGGTAGCGCGTGACCTCGCGCGGGTTGCCCAGCCCGGCCACGCGGGCAGGTGGAATCGGGTCGCCGATGCTCACCGCAAGCGTCTTCGATCCCTTGTTGAGCAGCTCTCTGACGAGCAACGCGGTCCGCAAGCGGGGGTGAACGAGGCCGGCCAGGTGGAAGAACGGACCGTTGCTACCGGCAAAAAAGGCCGGCACCGCGGTGGCCTTCCCCCGCAATAGAATCCGCGAGGCAGTGTCGTTCCACGGCGGGTCGCTGACGCGCAAGCCGCGCAGCCGCAAGCTCGCGACCTCACCGGCCGGGAAAACCGCCAGCAAGCCGCCACCATCCACCCAGCGGATCGCTTCCCGCAGGCCGGTCCGGCTGGCCGCCGCCGCCGCTGCCCCGCCGAAGGGGTCGACGAACACAAACAGCTCGTGCAGCGGCTCGAATACGGCCAACAGGTAGTTGGCCATGATGCGCACGTCGGATCTGCGGCGCGTCAGCAAAGCGCCCAGCACGAGCCCCTCGACGCCACCGAACGGGTGGTTGGCCACCAGCACGGTGGGACCCGCGGCGGGGATCCGGGCGAGGTCCGCATCGGTGACCTCGTACCGGATACCAAGGGCTGTGAGCCCGTCCTCGCAGAAACGCGCCGCGTCGGTCATGTCGCACAGCGGCGCGTAGACCTTCCTGAGCCGATCGACGGCCAGGAGCCGCTCGAGCGCTCCACGCCACAGCACGTTGAGGTCGACCTTCCCTCCGCCCGATGGCAACGGTCTCAAGCTGAACCTGGGGCCGCCCCTGTCAGCACCCGGCATACCTTCGTCCCCCCCTAGCGCCCGCACCAGGCGACCTGCCGGTGGCTGGCGCTGTGGTGCCAAAGCCCGAGCTCCGTCCGGCAAGGTGCTGGTTCAGGACAAAAACCGCGGTGTCGAAGACCAGCGTCACGCGCGAAGCCACGCCCGCTTGGGAACCGGGGCAACCGCTGGCTGGTCGTCGGTCGGTCTCCAGCTCGTGTCCGCTGCTTTCTACCCGCTTTTACAACCCGTAGTACAGCTCGATCTCGTAGGGATGCGGTCGGTTGCGAACCTCACGGTCCTCCCACAGCTTGCGGGCAATCCAGCGATCGATGACGTCCTTGCTGAAGACGTCGCCGGCGAGCAGGAAGTCATGGTCAGCCGACAGCGCAGCCATTGCCTCCTCGATCGAGGTCGGCAGCGCCTTGATCCGCGCGCGCTTCTCCGCCGGCCACGAGAAGATATCCTCATCCACGGGCCCGAAGCCGAGCTCGGTGGGATCGAGCTGGCGCCGGATGCCGTCGATCCCGGCCAGTAGCTGAGCTGCGACCGCCAAATACGGGTTGCACAGCGCGTCAGGCGGTCGGAACTCGAAGCGTGCCGAGTCGGCGTCGTTGGCGTACTTGGGGATGCGGATCGCTGCCGAGCGGTTGCCGAGCGAGTAAATCGCCGAGATCGGCGCCTCGAACCCCGGGATGAGCCGGCGGTACGAGTTGGTGGAGGCGTTGGTGAACGCCATCACCGCCCCACCGTGCAGCAACAACCCGGCGATGTAGTGCCGGCCGATATCGCTGATGGCACCGTAGCCTCGCGGGTCGTAGAAAACGTTCCGGCCCTCCAGGCGCAGGCGTTGGTGGAAGTGCATCCCCGATCCCGCCTCGCCGTACAGCGGTTTGGGCATGAAGGTGGCGGTCAAGCCCATCTCCAACGCCGCCATACGCGTCACGTACTTGCCCAGGAGTACCGTGTCGGCAGCCTTGAGCATCGGCAGGATAGGGGTCTCGATCTCGCACTGGCCCGGGCCCCCCACCTCGTGGTGGTGATACTTCACCTCCACACCCATGCGCCCGAGCGCCATCGAGATGCGGGTGCGGGCAGTGGCGAGCTTGTCACGTGGCGGGATGGCATGGTAGCCGCCGTGCCGCGGGATGCTATACCCGGAGCCCATCTCGTGGCTGTGCCAATCAGCCTCCCGCGAGTTCACCCGGTACGAGGCGACGTTCATGCCGTTCTCGTAGGAGACGCCGTCGAACAGGTAGAACTCGAACTCCGGCCCCCACTCCGAGAGGTCGGCGATCCCCGTCGAGCGTAGGTACTCCTCGGCACGGCGCGCGATCGCTCGGGGGTCGTAAGGGTAAAGCTGGCGGCTGTCCGCCTCGACCGTGGTGCACAGGAACGACAGCATCGGCACCTCGCTGAACGGGTCGACGAACCCGGTGTCGAGGTCGGGGATCATCACCATATCCCCCGACGACACGGTCTTGAACCCCACGGAGGAGCCATCGAACCCGACACCCCGCTCCATGAGCCGCTCGGAAAAGCGCCCGGCCGGGAGCGTGATGTGGTGCCAGTGGCCCCACAGATCGCAGAACTTCAGGTCGATCATGTCGATGGCGTGGTTGCGGATGAAGCTTTTGGCTTCCTGGAAGCTGGTGAACACCGACGACCTCCTGGCGGGCCCCTTGGCACTTGGTTCCCGGAGCACCGATGATAGACGACTCGCCGAGGTTCCGCCAACTCCGAAACGCGGCTGGCGTTGGCGGGGGCTGGTCGCCAGCCGAGCCGGCTGTCCCCAAGGTCGGGAACGTGACAACGGCAGAACAAAGGTGAGGGCTCGCCCGACCAGCTCCAGACCGCTTCAACGATCATGACGGTCGACCACGGTCGGCGCGAGGCGCGACCGATTGCCGGGTATGGCGCCGTTCGGCACCACGAGGATGCCCGGTTTGACGCGTCGGGTACCATATCCTCGTGAGATCCCGCTTCCAGGCAATCGACACCCCGCGAGCCCCCTCGAGATCGCATCGGACAGCGAGCGCCCGCAAGGTCTTCGTCCTCGACACCAACGTGCTGTTGTACGACCACACCTGCATTTGGAACTTCCAGGAGCACGACATCGTGCTGCCGATCGTTGTTCTCGAGGAGCTCGACGAGTTCAAGAAGGGCTCCGACCTCATCAACTTCCAGGCTCGCGAGTTCATCCGCAACCTGGACGAGCTCTCGCGCGAGCACGCGCTGGCCGACGGGCTGCCCCTCGGCCCCGACCGCGGCCGACTGTTCGTGCAGACCGGCGACCTGCACTCGGTGAAGGTCGAGGCCGCGTTCACACGCACCAAGGCCGACCACCGCATCCTGGCGGTGGCCGAGCAGCTCCAGGCACAGCACGCCGGGCAGCGGCCGGTGATCATCGTCTCCAAGGACATCAACCTGCGGATGAAGGCGAAGGCGCTGGGGATCCCGGCCGAGGACTACGAGACCGGCAAGATCCGCGACATCGACAAGCTCTATACCGGCATGAGCCTGCTCGAGGGCGTCGACAAGACGACGATCACACGCCTTTTCGCGGAACCCTTCGCCCTTCCCGCCACCGAGCTCCTGGGCACCCACCAGCCACTCCCGCACCAGTACTTCATCGTTCGCAACGGCTCAACCTCGGCGCTCGCCCACTACAACCCGGAGACCGAGCAGCTCGAGCGGGTGATCAAGAAGCCGGCGTACGGGATCGATCCGCGCAACGCCGAGCAGATGTTCGCCGTCGATGCGCTGCTGCGCGAGGACATTCCACTCGTCACGCTGACCGGCAAGGCCGGCACCGGCAAGACGCTGCTCGCACTCGCCGCGGCGCTCGAGCAAAAGCGCGACTATCAGCAGATCTATCTGGCGCGTCCGGTGGTACCGCTCGGCAACCGCGACCTCGGCTACCTACCTGGCGACATCAAGTCCAAGCTCGACCCGTACATGCAGCCGCTGTGGGACAACCTGTCGGTGATCCGCCACCGCTTCGCCGCCGACAGCAAGGAGCAGAAGCGCATCGCCGACATGCTGGCGACAGAAAAGCTGTTTATCGCGCCGCTCGCCTACATTCGCGGCCGCTCGCTGGCCGACATCTTCTTCATCGTCGATGAGGCGCAGAACCTCACCCCGCACGAGGTCAAGACGATCATCACGCGCGCCGGAGAGGGGACCAAAATCGTCTTCACCGGCGACATCCACCAGATCGACTCGCCGTACCTCGACAGCCAGTCCAACGGGCTGACGTTCCTGGTCGACCGCATGAAGGGCCAACCGCTGTTCGCCCACGTGAACCTGGTCAAAGGCGAGCGCTCGAAGCTGGCGGAGCTCGCCTCCAACCTTCTCTGACCCCGTCGTCGAGGGCAGGAGGCCGCCGCTGCGGCCCCGGTGCCAGAAGTCTGCGGTCACACTCCCCGCAGCTCCCGCAGCTTCGCGGCCACCACTGCGGCATGCCCGGCCGCCTTCACGGTCGGCCAGTGCGCGGCCACCTTGCCCGCCGGGTCGACGATCACGGTCGAACGGATCACGCCCATTACGGGCTTGCCGTACATCTTCTTCTCGCCGTACGCGCCGTAGGCGGAGAGCACGGTGCGCTCGGGGTCGGAGAGCAGCCGGAGCTTCAGGCCGTGCTTGGCGATGAACCTCCGGTGGCTCGCTGGGGTGTCGGGGCTGCACCCCAGGACCACGGCATCGAGGTCGACGAAATCGGTGATCGAGGCGGTGAACTCGCACGCCTCGGTCGTGCAACCTGGCGTGTCGTCCTTGGGATAGAAGTAGAGCACCACCCAGTTGCCGGCGAGGCTACCCAGCGAAACGGTCACGCCGTCCTGGTCGGGGAGCGAGAAGGTGGGGGCGGGGGCGCCGATGGTCAATGCGCTCATGGCACGTTCCTCCTGCGACTGGGCCAACCTCGCACGGCCGTCGGCTGTTCCCGCCTCAGGCGGCGGGCGCCGGGTGCTTCTCGAGCCAGCGGTTGAACAGCCACATCGACAGCGCCGACAAGAACCCCACACCCATGAGGATCAGCCAGCCAAGGGCGTTGTGCGCGGGATCGAGCTCGAGCAGGCCATCCGGCCGCTCGGTCGCACCCTTGGCCATGATCTCGTTGAAGATCAACGCCCCAACCGGTCCACCGGTGAGCGACCCAATGGCGAGCGGTAGGTTGGCGTAGCCCAGGAAGAGACCTTCCTGGCCCTTCGGGGCCAACGCCCCGATGTACTCGTACATGCGCGGCGAGGTGAACAGCTCGCCGAAGGCGATGAGCCCAACGGTGAGGATGATGAATACCGAGGCGAGCGGCAGCCAGTTGGCCGCCAGGGTGCGGAGGCCGCCCCCGGTGAAGATGGGTATCAGGTTGATCGCCATCGACAAGCCGATGACGACGCAGCCGATGATCATTGACCGGACGGGCTTCAGCTTGCCGAAGTAGCGCGTGACGAGGAGCTGGAAGCAGACGATGACGAAGGGGTTGGCGGCGGTGTAGAGGTCCATCGCCGGGCCGACCTCGACGACCCGCTTCACGTACAACGGCAGTACGTTGTAGACCTGGTTATAAAGGAAGAAGAATCCCGAGATGACGATGAGGAAGAGCGTGAACCGGCCGCTTTTCAGTACCAGGACCATGTCGAGCAGGATGCGCAGGAGCGAGCGATGGGGCTTCTCCGGCGCCTCGGCCGGCTTTGGCGGCTCCTTGTAAAACAGCAGCACGATGAAAAATGCCACGATGGAGGCGGCAGCAGCAACCCCGAAGATATACGACAGGCTCGAGGATGTATCGCCGACCGGTTGTCCGAACGGCAACCGCAACACCCAAGCGATGAGCGCCCCGGCCGTGGTGACGATGAGCAACGAGCCGAGCGTGGTCCGAGCGATGGTGCCGGGTTTCGCTCGATGCTCGACGCTCCAGCGCACGAGCACGATGAGTGCGGCAGCAGCGACGGCGCACACAGCGACCACAAGGATGACCAGCAACGCGTTGGAGCGCGTCCGGACCACGAACGCCGTGCCGCGTCCGAATAGCGATCCGATGTTGATGACCATATAGAAAATTGCGAAGCCGAGGGTCGCCAGCACGCCCGACGTCTTCTGTACCGTGCCGGAGATGCAGGGCTTGATCACCGAGCCGCCCGCACCGATGAGCAGGATGGCGATGACGATGACGCCGATGAGCTGTGGCGAAGCAGTGAGCTGCTTGTGGACGACGGGCGAGAGGGTGGCACCGCCGAACCAGACCGGGAGCCCCATCATCGCGTACCCGACGGCCAGCAGCACGAAAGCGACGAGCAGGGAGCCGCGAAAGCCGACCTGGTCGGCGATGGTGCCGGAGAGGATCGGCAGGAAGTAGACGAGGGTCCAAAGCACGCTGTTGAGGTTGGATGGCCAATACTCGCCGAGGCCGAGCTGGCCGAGGTAGATGACGACGAAGCTGGCCATCGAGTAGTACGCGGCCCGCTCGAAGAGCTCCACGACGTTGGCGGTCCAGAACACTCCGGGGAAGCGGTGCGACGGCGCCTGCTCCATGCTGACCCTCCCTCCGCCGGTGGCGGAACGTCATTCTACCCGTGCCTCCGCCCGCCGTGTCGAGAGCCAGGAGTCGACAGCCGAACGCTTGTGCGCTTCGCCCATGGCGTCAAACCTCCAACCCTTGACTCTCTTCCCCGGCCGAGCACCACGTGACGCCCGAGGCGCTCAGGGGTCGAGTGCCCGAGACCGGCCGACCCGACCCCCTTCCGTGACCGAGAAAGGCTCCCGGCTTTCGACCTTCGACTTTCGACTTTCGACTTCCCACCGGGCGGGTGGGCGGAACCGAGCTACCAGATCTTCCACCACGGCTTGGACCCGGCCGTCTTGACGCTCTTGGCAGGCCCCGCCGCACCCCCGAGCAGTCGTGTGATCACAGCCGGTGGCGGGCCCTTCTCACCAGCGTAGATGAGCGCCCGCCGACCGTACATGTCGAGCGCCCGCGGCTCGGCACCGGCGTCGATGAGCTGCTTGATGATCGCCACTTGTTGGAGACGTGAGGCTTGCATCAGCGCGGTCACACCATCGCGGTTGGCGGCGTTGACGTCGGCCCCGGCCTCGAGCAGCACCTGCACCACCGCCTGTGCCCCGGCGCGCGCCGCGATCATGAGCGCGGTGTTGCCCTCTTCGTTGGCAGCATCCACGTGCGCCCCGCGCTGCGCCAGCAGCTTGACGATCTCGAGGTGCCTCATCCCGGCAGCGATCATGATCAGGCTCATCCCCGCTCGATCGCGGGTGTTCGGGTCACCGCGGTAATCGAGGAGAAGCCTCACCACGGCGGTGTTGCCCTGCTTGACGGCGAGCATGAGCGGCGACACGCCCGCTGCGTCCGCCTGCGTCATGTCCGCTCCAGCATCGAGCAATCGCTTGAGCCCATGAAGGTCGCTATTGGTGATGGCCTCGTGCAACGTGCCTGACATCGGTCGACCCCCTACCGTGGGGTGAACCGCTGGCTCGAGGTCGCGCCCGGCCCACCCCTTTCCGGCGCGGCTGCCTTCTCCCCAATACCCCATGGATACGGTCGAGCCCCGCCGCCTGGGCACCATACACCGCTCGCATATCGTGTGCAAACCATACTGACGGCGACGCTTCGACCAGCAAATTGACACCCATCGTGGGCGAGCGGACGCCTGGACTCCCAGCCAGGAGTCGCGTGCCGTCGAGTCGCTCGCAAAGCTCTGCAAGCAGCTGTTCGAGGCCGCGCCATCGCTGGTGGTCGCCGACTCGGTGTCGCCCCTTTGGGAGCTACCACCCGTACTCGTCGCCGCCAAGACACAAACTTGGCCAATCCCCCCGGATCCTGTACCGCCACGGCTGAGTGCGAAGCCGGATCCGGCAGCGACGCGTACCGCGTCCGACGCCTGCTGGTCCGCTGGATCGAGGACGGCTGGTTCGCCTTTTGCGCTCGCTTCCGAGACCTGCTGCTAGACTCTTCTCATGGACGGTACGAGCCCCGAGGTGTTCGTCCTCCCGCCGACCCACCTCGAGCCGTTTTTGGAACGCTACAAGCTCGACAGCGGCATGTTCGAGGCCACCGATGCCAGCCGCTTCATCAGCGAGGTGCTCCAGCGAGCCACCGCGTTCGTGCCTTCCGAGGCCGGGTCGGTCCTGCTCGATAACCCCTTCGAACGGACTGCCGACCCGACCAACCACTCGCTGTACTTCATCGCCACGTTCGGCCCCGCAGCCTCTTCGCTGCTGGGCGCCTCGATCCCGACCAACCTCGGGGTGGTCGGCCACGTGTACCGTACCGGCGAGTCGTACTTCGTCAGCGAGGCTCAGCACGACCCGCATTTCCTCCGCCACTTCGACGAGACCCTGGCGTTCCGCACCGACAGTCTGGTCGCCGTACCGATCCGTTTGCAGAACACGGTCTGCGGCGTGCTGGAGCTCGTCAACCGCAAGGAGAAACGGGCGTTCGACGAGCGCGACCGCGACCTGCTGGAGATTTTCGCCGCCTACACCTCGCTCACGTTGCAGACATTGCTGGACGCGAGACGGGCAAACGAGGCAGCCCGCAGCGACGACTTGACGGGCCTCAGCAACGACCGCTTCTTCCATCGCCGCCTGACGCTGGCGCTCGAGCACGCCGACGCCTCTGGGGGTCGGGTTGCGCTGCTTTTCTTGGACCTCGACAACTTCAAGTCGGTCAACGACACCCATGGTCACTTGGCGGGCAGCCAAGTACTGAAGGAGTTCGGTTACCTGCTGCGGCGGGTGGTTCGTATCCCCGGTGCGACGCTCGCCCGCTATGGCGGCGATGAGTTCGTCGTCATCATCCCCGGCTTCGACGGTCCTGCCGCTTTGCGCATCGCCGAGGACATACGACACGCTATTGCTCGGGAGGCCTTCCTGCGCGGCCGATTCTCGTGGGCCGACGGGCCGGTGGAGTTCGCGGGACCGCTCACCTGCTCGATTGGGGTTGCCGTGTACCCCGACCACGTCCCACGGGAGGGCTCGTCCGACCACCGCCGAAACCAGCTCCTGCGCGCCGCCGACCAAGCGATGTACGCGGCGAAGGCGAAGGGCAAAGACCTGGTCCTGCAAGCGCCGCTGGCGCCAAAATGACACCCTCGGATCTCGGAAGAGGAGGCCGCAACACCCTCTGCCGTGGCCCCGACGCACGTTTGTGAGAGTGGCACATCGATTGCTTTGAGCTCACGATGGTCGCACGCAGCACGCGATCACTGGAGGCAGCTCATGAGCTCACATCTGATGCGCAAAATCCTTTCGCTTGGAACTGTCGCTTTCGCCGGGCTGGTCCTCGGCCTGGTCATCGGCGGAGGTTTCGGCGTCACTGCTTCGACCCAGGCTGAACGCCTCGCCCCTCCAACCGCGGCTCCGGCTCTACCGGCCATGTACCCCGACTTTGCCAGCTTGGCCGACCGCGTGCTCCCCTCGGTGGTCTCGGTCTACACCGAGGATCGCCTGCTTCCTGGCGAGCGCGGGCGAGGGCGGGGCGAGATCGACCCGTTCGAGTTTTTCTTCGGCGTCCCCCGCCAGAATCCGCCAGACCGCCGGCAGACACCGCGCAGCTTCGGCGCCGGTAGCGCGTTTTTCATCTCGGCCGACGGCTTGGCCCTGACCAATAACCACGTGATCGAGGGAGCCGACAAGATCAAGGTTCGCCTCGCTGACGACAGCGAGCTCGACGCCACGGTGGTGGGACGCGACCCAGCCACGGACCTGGCCTTGATCAAGGCCGACGGCAAGGGCCCGTTCTCGTTTCTGCCTCTCGGTGACTCCGAGTCGTTGCGGGTCGGGGAGTGGGTGATGGCGGCGGGCAACCCCCGCCGGCTGTCCCACACCATCACGGTCGGGGTGGTCTCTGCGAAAGGACGTGCCATCGGCCTCTCACCGGAGACAAGCTCGTTCGAGAACTTCATTCAGACCGACGCGGCGATCAACCTCGGCAACTCCGGCGGCCCCCTCGTCAACCTGCGCGGCGAGGTCGTCGGCATCAACACCGCCATCGACGCCAGCGGCCAGAACATCGGCTTCGCGGTGCCGGTCAATACCGTCAAGTCCATCCTGAGCCAGCTCAAGGAAAAGGGTAAGGTCGTCCGGGGCTTCCTCGGGGTCAGGATCCGCAACCTCGACGACGAGGCCCGCGAGGCCTTTGGCCTGGCCACCCGTGCCGGTGCCCTCATCTCGGACGTCGATGCGGACGGGCCGGCCGACAAGGCCGGGCTCCGCAAAGGTGACGTCGTAGTCGCCATCAAGGGACAGCCGGTGAAGGAGACACGGCAGGTCATCGACACCATCTCGGGGATAATGCCGGGCACCAAGGTCGACGTCGAGGTGGTGCGGGATGGGAAGCCCAAGACCCTCACCGTGACGCTCGGGGAGCGTCCCGGAAACGGCGAGGGGAACGAGGGGACCGGGAGTGGAACAGCGACCACGCCGACCGGCAAGCTCGGGCTCCAGATCGAGGACATCACGCCGCAGCTCCGCCGGACGTTCGGGCTCAAGTCCAACCTCAAAGGGGTGGTGGTCACGGAGGTAACCGATCTCTCCCCGGCGGACGACAAAGGACTGCGGCCAGGGGACATCATCTTGCAGGTCAACGGCGAGGACATCGACTCCGTGGCATCGTTCCGCAAGGTGCTCGGAGCCCCGAAATCGGGGCAGCTCGTGCGGCTGTACGTATTCCGGCCGCGGGCCGACCAGCAGGACTTCGTGTTTCTCCGGGTGCCGTAAGACGCAGCCTGCGCAGGCGAGGCTCGACTTCGAGGTGAAGCCGCCGGACGGCGGCTTCACCGTCAAAGCCAACCGTTGTGTACAATCGATCCTTGGCATGGCCGTTGTTGGCACCGTCCTCGTCGTCGATGACCAAGCCTCGAGCCGTGAGGCGATGGCGGCCGCCTTGCTGCCCCTCGGCTACGAGGTCCTCCAGGCACGAGATGGGATCGAGGGCCTGCTACTGGCCCGCCAGCGCGTACCGGACGTCATTCTGCTCGACATCATGATGCCCGGTGTCGACGGGTGGGAGGTCTGCCAGGAGCTCAAGGCCGACGAGGAGACCCGGCTCATTCCGGTCGTCTTCCTTACCGGCCTCGACTCCCGTCAGGCCCGCCTGCGGGGCCTCGAGACGGGAGCGACCGACTTCCTCTCCAAGCCGTTCGATCTCGTCGAGCTCGAAGTCAGAGTGCGCAACCTCGTGAGCTTCCGCCGTCTGACACAGGACCTCGATGACGCGGAGAAGATGCTCTTCGCGGTGGCACGGGCGGTCGAGGCGCGCGACGAGCAGACTGGGGATCACTGCGGCCGACTGGCCGATCTGGCGGCCTCGCTCGGCGAGACGCTCGGCATCGACGGGGAGGGACTCAAAGCACTTCGCCGCGCCGGCTACCTTCACGACATCGGTAAGATCGGAATCCCCGATGCCGTCCTCCTCAAGCCAGACCGACTCACCGCCGAGGAGTGGCAGGTGATGCAGACACACGTCGAGATCGGCGTCAAGATCTGCGCACCGTTGCGCACTTTGCGCAGCGTCCTGCCGATCATCCGCCATCACCACGAGCGGCAGGACGGGAGCGGCTATCCCGACGGTCTTGCGGGGGATGCGGTGCCCGAGCTGGCCCAGGTTTTCCAGGTGGTCGACGTCTACGACGCCCTCACCAACGACCGGCCGTATCGCAAGGCGCTCACCCCCGCGGTCGGGCTGCAGATCTTGCACGAAGAGGCGGCGCGTGGCTGGTGGAACGGCGAGGTCGTCGAGGCACTCACGGACCTCCTGTCGCGGCAGTCGTCATAGCGCCGGTGAGCGAGGGGGCAAACCGCCCCCTTGGCAGGTTGTAGGGGAATGCACTAGACTGTCGGTGGCCGGCGAGCTCTTCAAGGAGCGCCGGTGGCTGTTCCCCACAGCCTTGCGACCCCGACCGGCGGCACAATGCGCGGCGCACACGCACGTCGCCCGAAGGGTCTAGGAGTCCATTGGATGGCAGAGACAGCGAATACCCCCCCTCAGGAGCGTCCCGAGGGGAACGGCGACAAGCCCACTACTGACCGGCCGGGAGGCGGGCGGCGACGGCGTGGATGGCGCCGGCGAAGCCGACGAGGCGGAGCGGCGTCTTCGCCTTCCGCCAGCCACAGCGGCTACCTGGCCCGACGGGACGACGGCAAGCTCGTGGCGGTGTCGGCAGCCCATCGCTTCCACCCATCCTCGTCCGACCCGATCGTCGACACCGACCAGATCGAGCGCTGGCACCTCGATGCCGGTCTTCTGGTCACGGCCTCGGTGAGCTCGAGCGGCGGCCACCGTCCGATGGTGACCGAGCTGCAGGCAATCGAGGGTTTGCCGCCCGAGGAGTACCGCCAGAGGGCGACACCGTTCGGCGAGCTGACGTCGATCGACCCCACCGAACGGCTACGGTTGGAGACCGACCCGGGCGTGCTGGAGCCGCGCGTCGTCGAGCTCTTGTCCCCCATCGGCAAGGGGCAGCGGTGCCTTATCGTCGCCCCTCCCAAGGCAGGCAAGACCACGCTGCTGCAGCAGCTCGCCCATGCCATCGCGGTCAACCACCCCGAGGTCCGGATCTTCGTCCTGCTGGTCGATGAGCGCCCCGAGGAGGTCACGGACTGGAAGCGCAACATCATCAAGGGCGAGGTGTTCGCGTCCTCCTCCGACGAAACGACCCAGAGCCACATCGAGGTCGCCGAGATGGTGCTCGAGCGCTCCCGTCGCCTGGCCGAGCTCGGCGAGGACGTCGTCGTCTTCATGGACTCGCTGACCCGTATGTCGAGAGCCTACAACAACAACCAAAAGAGTTCGGGGCGCATCCTGTCGGGCGGGATCGACGCCCGGACGATGGAGAAGCCTCGGCGCTTTTTCGGCTCCGCCCGCAACATCGAACATGGAGGTTCTCTCACTATTGTCGCAACATGCCTCGTCGACACTGGGTCGCGCATGGATGAGGTGATCTTCCAGGAGTTCAAAGGCACGGGCAACATGGAGATCGTGCTCACGCGCGACCTCTTCGAGCGCCGGATCTTCCCCTGCATGCACATTGCCCAGTCCGGCACGCGCAAGGAAGAGAAGCTCTACGATGCCGCCTCGGTCGAGAAGATCTTCCTGCTCCGCCGGGCTCTCGCCTCCCTCTCGCCCCACGAGGGGATGCAGCTGCTGCTGTCCAAGCTCAAGCAGTTCAGAAGCAATCAGGAGTTCCTCGCGAGCCTCCAGCGCCTGGCCAACAGCCGCTGACTGCGGCTGGCCGCTGCCGCTACCGTCGCCCGCACCGCACCCGCCCTCGAAGCGCAGCGCGCCCGGCGGCGGCCGGGCGCGCGTCACCAGCGTCGCTCCTTCGGAGCTACCGCTTGTTGCTGACCTGCATCGTGATCGTCGCCCAGGTTTTGACCTTGATGCCGCCCTTGGTCGCCGCCTTGAAACGGTACTGCCGTGCTGCCTCGGCGCAGGCCTCGTCGACGCCCAGCTTGGGCACTGGGAACGGCCGCAGAACCTGAACGTCCTCGACCAGGCCCTTGGCGTTGACCAGCGCCTTGAGGATGACCAGCCCCTGGAGCGACTGGCGGGACATAAGGAATACCCGCGAGTAGGACGGCTTGGCATCCTGGAGGATTTGCGGCGGCACGTCTACCAGCGTCGGGTCGACGAGGTCGTTCTCTTTCAGGCCGTCTCCGAGCCCGATCCCCGGCGCGGCCGGTACCGGTGCAACCGTGGGAGCCACGGCGGCCGGAGCCTGGGTTGCCGGCGGCGCTGTCGGTGGTGCCGTGGTCGGCACCGCCGCAGGCAGCGTGGCGACCGGCGCGGCAGTGGGCTGCGGGATCGGTGTCGGCACAACTGGAGGTGAGGTCGGTACCACAACCGGTGCCGCCACCTTGGCCTCGAGCTGCTTGGCCTGCGCCTCGATGGCAGCCAACCTCTCGCGCCGCTGCCGGTCCGCTTCCTCGCGCGCCCTGATATCGGCTTCGATCTTGGCCTGCTCCTCGGCCGTCAGCTTCCTCGGCCCGGCGCCCTTGCGGCTGTCCTCGAGCTGTTGCTGCAGCTCGGCCGCCTTGATACGCTCGGCCTCGGCCTCTCGTCTGAGCACCTCGATCTGCTGGTTGTACGCATCGAGCTGACGTTTGACCTCGTTGCGGAGCGACTCGGAGTCGATCCCAGCCTGAGGGGTTGGTCGCAAGAGCAGGATACCCACCACAACAGCCAGCACCGCCACCGCGCCGATCGCGACGTACAGGCCGGTTCGGCTCGAGGCCGGCTGCTCCACGACAACGGGTGCCGGGGTTTCGGAGGCCGCTGGTTTGGGTGGCTGGTAGTAGGCCGCGACGTCGAGACCCCGCTCTTTCTGCAGCTCGCGGTCTTCCTGCTCGATGTCGTTCCGATAGAGCCGGTCCATGAAAAGCGCAAGGTTGAAGGTGGTCGGCGAGTACGCTCCGCCGTAGAGCAGCTTCTCGAGCTCACGCTTGAGCTCGGCGGCCGAGCCGAAGCGCTCCTCCGGGCGAGTCGCGAGGGTCTTGCGCAGGATGGCCATCACGTCTGCGGGGACCGCACCTTCTTCGAACGCCAGCTGCGGGGCGGTGAGCGCCGCCGCTCGCACCGTCGGATCGGCCGGCAGCGGCGATCCGGTGAGGAGTTGGAAGAGAATCGCTCCGACTGAATACACGTCCGTGCGCCGGCTCGCCGGCTGCCCACCCAAAACCTCGGGCGCCAGGTAGGGGGCCGCCGCATCCTTGAGCGCCGGTACCTTGGCGAGGTTGGCGAGAAAGCCCTTGGCAAGCCCGAAACCGCCCGCCATCGCCTCGCCGTCGTTGCCGATCATCACCATGTGAGGGAGGAGGAAGCCGTGGTGGAGAGGCTCACCACCGACCTCGACAGACAGAGCCGAGGCCAGAGCCGCAGTGATCTTCTCGGCGATCAGGAGAGCGTTGTCGATGGCAATCGGGAACTGTTCGTGCGCCACCCTTTCGAGGAGCTGGTCGAGGGGCTGAGAAGGAACGTAGTCCCAGGCGAGGTAGGGAACGCCCTTCTCACGGCCGACGGAGGCGTTGCGCACGATGCTGCTCGCCTTGAGCGTCTGCGCGATTTGGTTGGCCGCCGCAAAGTCGGCGCTCATGAGGTTGCGGTCGAGTCCGATCTGGTCGAGGCGCCGGAGCCAGACGATGCGCTTGAACCCCGTGCGTTCCATTTCGCCGGCTCGCCACAGAGATCCAACACCTCCCCTGGCGCGCTCCTTGAGGAGCAGGAAGTTACCGAAAGTAGTGTAGGAATCAGCCATTGCCTGCCCTCCTCCGCATCCCACCGCAACGCTATCACCGGTAATGGACCGGGTCAACGGGGATCGCTTCCTCTCGTGAGCCTCGCCTGACCTGCCAGGTGGCGCTGGAGGATGATCTCAGCCGCAACACCGTCCACCTGCCGAGGCCAGCGACCACGCGGCACGCCCTCGGCCGCCAGACGGCGTTCGGCCTCGCGGGTGCTCCCGGCCTCGTCCTCCTCGACCACGGGTATCTGCAGCCGGGCCCGCAGCGCCTCCAGCGTTGCCGTGATCCGGGTCCCACCGCGTCCCACGCCGGACGAGGTCCGTGGCACGCCGACCACCACCGCTTCGACGCCTCGGTCCCGGCAGAGCTCCGCCACTCGCTCAGCGAGCGCAGTTGGGCCTCGAAACGCCAGGGGTGGCAACCGGGTAACCGCCACCTCGCCGGGATCGGACACGGCCATCCCTACCCGCTCGGCACCGATGTCGAGGCAAAGCCACCGCACGCACAGCAGCATAGCCCCGGTCGGCCCGGCTTCCCAGCTACCGGAAGCCCTCGGGGTACAATCCGGCCGCATGCGATGCCCACCTGCACATGGTGGACGGCAGCCGGGCACTCGACATATCACCGAAGCCCTGCTCGCCTTCTCGCTCGCCCTCGGCGCCTGGGCCGGAGAGCCCGCAGGGCCGGCTCAGGCCATCAGCCTCCAGGCTCAGCACCAGCAGTGGGTGGAGGACCAGCTCCTGTGTGCCCAGGGAAGTGTGCGCGTGTCCTATCAGGATATCCGCCTACAGTGCGACGAGATCGAGGTCGACCTCTCGACGATGAAGCTGAGGGCCTCGGGCCGGGTCGTATTGGACCAGGCCGACAGCCGGATGGCGTGCGATCGGCTCGAGTTCGACCTCCGCAAGAAGGTCGGCACCCTCTATGCCGTCGATGCCTTCTTGCCCCCCACGTACTACTTCCGTGGCGCCGAGCTGGAGAAGCTCGATGAGACGCACTACCGGATCAAGGACGGGCTGTTCACGAGCTGCCAGCTCACTACCGACGCGCCGCCTTGGAGCATCGACGTGGCCGAGGCGACGCTGGAGATCGAGGGGTACGGGCACTTCCGGGGCGTATCCATGCGGGTTCAGGGTGTCCCGGTGTTCTATACGCCCCGCCTCCTGTGGCCGATCAAGCGCGACCGGGCAGCCGGCTTCCTCGTTCCCAACTTCGGCTTCAACGACCGCCACGGCGCCTACCTGGGAACGGCGTTCTTCTGGCCAGTGTCGCGGGCGTTCGACACCACCTTCTATCTCGATCTCTACTCCAAAGACTATGTCGGGATCGGCGACGAGCTGCGTTGGGCGCCGGCCGAGAATGCCCGCGGCTCGCTCCAGCTCTACACCCTCCGCGACCCGGCAACCAACCACTGGGAGTGGAAAGCCTTCGGCAAGCACAGTCAGCTTCTCGCCGGTGGCTACTCGATCAAGGGTCAGATCGACGAGACCTCCGACCTCGACTTCTTCCGGCGCTTCGAGCGCAGCGCCGACCGCAACACGCGTCCGGACCTCTTCTCTTTCCTCACGCTCAGCCGGACGTGGGGCGCCCAGTCGGTCAACCTGCGCTCGGACCACCGCCGGCGCGTGTACGAGACCCTGACCGGCCAGACCACGCCCCCGCCTGACCTCGTGCTCGACAGGCTGGCGGAGGTGGAGTACAGGCTGCGTTCCACGAGGGTGGGAGCGACACCGCTGTACGTGTCTTTGGTGGCGCTCGGCGATGCCCTCAGGGTCGAGCGTTCCGAAACGCTCACGGGCCAGTACGGGCGCCTCGACGTGTTTCCAACCGTCTCTCTTTTGACCTCGGGCTTGCCCTGGCTCAGCCTCACCCCGACGATCGGCGGTCGAGAAACGTACTACACCAGACGCTATGAACTCGACGCCAACCGGCGGCCGGTACGCTTCGCCGATGAGGCGCTCGCGCGCTCGTACTGGACGGGCGGGCTATCTCTCGTTGGCCCCTCGGTCTCGCGGATTTGGGAGCTTGCGTCGGGAAACAAGCTCAAGCATCTCGTCGAGCCCCGCGTCGAGTACTCGTACATTTCCAATCCCGGTGATCAGCGCATCATCCCGGTCTTCGACGAGAAGGACTCGGTGCTGGTCGCCAACCGCTGCCGCTGGATCATCGGCAACCGGCTCTTCTACAAGGAAGGTGCCGCCGGCAGCCGCGAGGTCGCGAGCTTGGAGCTGTACCAGGACTACTCGTTCACCGGTCCTCTCACCTATGCACGCCCACCCTTGGAGGAGAGCCGCAAGGGACCCTTCACGGCAGCTCTGCGCACCACTCCGTGGCAGGGGCTGTCGATCGACGTTCGGGCCAGCGCCGGTCCGTTTGCCGGCTCCATGCGCAACACCTCCCTCACGAGCAGCCTGGCTCGCGGGGCATCGAACGTGGCCCTGACCTGGAGCTCGACGTACGACCCGCTCAAGGCACGCATGACCGCCTCGCAAGCCGTCCTCTCCGGCGCGCTCAGCCCATCCGGCGGCAGGTGGCGCCTAGAGACGCGTATGGTTTACGACTTCCAGAACCGACTCGCCCTCGACCAACGATACGCTTTCCGCTGGCGTGGGAGCTGCTGGTCCGCGTTTGCCGAGTATCGCGACTACAGGGCCCCCGGCCTCAACTCCCGCGACTACAGGATCTCCATCGACCTCACCGGCCTCGGCACGTTCCTGGACATCCACGGCGGCCTCGACTCCAGCCCATGATGCCCCGGCCGTGCGCCGAAGGTTTGCCGCTGGCCCCCGGAAAGCCCTGTGCGCTTGCCTCCCGGCCCGCAGCCCCTACGCTGCGTGCAGGTTCGTTCCAGCGTGCTACCAAGGGGACATTTCTAAAGAGCCTTGACGCGCCAGGTCATCGGTGGTTGCGGGCCGACGGAGCGTGGTGTATTCTTCGCTTTCGCCGGGTCGGGGCGTAGCTCAGCCTGGTAGAGCACACGGTTCGGGACCGTGTGGTCGGAGGTTCAAATCCTCTCGCCCCGACCATTTCCTCATCCTCGCCATGTTCGCATTTCGTCACTCATGCTGCGGCTCGTGCACGACGGCACGCTTCTTGCTTTTCGGACCGGCGACCCCGTGGCGGCACTACCGACGCCCGGACGGACGGCCCACGCTCAGAGTGCACCAGCGACAGCGCTGAGCAACTCGAAACCGGGTAGACTGGCGACGCGATGGGCCGAGGTGAGAGGGATGCCTTTTTGGCCACACGCCCTTCGCCGACGGGGAGAGGCGAGGTGCCATCTTGAGGCCTCTCGCAGGAGCGGATGATGCGGCGAGCAACCGACAACTTGGCTTTGGCTGCCATGGCCGTTCTCGGCGGTGCTTGGACTGCGGCGGCGCAGCCTCAGGCAGCATCTGTACCGGACCCCAAGGTCGTCGTCCAACGAGCCTGTGATGCCCTGGGAGGCCTCGACGCCTTCCGGAAGCTGGGAATCCTCGGCATCCAAACGGACCGTGAGGAGATCACCCAAGACGGGAAGGTCTCCAACGACTCGTATCTCGTGATCATGGACACTCCCGGGCCGATCCCCGGCCGACTGGAGATCGCCAGCACCAAGACCATCGCCGCCGACGACGGGACGGGCGGTTGGGCACTCGCCAACGGCAAGCCCGATCAACGCCCGGCCACCCAACACATGGTGAAGCGGACGTTGACGAGCTACACCTTTTCGCTTTTGGCACCCTTTTCCCTCACCTGGGACGGCGTCACGCACAAGTCCGTGCAGCCGGGCGTGATCGCAGGCCGACCCGTGTGGCGGCTCGAGATCGAGGTCGGGAGTGGGTTCTTCGCCTCGCCACAGGTTTCCCGAACCTGGTTTTTCGACTTCGATCAGAATTCGTTCGAGCTGATCCAGGCCATAAGCCCCGCTACCGACCTCGGCAAGGGAATCCGGGCCGATGGCATGCTCGTCGTCGTCACGCACCGCGTCAAGGTCGGTGGTGTGTCGCTGCCCTCCAGTGAGAAGGTCATCGGCCTCGACGAGGCCGGCAACCAAAAGAGCCACACCCGGATCAAGACGCTCAAGTACAAGCTGATCTCGAGCACCGAGGCCGGGTTGCTCTTCCCCAACCCGATTCCGCCCGACCAGCGTCCCAAACCCCCGCAGATGCCGATGCCCGGCTCTGCAGCGCGACCCAGCTAGCCGCTGGGCAACATTTGGTTGAGCCTTTCCTCCTGGGAGGTGGTCATGTGTAGATCGGTACACGCAATGCTGATCGCCGGGGTGATGATGCTCGCCGTGTCAGCGGCAGCCCAACCATCGCCCGCTCTCGATCCTTCCAGCCAGCTCGCCGAGCTCCAGCGCGCCAGCCAGGCACTGGAGCACCGCCTCGACGAGCTGGCCAAAGCGATCGACGACCTCGCCTGGTTCGCCCGGGTCGGGGACATCGCGGTTATCGACAAGTGGCGGATCGTCGGTCCTCCGGACGCCAACCCCGCCAACCCACAGGCACCCGGTGCCACCAATCCGGTCAAGTTCTATACGTACACATTCGTCCCCAAGGACCGCCCCGCCAACCTCAAGCTCCCCTTGGTGGTATTGCCCCACGGTGGCGTCCACGCCGACTTCACGACCTACCACACGCACATCATCCGGGAGCTGATGGCTATGGGCTACGTCGTCGTGGCACCGGAATACCGGGGCTCGACCGGGTATGGCCAGGGCTTCTGGCAGCTCATAGATTACGGTGGCAGAGAGGTCGACGATGTCCAAGCGGCGCGGGATTGGGCGATCGAGAGCTTCGATTTCGTCGATCCCAAACGCGTGGGCATGGTGGGGTGGAGCCACGGTGGCCTCATCGCACTCCTCGCTGCCAACCGCTTCCCGGACGCCTACGCCTGTGTCTTTGCCGGCGTACCCGTGTCCGACTTGATCGCCCGGCTGGGTTACTACGACGAGGACTACCGGGAGCTCTTCTCGGCCCCCTACCACGTCGGCAAGACGGTCCGCCAGAACATCCCCGAGTACAAGCGGCGCTCACCGGTGTGGAACGTCGACCACATCCGCTCGCCGCTTCTCATCCACACCACGACCAACGATGAGGACGTGAACGTGCTCGAGGTCGAGCACCTCATCCAGGCGCTGAAAGCCGCTGGCAAGACCTTCGAGTACAAGATCTGGGAGGATGCGCCAGGAGGTCACAGCTTCGACCGGATGGATACGCTGTCGGCCCGTCAGGTGCGCCGTCAGATCTGGTCGTTTCTGGCCCGACACCTGCATCCGCCGCGGCCAGAGGCCGGGCTCTAGGCCCACCAGTGGGTTGGCGTGAGACCGCCTGGAAGGCCGACCGCCCCAATCGCAGGTAGGGTCCTGGTGCTCGTCTCGACCCTCGCTCTTGGCGCCTGCCGGGAGCCAGCCGGGGTGCTGGCCACCGTCGGGAACCGGACCGTCCGCCAGGAGGACCTGATCGCTGTCGTGGAGAGCCAAACTGGCCAGCCGATCGGCGAGGCACCGCCCGAGCTGGTGGCAACGCTGTTCGAGGGGCTGCTCGATGAAGAGGTGGTGCTGGCGGCCTCCGGTGTGCCAACTGACTCCAAGCTGACTCCCGTCGCCCGTTCGGCGAGGGTGCGTGAGGCCCTCTTTCAGCTCTGCCCACCGCCTCCCTTGCCCACGGCGGCCGAGGTAGATGCCTTCCTGGTCAGCAGCAGCGCCGAGGAGCCGGGTGGCGAAAGGTTGCGCTTGCGGCAACTCCTGCTCCCCGATCAGGCCGCTGCGCACGCGGCGCGCGAGCGCCTGCGCAGAGGCGAGGACTTCGCGGAGGTGTCACGGCAGATGTCGCGAGCTCCCAACGCCGCACAAGGCGGGCTGCTGGGGTGGGTCGGCCCAGGACAGCTCCCTCCGGAGTTCGAAGCGGCGGTCTTCGCGCTCGCTGTCGGCGGTGTCTCCGAGCCCGTGGCCAGCACCGCAGGTTGGCACATCTTCCAAGTCGTCGAACGGCGCACGACGGGTAGTGGCGCCGATCCGGCTCGGCGCGAGCGCGCGCGCGCCGAGCTGGCGGCCCAGAAGGCCGAGGCATCCCGCCGAGACTGTCTCCGCGCACTGGCGGCACGGATCGGCGTCACGACCCATTGCAAAGATGCTACCTTCCCGTGCCGAAACCCTTTTGAGGCCTGACATGCGAGCTCTTGCCGTCGTCACCATCCTCTCCTCCCTCTGTACCCCTTTGCTAGCGGCCGAGCGCGTGCTCGTCGAAGGCATCGTGGTGCGGGTCAACGACCGCATTTTCACGACTCGCGACGTCGCCCATCGGATCGACGAACGAGCCGGTGAGCTCGGACGGCCCTTGACTGCCGACGACCTGCAGGCCCTCCTGCACGAGATCACCGAGGATGCCTGCCTGCTCGAACGAGCGGGCGAGCTCAAGATCGAGGTGGACGCGCAAGAGGTCGACGGCGCCATCGCTCGCCTTCGCGAGCAGAACCATGTGCTCGACGAGCAGGCGTTCGAGGAGTCGTTGCAGAACATGGGTATGACCCGTGACCAGCTCCGCGCCCGCGTTCATGACAACATCGTGGTGAATCGGCTCCTGAGCCGCGAGGTCCACCACCCCGCCGTCACCGAGGAGGAGCTCAAGCGCCGGTACTCCAGCGAGCTAGAAAGGTACCGGCTTCCCGAGAGAGTCCACCTGGAGCACGTCATCTTCACCGTCGGCAGCGACGCTGGCGACGAGGAGCGGGGGCTCGCGGCAGCCCGCCGGCTCGCCGCTGCCGCCCGCACCACCGGCGATTTCCTCGCCCTCGTCAAAGCGGAGGAAGAGGCCGGACGTGCGACCGGCGGGGACCTGGGGCTGGTCGCTGTCCCCGATCTGCGCCAGGAGGTCGCCCAGGTGGTGTCCCGCCTCAAGCCCGGTGAGGTGAGCGAGCCGTTCCGCAGCGCTGCCGGGATCCACGTGGTCCGCCTCCGGACGCGGGTCGAGCCGGGCTTCAAACCCTTCCCGGAGGTCGTCGAGGAGCTCCGCTTCCGCGAAGAAGAGGAGCGCTATCGCAGCCACATCTCCGGTATCGTCGAAGAGCTTCGGAAGCGGTACGTCGTCGAGGTCCACCCCGAGCTGGTACCACTCCCCGCGAGATAGCCAGACCACCAAAGGACAGGGAGCGGCCCGCCGGGCGACCGGCGGGCCGCGTGCTTTCCGCTCGCTGACGCCCTCAGCCGGGACGCTTCCAGTCCGCGCCGCACCGATGTCCACGACCGCACGCCCGGCCTGCACCCCTGCGCGAGCTGTGCGGTCCGAGGCGGCGTCAAAGGTGTGACGTATCGCGGCTGAGCGAGCCGACGGCGCATCGAGGCGAACGCCGTGGCGCGCTGGACAACGAAAGCCATACAGTCGGCTTCGTATCGCGTCGGCCGGCCACGGCAGTTCGTGGGCTGGTCCTCATGAAACCAGGTTGGGACCCAGGAGAGAGCCGACCCTCGGCGCCGAGCTTCGGCCGGGTGGGTGGGTGGCGGAAACCGTGTGAGGTTGAGGTCGTAGCGCTGTCCGGGGGTGTTGAAGTACTTGGGGTTTGCGGAGGGGGCGTTGGGGAGTCACCCCACGGAGGGTAGGTCGGACCTGGGTCGGGGAGGGGCGGAGGCGTGTGAGGGC
>JAAYVZ010000043.1 GCA_012516935.1 Holophagae bacterium
CCCGCCGCCTAGTAACACGCGAAAACCAGCGATCTCAACCGCAACCTTCTGCGGTGTCGATCGTTCTATGCCAGCGCCTGTCTAGCAACTGTCGAACGCGGGTGGTACCAGCAACCTGGCGAGGCGGTCAGACGATGCTGCCCGGTGGGGTACGGGATACCGGTCAGCCTGCTGACGCGGTCAAAACACATTGCCATCAGCGCGATAGCGGCCAACGGCCGTCCAGAATGCATGAGTCGTGGTACATGGTGCCCATCAGAAACGGGGAGGGGCTGCCGCTTTCTCCGACAGGCTCCTGGCGGTGTCTTTCCTACCTAGGTGCTATGTGGGCATCGGTGTCACGCGGGGAAACGCGCCGCGGATCCGACCCGGGTGGAAAACCAGCTCGCCATCGGCCAACGCGCTGCGAAGAGCGTCGTTGTCGCCGCGGAAGAGGTCGCCGCTGGCGGTGAGCACCGCCGTCCCGACGTGCTCTCCAGGAAGCAACCCAATGATGCCGTTGGCGCGCGCCAGCGAGGCTCGCCAGACCGCCGAGAGCTCGGCCGCACGCGGAGGAGCACCCTCGAAGTCGAGCCCTGCCAGCTCGAGGTCGGTGTAGCGGACCGTACGGGCCGCGTGCTCGAGGATCGCGGCAGGGCTGAACCCCGGGTCCTTTCCGCTCGCCGCCCAGGCGAGGTAGCCGAACGGCTGAACCTCGCGATCGCAGGCCAGGGTGTCGATGAAGTCACGCGGCTCCACTCTGCCCACGAGCGCCAATACCTTGCTGGTTGCGAGGTCGAACGGGTGCAGGACGAGCCCGAGCTCTTCGTGGCTGACGAGCGGGAAGAACCGGAACGCGCTGTCCTGGGCCCACTGAATGACGACCGACTCGCCGCTCCGCCGCACCACGGCCTCCACGAACGTCGGCCGTTCGCGAGTGGTCCTCACCTCGTACCCGGCCTCCACCAGTGCGGTCCGGTCGGCGCTCCACGAGAATGCAAGCGCCTCCTCGGAGTCGTGGAACAGATCGAGATCCCTCGACAGGCGCTGCGACCGCAGCAGCTCGTTGAGTGCAGCTCCCCCGGCGACGTAGCTCTCACCGCTGGCGATGCGGTTGCGGGCTAGGAGACGGCAGACGTCGCGCTGGTAGGGGGAAAGAGGCATCGCCTCACCTCGTCCGCACGGCGAAATGCTTCGCGGTCGCCGTGCCTCTGGATGTAGTCGAGCACACGCAAGACCTCGTCAGGTGTGACGGGGTAGTAGTCGGGGCGCAGGAACCACAGGCACCTTTCCCGATACTCTGCGATGAGCGCCCTGAGCGGCTCGTCGGCAACCGGGATGCTCGTGTCCATGACCTCATTCTACGCCGCGCGAGCGGTGCAACGACGAGCCTGGCGAATTCGAGCCAGCGACGAGGTGCCAGTCGGCTGCCATGCCGATTCCTGGCAAGCAGCGGGTTGTCCCGTGCGCCATGGTCGAGACCGTCCGCACCCACGCGTCCTCGATCTCCGCCAGCAGGGGCCCGACCGCCCGTTGAGCGGCGCATGGTGGGTCGCCCGGCCCACGGGGTCGGTGACCGTGGTCTGGCAGCCGTTCGTGTACGCGTACGTCACCGATGTCGGACGCGAGCGCCAAGCAAGGCAGAGGGTGCCGGATGCAGCTGCCTGTCAGAGAACAACTGCCGCTCGAAACGAACGATATGGGATGCGCGGTACCTTCCTACTTCACTCGCACAAGCGTAGGGATCAGCCGGTCGATCTCGAACGATGCCCAGCAGACCTTCGCCAGCTCATGACCGATACCCCGCCAGGCAGCGTTGATGACCTTGTAGTTCTTTGTCTGGAGATGCTCCACCGCGGGGATGAAGTCCTTGTCAGCCGACACGAGGATGGCAGCGTCATAGGCGTCTTCCCAAGCCAGCCCGATGAGGTCGGTGACGATTCTCGCGTCAGTTGTCTTCTCAGCCGCCCGGCCGAAGGGAGCGTGGCAGGACGGGCAGTCGTGATGCTCAGCGTTGCACGATCGGCAGTGCACCGGGTTCTCTCTCCAGTGCCGCTCGGATGTGAACACCCGGATGCCCGGCTGCCTGTCCAGGAAGTTGTGAAGCCAGCACTTCAGATTATTCTCCCGGCCGGCCTCGTACCCTGCGTAGACCCGCGTTTCCTCCAGGGAGAGCCCTGCCAGGTTGGCGCCCGAAAGCACGCTGGACGCCTCCTGGCAGAGCACCGAGGCGAGCTTGGTCCAGTCACACTTCAGCCCGGCGCTGCGTTCCGTCCAGGTGAGCTGGAAGTTCCAGAAGTCGACGAAGATCCTGACCCGCTAGCCGCCTCCAGACAGCAATGCGGGGAGCCGACTGGCTCCCCGGGACAAACATTCGCGCCAGAAACCTGACGCGGGACACGCATGTCATCAGTATGCATCCGTCCCAGCTCTTGTCAAGCACAGCAGGTGTCGGACGCGAGCGCCAAGCAAGGTAGAGGATGCCGGACGCAACTGCCTGTCAGAGAGCAACTACCGCTCGAAATGAACGATATGGGATACGTGGTGCCTTTCTTTCCTGCCCAGAACCCCCCACAAATGTCGAACGCGGGTTTCATCACGGGCCGAAATTGAGGCGGAGGATGGCGACATAGGTCTCGCTCTTGTACGAGTAGCTCCTCCGAGCTGGCCGGAACAGCATCCTACGCAAGCGCTCCAGGACCTGCGTATCGATTCTTGTGTCACCGCTCGACTTGACGAGCGAGGTGGTGGACACGAGGCCATCTGAGCCGACCACAGCCTCCGCTACCACCATGGCGGACGTGACGGTGCTTTTCCCCTCCTCGAGCCGCAGTGCTTCCATCGGCAGAACGGGCCTCGGGAACCTGAGACTCTCGCTGTCCAGCTCCCACTCCTCCAGCAAGACTGACGCAAGCGCCGCCACCCAGCGGTTCGCCTTACTTGCTGTGGCAGCCTGGATGTGCTCCCTGTCTTCTGCCCTACGGCTCAAGCCACGCTGCAGGAGGCTTGTCCACTCCTCGAGTTCCCGCGTCGTCAGGAGCGCCGGCACGGCAGTACTCCGGGGTTTGGTTTCGGGATGTCGCGCATGCGGTGGCTTGCAGGACACAGCGACAGCCACACTGGCGCCGAGCGTAGTCGCAAGAAGTACACGCCGAAGGCTCATAGGAAGGTGCGCAAGCACTGAGCACCCCACCGGTATGCGCCCCGTTCGAAGAAGGAGTCATTCAGGAGGTCGCTCCCTCTGAACGGCCTCGTATCCGTGTGGTGATACCACTCGTGTACGAGAGTGCAATAGCGAACACACGGATCGGGATAGCCGTCAATCACTGTTAGCAACGGTCGGATTTTGACCCAGGGCAACGTTTGGAAACTGACCCACCCTGGCGGGTCTAAGTGTAGCTCAGCAGGGTTGTGGTTGTAGTCGTTGGTTCTCCTTTCTCTGTCC
>JAAYVZ010000005.1 GCA_012516935.1 Holophagae bacterium
CCGATGTTCTGCCAGCTCGGGGCCAGGACGACGTCCTCGCCGGGCTCCAGCACGCCGTTGGCGTCGGAGCTGCCGGCGCTGTAGCTTTGGACATCGACGGCGACGGCCGCGGGGCGGAGGTGGTCGTCGAGATCGCCGGGGATCACGAGCAGGGTGATCGAGCGCGCCGGGAAGGTGGTAGAAAACGTCGGACCGACCACGAGGTTGGCGTCCTGGACGATGGCCGAGAGGTTGGCCGGCGAGTAGCGCCAGACCTGCGCCGTGCCCGCGGGCGCGAAGCCGCCCAGCGCGACCTGGCTCGTGAGGGAGCCAGCGGTCTTGTTGATCACCACGACGGTGAGCGCGCCGTCGACGGTGCGTTGGGCGGCGTACACGGAGAGCACGTCCTGGTCCGCCGAGGACGCTCGGACCGAGGTCTCGCCGAAGGTGGCGCCGGCCGAGTCGTAGTTGCGGAAGATCTTGAAAGCGAACGCCCCGGGCTGACCGGCCGCGGGTGGCCCCCACAGCGTCGCCACGTCGAGCCCCTCACGGCCGAAGATGCCCAGCACGTCGGCCTGGGCGAGCGCGCCGTTGATGTGGTCGAGCGCGCCCCAGTTGTACTCGGTGATCGCGGTGCCGGTGCCCGGGTAGTGGTCGGCCGTCCACTGCTTGAGGCGCGGGACGAGGTACACCGGCTGGCCGATCCAGCTCTCCTCGCTGTAGGTCGTGTCCCACAGCAGCCGTGTGGAGCGCAGCCGCAGCGCCTGGGTCGCCGCGTTGCCGGCCGGGGATAACGCCACGCCGGGCGGGTAGAAGTGGACGTCGAGCAGGTCGAGGATGCGCTGGCCGTGCTGCTGCTCGTGGGCCGCCATCTGCCCGAGGTACCAGTCGATGAACGGCACGTCGCCGTGCGCTAGCCGGTCTTGCGGGTGTTCCCACCAGTTGCCGCCGGACTCCCGGTCGAGCGCCGACCAGAAGTACGCCGTCCACCCCCACACCACGGGACCGAGCGTCTTCGCCGTCGGGTCGGCGGCCTTCACCGCCGCGCCGTAGGTGAGGGTGCGGTCGCGTATCTCGTCGTAGCTCGTCGGGTCGGGGTGAACGTCGCGGTGGGTGTCGTACCAGAGCATCGGCTCGTTGTCGAGGTTGTAGTACGCGACGCCGCCGTTGGCTGCGGTGCCGAAGCGGCTCACGAGGTGGCTCACGTAGCCCTGCACGAACGCGGCGCTGTTGGCGGTCGAGGTGTCGAGCGGGTCGTTGCCCGTGATCGGCGTCCCGTCGGTGCGCAGGCCGTTACCACAGTCGGTGTCCCAGGGGTCGACGGACTGCTGCGGACCGTAGAGTGAAACCTTGAAGCCGCAGTCGTACGGGTGCCCCGCCGTCCGCCGCTTGGCCACGTAGCCGAGCAGCGGCACGGTGATGAGGGAGCGGCTGGAGGTGCGCCGGTCCTGCTCGACGAAACGGTCCACGGTGTTGCCGTGCGGGAGCAGCTCGGGGTGGTCGTTGTCCTGGGGGATGTTCTCGTAGTACCAGTCCATGCCGGTGTTGTTGGTGTCGTATAGGTAGTTGAAGCGCGAGGTCGAGTTGCCGCCCCAGCGGCGCAGTGGCAGCCGCAGCTCCTGCGCGAGCGCTTCGGGAGCGAAGTTCATGCCGTAGATGTCCGGGCTGATCGGGTGGCGCGCCGCCGCCGCGTCGACCGAGAGCGCCGGTCCTTGCCCGGGTGGAGCGGTCGGCGTAGGCGTGCCGGAGACGCCGACGAGCGTGATGTCGTCGAGGTAGAAGGTGGGTTGTGGCGCACCGAGGGAGTCCTGCCACACCAGGCCCGAGATCGCGGTCGGGTCGCCCAGGTCGGCGAGCGACACGCTGACCTCGGTCCAGGCGCCCGCCTGAGGTGGGGTGACCGCGACGGCCGGGCCGGCACCACCCGACCCATCGTAGGCGACGAGGTTGATGTGCTGGCCGCCGGCGGAGCCGCCGTGGACGAAAAAGCGCAGGCTCGCCCAGTCGCCGCCGGACAGCGACGGCGACACGTGCAGGTACACGCCGGCCCAGGCGGCCGTGTAGGTGGCGGCGATCGACGCCGTGCCCTGGTGCACCGGGCTCTGGTTCGCGAGATTGACCGAAGTGCCCCACGACCAGTTGGCCCACCCCGACCCCAGCGCATCGGTGTAGACGGCATGGTCCGCGGCCGCGAGCGAGGGAGCCGGGCCCGGCAGCCTGGCGAGCGCCACGGTCCCGGCCACCACGAGTAGCAACCCCAGCCCTGGTGAGCTCCACGTACGTCGCATCTGGTCCCCCCCCGTCGTCGGGCCACGCTACCTCACGAGGCGGGCAGGGGACCGGTGACCTGGATCACCGTCGCCGGCCCGCAGCAAGGGCTACCGGCGAAGGCCGAGCCGTTTGCCCGCGTTCAGGGCCTGCGGATGCGGGTCGGGGGCTTGATAGACTCGGAGGAGGCTGTCTATGGTCGAGCCGCGAAACCAGCCGCTATCGCCCGGTCGCCGCCGGCGCGTCGGTGCGTCTCGCACCGATCCTGCCCTGCTGTCCAAAACCCCTGAGCGGCCGGAACCGACACGTCTCCCGCCTGCGGTGGCCGAGCTGCGGGCGCACCTTGGAATGCTGCGTACGTCGCTGGAGGAGGTGCTCGCCCGGGTGCGCAGCCGCCTGGTGGCGCGCCTCGAGCGCCTCGAGCAGGCGGCCGCGGACCCCGCCCTGCCGCCGTCGCTGGCCGAGGACATGGGCGACGAGATCACGCGGGCCAGGGTCAGCTCGAAGAAGGGTCGAGTCAAGGACCTCGTACGCTTGAAGAGCTTGCTGGACGAGTTGTGCGACGAGTTGGATCGCGAGTCGCCGCCGTGACCGCCGGGCGGAAAGGCGGTGTTTCAGAGCACCTGACGATCCGGCGGTGTCGTGGCGAGCGTTCGCACCCTCGGCTTGGGGCACCCGAGCTGCAGGCAACCGCCACCGACTCGCTCGCGCTCGTGACCCGCAAGATTGTCGCCCGCCAGGCGTCCCTGATCCGGCGGCAGGTGGCCGGTACGCTCGCAGGGCGCGATCCCGAGAAGCTGCACGACCTGCGGGTGGCGGCGCGTCGGGCTCGCGCCGCGCTTCGGCTGCTCGGAACGACGCTTTCGGCCAGCCAGGTGGCGGGGTGGCGGGACGAGCTGCGCTGGCTGGGCAGCCTGTCGGGTGCGGTGCGGGACCTCGACGTCTTCGAGCCGCGAGTTCGCCGCCACCTGCAGGAGCTGCAGGTGGCGGCGGTGACGCAGCGGCCGCTGCTGGCGCTGCTGGCCGAGGATCGTCGCCAGGCACGGGATCGGCTCGCCGAGGCGCTGCGATCGGAGCGGTTCACGCGGCTGGTCGCCGAGCTGCGGTCCCTTCCCGAGGGGGTCGAGGCCGACGGCAGCGAGTACACGGCAGACGGATCGGCCCGCACGCTGGCGCCAGCCCGGATCGGGCGCGAGCTCCGCCGGCTGTACCGTTGGCGGCGCCGGAGGATCGAGTTGCTGACCGCCGGCGAGCTGCACGCGATCCGTATCGCCGGCAAGCGCGCCCGCTACGCCCTCGAGTTCTTCGTCGACATTCTCGACGTTGACCTCAAAAGCCACATCAAGACGTTCGTCGCGCTTCAGGATTGCCTGGGGGCACATCAGGACGCGGTCGTGGCGCGTGCCCGCCTGGCCGAGGCGGCGCGACGCCTGGGTGGGGCCGGTGCTGGGCCCGAGGTGCTCGACGCCGTGCAGGCCCTGATGCGTCTGGAGCGCGAGCAGGCGGCCGAACGTCGCCGGGAGGTCGTGGACCTCGGAGACGAGCTGTTCCGCCTCGTGAAGCGGCTCCTCCACGTGCTCTCGGCATGACCGGCCCGAGCCCGAGGGTTCGGCGACGTCGCTTCACCGGCGAGGTGATCGAGCAGTGCGCGCCAGTGACGCCGTGGTCGGGCCAGCGAGTCGAGAGCAGAAGCTCCCGACCACGAGCACGAGAGCCCCGGCAGCGGCTCCGGCGAGCCCCGGCTCAACAGCCGCCGGGAGATGGGCGCGGCTGAGCTCGAGGACGAGATCCACGAGTGCGCCCGCAGCTATCGCGGCGGCGGCGGGAGCGGGTCGGCACAAAGGCCAGGCGAGCCCGAGCGCCACCACCGGCAGCAACGCCGCGGTGAAAAACCCCCAGCCGGCGATCCCGAGCCACGCCACGGCCCGATCGCTGCCGACCCCGAGGACGGTTGCGGCAGCCGCGGTGGCGACGGTGACCCAGCGAGCCGTGCCGACGCCGGACGACGCCCGGCCGGCGGCTGCCGGTAGGTCGCGCGTGACGGCTGCTGCCGCCAGGTTGAGAAACGACGCTGCCGTGGACATCATCGCCGCCAGCACCGCGACCCCGGCCAGGAGCACCGCCCAGGGACCGAGCAGTGTCATGACGTGCGGCGCCAGCTCGTCGGGCCGGTTCACCGTGATCCGGCCCTCGGCCTGCAGGGCGGTACCGGCCAGCCCCACACCGAACCAGAGCGCCAGCATCGCTGCCAAGGCGCCGGTCAGCACGGCCGGGAGCTGCCTCAGGTCGGTCCGCCGCCGCAAGAAGAAGAATTTCTGAACGTAGTGCGGCTGGGCCAGGGGGCCGAGAGCGAACAGGAGGTACAGCGAAGCTGCCCGACCGGGCTCGAACGAGCCGAAGGCGCCGAGGAGCTCGGGGCGCTTGGCGGTCAGGGTGTCGATGGCGGCCAGCGGGCCGCCGGCAGCGGCCAGCGCGGCACCGGCCAGCCCCACAGCGACCAACGCCATGACACCGCCCTGAACGGCGTCGGCGAGCAGCCCTGCCCGCATCCCCCCGGCCGCCGTGTAGGTCGTGATGGCGAGCATCACGATCGCGGCGGTCAGCCAGCCGTCGAGCCGCAGGAACGTCTCGCCGAGCACGGCGGCGGCCCGCGCCTGCACAGCCAGGGAGGCAACGCATCCAACGAGCACGGCGACGGCTGCCACCGCCCTGACGGACCTCCCGCCGAGCTGGTGTTGCAGTAGCTCCGGGACGGTGATGGGTCGATCGGGACGGTCCTCGACCACCCGCTCACCGACCACCCAGCACTGCAGCGCCCCGGTGAACGGTGCCGAGAGAATGAGCCAGAGCGATCCGACTCCGGCGACGAGGAACAACCCTGGGCCACCCACGAAGGTGAACCCGGAGACAGCCGCGGCGGTGCCGGCGAGCCCAGCAAGCCACGGACCGGCGCGGTGCCCGGCGGCGAAGTACTCGTTCGCCTCGCGCGCCTTGCCGACCGCCCAAACGGCGAGCCCGGCAGCCGCCAGCAGCACCACGACGAGAACCGTCACGACCGCTCCCCAAACCAGGCCGCATACAGCCAGGGCACGATCGGCAGCGGCAAAAGGAAGAGCATCGCGATCACCCACCCCAGCCCGGTCGCCGGGTGGGAGCGCCACCACCAAGCTCCAACCAGGCCGACGGCGAGCCACACGGTGAATAGTGTGGCCCCCCTGCGGCGTGAGCGTCGGCTGGCAGCCAAAGCGCAGCCCGCTCCCATCGCGACCGGTAGCGCCGCGAGCAGCAGCGTGGGGGCGAAGACCGCCAGCCCCAGATAACCGATGGCGAGCGCGACGCCAATGAACGCCACGGCGTGCGTCCCCCAGCTCCCAGCCCGAGGAGCACAACCTCGCCCGTCGGGAGGACGCGAGTTCGGCAGGGGGAGGGAAGGGGTGGTGTCGCCGACCTGGCAGGTCAGCCCGGGCTGCTGCTGGTGGTTGCCTCTCACAGCCGGCAGTCTACAATCTGGATGCATGCCGGCGAACCTGACCCCGCAGTATCGTGGAGCCGAGGCCAAGCTCAGGGCGGCGCGCACGCCAGAGGAGAGACGGCAGGTGCTCGAGGAGATGCTGGCGACCATCCCCAAGCACAAGGGGACGGAGAAGATGCAGGCCGAGCTCAAGCGCCGGCTCGCCCGCCTCCGCCACGAGGAGGAGACGCGTGGCCACAAGCACGGGCACGCCATCAAGGTCGAGCCGGAGGGGGCGGCCCAGGTTGTGCTCTTGGGGCCGCCCAACTGTGGCAAGTCTCAGCTCCTCGCAGCACTGACCCGGGCCGAGCCGGCCATCGCTGACTACCCGTTCACGACCACCCGCCCACAGCCCGGGATCATGTATTTCGAGGATGTGCAGATCCAGCTCGTCGATTTGCCGCCGGTGGCGGCCGAGCACCTCGACCCCTGGCTACCGGGCGTGGTACGTGGGGCCGATGCCGCTATCCTCGTCGTGGATCCCACCTCGACCGCGGTACCGGAGGACGTGGAGGTCGTGCGGGAGCGGCTGGCCGCCCAGCGCATCCCGCTCGTCGGTGAGCTGCCGATCGATGCCGATCCGCGCGATACGCCGCTGCCGACGCTGGTCTCGATCAACAAGGTGGATCTGGCTCGCGACGAGGATCTCGAGGTTCTGGAGGAGATGTACGCCGAGTTTCCGCTCGTGCGGGTGTCGGGTCTCAAGCACCTCGGCTTCGAAGCGCTCAAAGTGGCGCTGTGGAAACGGTTGCAGCTCGTGCGCGTGTACTCGAAGCCACCGGGCAAGCCGGCCGACATGAAGGAGCCGTTCGTGATCCCCGAGGGCGCGACGCTGCTCGACCTCGCTGGGCACATTCACCGTGAGATTGCCGACAAGCTGCAGTTCGCCCGGGTGTGGGGCGGCCGGCTCGACGGGCAGCGAGTGGCGCGGGACTTCGAGCTGCGGGATCGGGACGTGGTGGAGATCCATGCCTGACAAGCGGGGCCCGTGGCCCGTCGTCTGCCGCCTGGGCGTCGCCCGCTGCCAGGGAGGAAAAAGACGATGAGCGAGGAGCCGGTGATCGCGCAGCGTGGGCCGTACACGCTGGAGATGGAGCCCGGGACGTACTGGTGGTGTGCCTGCGGGCGGTCGCGGACGCAGCCGTTCTGCGACGGGTCACACGTCGGCACTCCCTTCGTGCCGAAGGAGGTACGCATCGAGGCGAGGGGCAAAGTGGCCTGGTGCGGTTGCAAGCGGTCGCGCCGCGGCGAGCGCTGCGACGGCACCCACCGCATGTTGGGTCCGGAGGAGTCCGCGAGGTGACCGGGGATGGCGTTGCGGCGCCCACCAGGCCACGTCGGCGCAACAGCCCGCTGACCAGGGTTGCGTGCGGCCTGGGGGCGGTGGTCCTTCTCGGCCTGTCGGTGCGAGAAGAGGTGTGGCGGGCGGCTGAGGCCAGCTCGCTGCGCAGCCTGCTCGCGTCCACCGGTCTCGACCACAGGCAGCCCGAGCTCGCGATCGCGATTCAACAGGAGCCCGACTCGGCGAGGGCGAGGCTGGCTGTGGCCCGTGCCCTGGTCAACGAGGCGCTGGACATGTCGAGCTTTCTCAACCTTCCACCGCGCCAGGCCGCGCTCGAGGCGGGGCGCATCGGGGAGCGGCTCGAGCTCGCCGAGCGGCTCGCCCTCGCGG
>JAAYVZ010000044.1 GCA_012516935.1 Holophagae bacterium
AACAGATGGTGCTGCAGTACGTGGAAAAGCACGGCCGGATCACGCGGCGCGAAGTAGCCGAGCTGTGCCGGATCGGCCCCTACCAGGCGTCGCGTCTCCTGGGTCGACTGACGGTGGAAGGACGCCTGCTGCGCCACGGTGAGCGCAAGGGTGCGTGGTATGAGCGGGGCCAGAAGATATGAGCGCGCTCATAAGCCGCCCTTATCCGCTCAAATCCTTCCGCACCGTACGGCAGAAAACCGCGCGCGTGCATTTATCGATGCGGTGCGTGCATTTCGCGTCCGGGGCAGTCTGCCGGCGGGCCAAGGCCGGGAAGCTCGACGCCGCCATCGCCGCCAACCTGAAGGAGCTTGGGTATGGCGGGTAGGACGCCTCGGAAGGCGGCCATCGCTCCAGCCGGCTTCACCGCCCTGCTGGCTGACGTGAAGGGACGGATTCAGGCCGCCCGGACCCGGGCGATGCTGAGCGTCAACGCCGAGCTGGTGCGCCTCTACTGGGACATCGGCCGCCTGGTCGACCAACGACAGCAACAGGAGGGCTGGGGGGCCGCGGTCATCCCCAGGCTGGCGCTGGAACTGAAGAACGAGCTACCGGAGGTGAAGGGGTTCTCGGAGCGGAACATCGACCGGATGATTGCCTTCTATCGGGCGTACCCGGACCCTGCGGAGTTTTCGCCACCGCTGGTGGCGAAATTGCCGACGCGCCCAGAAGTGCCACAAGCAGTGGCGAAATCACCGGTTCGGGCCGTGCAAGCGAACCTTACCCAGGAGCCGGAGGCCCTCCTCTGGCTGGTGCCCTGGGCACACCACGTCATCCTGATGGAGAAGGTGAAGGACTTCTCCACGCGTCGGTGGTACATGGAGCAGGCGCTCGCCAACGGCTGGAGCCGCAACGTCCTTGCGCTCCAGATCGACGCGCGCGCTCACGCCCGCCACGGCAAGGCCATCTCGAACTTCGCGGCGACCCTGCCCGCGCCCGATTCCGACCTCGTCCAGCAGACGCTCAAGGATCCCTACATCTTCGACTTCCTCACGCTCGCCGAGCCGTACCATGAGCGTGAGCTCGAGACCGAGTTGGTCCGCCAACTCGAAAAGTTCCTGCTGGAGCTCGGCCAGGGGTTCGCATTCGTCGGCCGACAGGTTCGCCTTGACGTCGGCGACGAGGATTTCTACGTCGACCTACTCTTCTATCACTTGCGACTGCGGGCTTTCGTCGTCATCGACCTGAAGAAAGGCAAGTTTAAGCCGGAGTACGCCGGGAAGCTCAACTTCTACTGCAACGTCGTCAACGATCGCCTGAAGCGCCCGGAGGACGCACCCACGATCGGCCTCATCCTCTGCCAGACGAAAGATCGCCTCCTTGCGGAGTACAGCTTCAAGGGCATCGACCAGCCGATCGGCGTCTCGACGTACGAACTGACCCGCGCCCTCCCAGCCAGCGTGCGATCGGCGTTGCCAACGGTGGAGGAGATCGAGGCCGAACTGTCGGGCACGAACCGGCCGACGGTGAGAAAGCGCGGGAGGAAGGCGTGATGACCGGGATGGACGACACCACCATCGCCGCCAACCTGAAGGAGCTGGGGTATGGGAGGTGAGTGGCGAAACCGAACCCTCGGCGAGCTAACCGAGAACTTCGACAGCGTCCGTGTTCCGGTGAAGGAGGCCGACCGTCGGATTGGCCCATACCCATACTACGGCGCGTCGGGCGTCGTCGACCATGTTGATGGGTACCTGTTTGACGGTGAGTACCTGCTGATTGCTGAGGACGGCGAGAACTTGCGCACACGAACAACCTCTATCGCCTTCTTGGCGCGCGGCAAGTTCTGGGTGAACAACCATGCGCACATCGTGCGTGGCAACGACGAAGCCGATACGCGCTTTCTCATGTACTCGCTCGCGGTGACGGACATCACTGGATACCTGACGGGTTCGACGATGCCAAAGCTGACCCAGGGGAATATGAACCGGATTCCCCTGCTCACCCCGCCTCTTCCCGAACAACGCGCCATCGCCCACATCCTCGGCACGCTGGACGACAAGATCGAACTGAACCGGCGGATGAGCGAGACGCTGGAGGCGATGGCGCGGGCGCTCTTCAAGTCGTGGTTCGTGGACTTCGACCCCGTCCGCGCCAAAGCCGAAGGGAGCTGGCGGCGCGGCCAGTCGCTGCCCGGCCTGCCCGCCCACCTCTACGACCTCTTCCCCGCCCGCCTCGTCGTCTCCGAACTCGGCGACATCCCGGAGGGCTGGGAGGTGGTTCCAGCCGGGAGTCTCTTCGAGGTTGCCATTGGAAAGACCCCGCCCCGTAAGGAACATCATTGGTTCTCGACTGATCCGCAGGATGTGCCTTGGATGTCCATCAAGGACCTAGGGCAAGCGGGAGTTTTCATTTCTGAGGTCAGCGAATACCTGACCTCGGCTGCGGTTGATCGATTCCGCGTGCGGCGGATTCCTGATGGTGCCGTTGTGCTAAGTTTTAAGCTTACAGTGGGGAGAGTTGCGATTACCGATGGTGAAATGCTTTCCAATGAGGCCATAGCGCACTTCTTGCCCCGCGACGGAACGTATTTGTCGGCTCCTTTCACGTTTTCCTACCTGCGGCAATTCGAGTACGAGTCTCTGGGAAGTACGTCATCAATCGCGATTGCAGTGAACTCGGCCAACGTCAGGACAATCCCTGTGATTGTGCCCTCCGAGAAAGAGCACGAAGCATTTCGCCACATGGTGTGGCCGACGTTCCGCAGGCTGCGTGGCCTTCAGCGCGAATCCCTCAACCTCGCCGCCCTACGTGACACGCTGCTGCCCAAACTCATCTCCGGCGAGCTACGGGTTGACGACGCGGAGAGTATCATCGGAAGCGCGATGTGATGGCAGAGATCAACCTGACACAGGCCGAGGCCGACGCCCTCATTGCGATGGAGAAGCACCGCGTGAGCGACGAGCGCGTCGACTTCCCGATGGATGGCCAGTCGGTCGTACTGCCGCTCCAATCGCCCGATCGCCGAGAACAGTTCCTGTTGGACCTCAGTCGGGGACGCATCGACCTGCTCAAGGTGAAGATGCAGAACCGGGGCAGACAGGTTGTCGTCCTCGTCCGACTCGATCTGGGGGGTGCGCCGCATCGCAATCCGGACGACACCGAGATCGCGGCACCGCATCTTCACGTGTATCGCGAGGGCTATGGCGACAAGTGGGCTAGCGCCATCCCGATGGAGCACTTCCGCAACGTTGCGGACGTGTGGACGACGCTCGAGGATTTCCTGCGCTACTGCAATGTCACGCCGCCACCGCAGATCGAACGAGGGCTTTTCACATGATTCAAGACATCCAGCGACTAATGGACGCGTACCACGCCTGGCTCAAGGACAAGAGCGTGATGCGCCAGGTCGATGAGTGGGTGGAGATCACGACGCCGTACCTCGACCGTCACAACGACTATGTTCAGATCTACGCCAAACGGGCGAATGGCGGGTTCGTGCTCACCGACGACGGATACACGATCGACGATCTGGAGCAGACCGGCTGCAAGCTCGAGAGCCGCAGGCGGCAGGATCTCCTGAAGATGACGCTGAACGGCTTTGGCGTGCAGTTGGATGGCAAAGCGCTGCAAGTCCATGCGTCGCCCGACAACTTCGCGCTGCGCAAGCACAACCTGCTACAGGCGATACTCGCCGTGAACGATATGTTCTATCTCGCCGTGCCGATGGTCACGAGCCTGTTCTATGAGGATGTGATCGCATGGCTGGATGTTCACGACATCCGGTACACGCCAAAGGTGAAGTTTACGGGGAAGACAGGATACGACCACCTGTTCGACTTCGTGATTCCGAAGTCTCGACAGCAGCCCGAGCGCATTATTCAGACGATCAACAGGCCGAGCCGCGACACTGCGCAAGCGGTCGTGCTGTCATGGGTGGACACGAAGGAGGTCCGATCGGCCGACTCGCGCGCCTATGCGCTGCTGAACGACAGCGAGCAGCCCGTGTCGTCTAGCGTAATCGACGCGCTGCGGAGTTATAACGTGCGCCCGGTGGCGTGGAGCGAGCGCGAGAGTGTACGTGAGGAGTTGGCGGCGTGAATTCACCTGCCTTCGCCGAATCAGTCGTCAAAGAAGCTGCCCTGGCCTGGCTCAAAGCCACCGGCTGGCAGACTGGTCACGGCCCTGACCTCGCGCCCGACACCCGCGGTGCCGAGCGAGCGGACTACAGCGAGGTGGTGCTGGCTCGGCGGTTGCGCGGTGCGCTGCTGCCGAAGTTCATCTTCGGGTGTTGCGGGTGAGGGACGCGGAACGTCTCCTGAAGGAACGAGGGCTTTGAGATACGACCCCGAACGCCATCGCCGCCGCTCCATCCGGCTCAAGGGTTACGATTACGCTCAGGCTGGCATCTATTTCGTCACTGTTTGTACTCATCAGCGCGCCTGCCTGTTCGGGACCATCAGCGACGGGCAGATGCGCCTGAACGCTGTCGGACAGGTGGCTACCCAGTGCTGGCGGGCCATCCCCGACCATTTTCCTGACGTTTCCTGCGACGAATTCGTGGTGATGCCAAATCACATTCACGGAATCCTGTGGATCATCGGTCCGGACCCGGCCGGCGTAGGGGCGAATAATCATTCGCCCCTACATTCGCCGCAACGACCGCTTGAACGTGCGCCGCAACGTCCGGCCCAACGTCCGCCTGAACCCGGGGCTCGCAGCCTGACGACTGGCCGGGTCGGAACCTGACAATCAGCCGGTAGCCAACCTGACGATCAGCCGAACATAAAGGTTGCAATCAGCCGATGGCCCGGCGTACATTCAGCCGGTGGCTGACGGCCTCTATCCCCGCTTCGCTCGCCAGCGCCTGACCGCGGCGCTGGCCGACTCGCCGGTGGTGCTCGTCCATGGCCCGCGCCAGTGCGGCAAGACCACGCTGGCGCGGATGGTCGGCGACCCGGCGGGGTACGCCTACTACAACTTCGACGATCCGCCCACCCGCGCGGCGGCCGACAGCGACCCGGTGGGCTTCGTCGCCGAGCTGCCGCCGAAGGTGGTCCTCGACGAAGTGCAGCGCGTCCCGCAGCTCTTCGCGGTCATCAAGACCGCCGTCGATCGGGATCGCAAGCCGGGCCGTTTCATCCTGACCGGATCGGCCAATGTGCTGCTGCTCCCCCGGCTCTCCGATTCTCTCGCCGGGCGGATCGAGATCATCCGGCTCCACCCGCTGAGCCAAGCGGAATTGGCACGCCGGAAACCCGCCTTCCTGGATCGCCTGCTGGGCAAGGGCTTCAGCGCGAAAGGCACCGAGAGATTGGGGAGCGGCCTGACAGCCCGCGTGCTGGCAGGGGGATTTCCGCCGGCATTGACGCGTCGCACCGCGCCCCGGCGCGCCGCGTGGCACCGCGCGTATCTCGACTCGATCATCCAGCGCGACATCCGCGACGCCTCGCGCATCAGCGCCCTCGATGCGCTGCCGAAGCTCCTTCAGGCCGCGGCCGCGCAGACTGCGAGCCTTTTCAACGCCTCGGCCCTCAGCGCACCCTTCTCGCTGAGCCGAACGACCATCCGTGATTACCTGGCGCTGCTGGAGGCGGTCTTCCTCATCGAGCGGCTTCCGCCATGGCACTCGAACCGCCTGAGCAGGCTCGTGAAGACGCCCAAGCTCCATTTCGGCGATGCAGGGCTGGCGGCCTCGCTCCTCGATCTCGGCACCGATACCATCGCGCAGGATCGCGCCCGGTTCGGACAGCTCCTCGAGACCTTCGTCTTTCAGGAGCTCAATCGCATGGCAAGCTGGCGAGATCGTCCCATCCGGTTTCATCACTTCCGCGACCGCGACGGCGTCGAGGTGGACATGGTCCTCGAGCAGGGTGCGCACGCTGTTGCCGGCGTCGAAGTCAAGGCCGGCTCGACGATCACCGGCGCCGCGTTCAGCGGCTTGAGAAAGCTCCAGGAGGCTGCCGGCGATCGCTTCGTGCGGGGCATTGTGCTGTACGACGGCGAGCAGGTGCTGCCGTTCGGCGAGAAGCTCCAGGCCGTTCCGATCCGGCTGCTCTGGGAGAGCGCATGACGGCCTTCACAGAATCCGACGTCGAAGACGCCGCTCTCGGCTGGCTGAAGGCCAGCGGCTGGCGGATTGCGCATGGCCCGGACCTCGCGCCCGACATGCCCGGGGCCGAGCGGGTGGATTATGGCGAGGTGGTGTTGGCGCAGCGGTTGCGCGATGCGCTCGCCTGCCTCAACCCCGAGCTGCCCACCGAGGCGCTCGATGACGCCTTCCGCAAGCTCACCCGACCGGAAGGTGCGGACTCGATCCAGCGCAACCGCGCGCTGCACCGGCTGCTGGTGGACGGCGTAACGGTGGAATACCGCGACGCCGAGGGTGCAATCCGCGGTGCGCAGGCGCGGGTGATCGACTTCGACGATCCCGATCAGAACGACTGGCTCGCCGTGAACCAGTTCACGGTGGTCGAGCACAAACACACCCGCCAGGCGGACGTGGTGCTGTTCGTCAACGGCCTGCCGCTCGCGGTGCTGGAGCTCAAGAACGCCGCGAGCGAGGAGGCGACGATCTGGACCGCCTTCCAGCAGCTCCAGACCTACAAGGCCGAGGTACCGACGCTGTTCGCGGCCAACGCGGTGCTGGTCGTCTCCGACGGCGTCGCGGCGCGCGCGGGGACGCTCACCGCCGGCCGGGAGTGGTTCAAGCCGTGGCGCACGATCTCGGGCGAAGGGCTTGCCGACGCGCACACGCCCGAGCTGCAGGTCGTGATCGAGGGACTGCTGGCGCCGCGGCGTTTTCTCGCCCTGGTCCGCGACTTCATCGTCTTCGAAGACGACGACGGCGGGCACATCGCCAAGAAGATGGCCGGCTACCACCAGTTCCACGCCGTGCGGGTGGCGGTGGACGAGACGCTGCGCGCCGCTGAGCTTGCCCGTGCGGATCGGGTCGCCGACGGCGACGGGCGCTTCGAGGCGGGGTCCCGGCCCGGCGGCAAACCCGGCGATCGGCGCGTGGGTGTGGTCTGGCACACCCAGGGCTCGGGCAAGAGCCTGACGATGGCGTTCTACGCCGGGCGGATCGTCCGCGAGCCGGCGATGGGCAACCCGACCCTCGTCGTGCTCACCGACCGCAACGACCTCGACGACCAGCTCTTCAGCACCTTCTCCCGCTGCGCCGAGCTGCTCCGCCAGCCGCCGGTGCAGGCCGCAAGCCGCTCGCACCTGCGCGAGCTGCTGGCGGTGGAGGCCGGCGGCGTGGTGTTCACGACCATCCAGAAGTTTTTTCCCGAAGAGAAGGGCGACCGCCACCCGGTGCTCTCCGAGCGGCGCAACATCGTGGTGATCGCCGACGAGGCGTACCGCAGCCAGTACGACTTCATCGACGGCTTCGCGCGGCACATGCGCGACGCCCTGCCGTACGCTTCGTTCATCGGTTTCTCCGGCACGCCGATCGAGCTCGCAGATGCCAACACCCGCGCGGTGTTCGGCGATTACATCAGCGTCTACGACGTCCAGCGCGCGGTCGAGGATGGGGCCACGGTGCCGATCTACTACGAGAGCCGGCTCGCCAAGCTCGCCCTCGACGAGGCCGAGCGGCCGAAGATCGACCCGGACTTCGAGGAAGCCACCGAGGGCGAGGAGGTCGAGCGCAAGGAGAGGCTCAAGACCAAGTGGGCGCAGCTCGAGGCGGTGGTCGGCGCCGAAAAGCGTCTCGCGCTCGTCGCCCAGGACATCGTCGAGCACTTCGAGAAGCGGCTCGAGGCGCTGGACGGCAAGGCGATGGTGGTTTGCATGAGCCGGCGCATCTGCGTCGCGCTGTACGACGAGATCGCCAGGCTGCGGCCGGGCTGGGCGAGCGACGAGGACCAGGCGGGCGCGGTCAAGGTCGTCATGACCGGCTCGGCCTCCGACCCCACCGACTGGCAGCGGCATATCCGCAACAAGCCGCGGCGCGAGGTGCTCGCGAAGCGCTTTCGCGACCCCGCGGATCCGCTGCGCGTCGTCCTCGTGCGCGACATGTGGCTCACCGGTTTTGACGCGCCGAGCCTGCACACGATGTACGTGGACAAGCCGATGCGCGGGCACGGGCTGATGCAGGCGATCGCCCGCGTGAACCGCGTCTTCCGGGACAAGCCCGGCGGGCTAGTCGTCGACTACCTGGGGCTCGCTCATGAGCTGAAAGCCGCCCTCGCCACCTACACGGAGAGCGGCGGCACCGGGAAAACCGCCCTCGACCAGGACGAGGCGGTGGCCGTGATGCAGGAGAAGTACGAGGTCTGCTGCGGGTTGTTCCACGGCTTCGACCGCACGCGGTGGACCACCGGCACGCCGGCGGAGCGGCTGGCGCTTCTGCCTGCCGCGCAGGAGCACGTGCTGCGGCAAGAAAACGGCAAGGAGCGCTGCGTTCGCGCCGTGCGCGAGCTTTCGCAGGCCTTCGCCCTGGCGGTGCCGCACGAGGGGGCGCTGCGCATCCGCGACGAGGTGGCCTTCTTCCAGGCGGTGCAGGCCGTGCTGGCCAAGCGGGCGCCTGGCGAAGCCCGCCCCGAGGAGGAGCTCGATCACGCGGTGCGGCAAATCATCTCCCGCGCCGTGGCTCCGGAAGGGGTCCTCGACATCTTCGCCGCGGCCGGGCTCCACAAGCCCGACATCTCGATCCTTTCCGACGAGTTCCTCGCCGAGGTACGGGACATGCCGCAGCGCAACCTCGCGGTCGAGCTGCTGCAGAAGCTGCTCAAGGGCGAGATCGGCACCCGCCGCCGTAAGAACGTCGTGCGGGCGCGCTCTTTCGCCGAGATGCTCGAGCAGACGATTCGCCGCTACCAGAACCGCGCCATCGAGGCGGCGCAGGTGATCGAGGAGCTGATCCAGCTCGCGAAAGACATGCGGGAGGCGAGCGCTCGCGGTGAGCGGCTCGGCCTCACCGAGGACGAGCTGGCCTTCTACGACGCATTGGAAACCAACGACAGCGCGGTCAAGGTGCTCGGCGACGAGACGCTGCGCGGCATCGCTCGCGAGCTGGTCGAGACGGTACGGGGCAACGTCACGATCGACTGGACGCTGCGCGAGAACGTGCGCGCACAGCTGCGGGTGCTCGTCAAGCGGGTCCTGCGCCGCCACGGTTACCCGCCGGACAAGCAGGAGAAGGCCACGCAGACGGTGCTGGAGCAGGCGGCGCTTTTGTCAGCGGAGTGGGTGAGCGGCTGAGACCCGCAGTCACCGGGGCCGATGAGGCGCCGGACCTCGCCAGCGGCGGTTGGGATCACGAGACGGTTGGCGGCGGCGTTGCCAGCGAAACAGCCCGCATCGGGTCAGGTCGCGGCGAGGCGGTGCACGACCTCATCGCGGAGCAGTGGCTCGGCGCCGCGCGGTCGCTCTGGCGGCGCGACGACGGGGGGCGGTGAGCCCGCCCCG
>JAAYVZ010000045.1 GCA_012516935.1 Holophagae bacterium
ATCGACCTCGAGCTGGATGGGGAGCGCTACCGGCTTCGCACGGACCTGCAGGGCTCAGCCTACGAGGCGTTCGCTGCGGCTGGGGTCCGACCACCGGCGACGGTCACGCACCTGGGGAAGGCCGAGCCGCCCCCGTCAGGCGACCTGCCGGCGGCTGACGCTGTAGTGCCAAAGCTCGATGCCTGCCCCGTACGTTGCTGATCCAGAACAAGAGGCGAAATCATGGTGTCGAAGATCAGCCTCAGGCTCCGGCACCGGGTACTCCCTTCACCTCCCAGCACCGGATCCGGACACCCTCAGGGTGTCCAATGTCAACCGGCGCTTCTGTCCAATCTAGAACCGGCGGCGAGAGTCACACCCGCACGCTCCGCAACTACAGAGTATCCAGCCACATTTATTGCAAAGAGAGAACTCAACCGAGTCAAGATCCTGTTTGCATTTATAACAATGCGTGATCCGGATAGCGGCGATGTAGGCCGAAATGGCTGGTTGAATTTTATCCCAGAGGGCATCATCAGGGCTAATTAGCTTGTCACGGACGAGTTCCTTCAGAAATGTTCCGGTGGCGCATTCGTTCACCTTGTACAGTCGAACCTGTGTATCCGGTAACCCGCGCTGAGAGCGCTTGTTATAGATGACAGGGCCAAGTTTCTGATGGTAGCCGACCCAAAGCTCGCCCACACTCGAAAGAATTTTTCTCATATGTAGTGACTCAGTATTGATCTAGCAAAGATCGATCGTGGCCGAACTACCGCCTAACGTTCGAGGTAACCGGACTGCTACGGCAGGGTGGCTTGGCCCAGTTAGCGAAAATGTCATGGATAGGAATTTCCTTTCTCACCAAAGCCAGGGTAGGGCTCGATGGAGGTGGAATCAAGGCCTCGGTGAGGCGCCGACGACGTGGTCAAAGAGGGCGTGCAGGAGGTCGTCGACCTGCTCGCCGAGTTCGAAGCGATCTCCAATCGATTCTCCGACCCGCTCGACGCCGACGAGATGGACAAGCTGCTCACCCGCCAGGGCGACGTGCAGGAGCGCCTCGATGCCCTCGACGCCTGGGACCTCGACTCGCGCCTCGAGCTCGCCATGGACGCCCTCCGCTGCCCGCCCGGCGATACCTCCATTTCCGTGCTCTCCGGCGGCGAGCTGCGCCGTGTCGCGCTGTGCCGGCTGCTGCTGAAAAAGCCCGACATCCTCCTGCTCGACGAGCCGACCAACGACCTCGACGTCAATACGCTGCGGGCGCTGGAGGACGGTCTCGAGCAGTTCGCCGGCACGGTGATCGTGATCAGCCATGACCGCTGGTTCCTCGACCGCGTCGCCACGCATATCCTCGCCTTCGAGGGCGACAGCAAGGTCACGATGTTCGACGGCAACTTCTCCGAGTACGAGGAGTACCGCCGCAAGACCCTGGGCGAGGCCGCCACCCGCCCGCATCGGATCACCTACCGCAAGCTGACGAGGTAGGGGAAAGGTCACACGAGCCGGGCGCCGATGGTGGGGATCTGAGGCCGAACTGTCGCGGTGAGTGGCGATCTGAGCAGGTGCTGGTGCTGCCATAGGTCCGCTCGAACCGCTCCTCCCACACCTCGCGCACGTCGGCGTAGCGAGCCTGGACGAGCCGGTATAAGGGCGTCGTCTCGGGGCGACGCGGACGGTAGATGGCGCACTCGGGAGCTGCCACGGCTCGTCTCGGAGCGTGGCGTGGACGGGATGTGCGAGCGTGGCATCTCGACCATCACGCCGTCAAGGCGGCACCGCGCTCGGCCCGGAGCCGCGGCGCCCGTGATCGGGCGCAGGCGGTCATCGAGCAGCTCGCGACGAGGTTCTTGCAGGAGCCGGGGGTCCTGTTCCTCAGTGAGCCAGGCAACAGGGTTGTGGCCCAGGACGATGCCTTGGCCAAGAGCATCCACCTCGTCAACACGCGGCGGACTCCCCACGCATCTTGCAGGTTTCACCTCGGCCGTGCCCCTGCCCGTGGGGCCGCGAGCACGGCCGGCCCTCGCTTCACGCCTGCCAACCCTGCGACGACCCAGCAGCCGCTTCTCCTTTAGCGGCCGTAGCTGCTAGAATCCGCGGCGGCTAAGAGAAAAGCGCACCGTGCTCAACCCCGCCACCGCCCCGACGACGCACCCGGCCAGCAGCCCAGCTTGGCCAGACCTCACGTCCGGGCTTTCGAGCGAGCTAGCCTGGAGCAACGCCAGCACGACCACCATGCATGTGTCCGGAGTGGGGTCGGTGCGTGCTCGGGGCCGCTCGCTTGGCCCTGTTAGAGTCGGTGGGGACCGGGGCGGGGTTGGAGCCGGTTTCCCAGCCTGGCGGTATGGGAGCTACTGATGGCCGACCAACCACTTGTTGTCTTGACGGTTGGGCACTCAAATGTCCCGATTGAGCGGCTCCTCGAGCTGCTCAAGACGCACGGCGTCGAGGTGCTGGTCGATATCCGCTCTCAGCCGTTCTCGAGGTACGCGAGCCAGTTCAACAAGGAGCCTCTACAGGCAGCCTTGCGACAGGCTGGGCTGCGTTACCTCTTCCTCGGCGATTGCCTCGGTGGCAGGCCTTCCGGGCCGGAGTTCTACGACGAAGATGGCCATGTGCTCTACGGGAAGATGGCCGAGCAGCCAAGCTTCAAGGCAGGCATCGACCGACTCTTGGATGGCGCCAAGAAGCTCCGCATCACCTTGATGTGCGGCGAGGAGGACCCCTTTGAGTGCCACCGCCGGTTACTCGTCGGCAGGGTGCTCAGGACCCGTGGGGTGGTGCTGCTCCACATCAGGCAGAACGGGGAGTTGCAGACCGACGAGCAGGTCGAGGATCTGCACGTGACTGAACGAGAGAGGCAGCGCCGCCGTGCCGGTCAGCAGTTGTCGCTATTCGGTGACGACGGCAGCGCGTCGCATGAGGAGGCCGTCCCATGGAGATCTACACGATCGGTTTCACCCAGACATCAGCCGAGCGATTCTTCGAACGACTGAGGAACGCCGGGGTCAGACGCCTGATCGACGTCCGGCTCAACAACGTCTCCCAACTCGCCGGCTTCGCGAAGCGGGACGACCTGGCGTTCTTTCTCCGGGAGCTGTGTGGGGCCGACTACCGCCACGAGCCACTGCTCGCCCCAACGCAGGAGATGCTTGACAACCTCAAGAAGAGGGGCGGGTCCTGGGCAGACTACGAGCGAGTCTTCCTTGGGCTGATGCGCGAGCGGAGGGTCGAGCTCACAGTCAATCGCAAGCTTCTCAAAGTCCGGTCGGTGTTCCTGTGTAGCGAGGCGAGGCCGGATCAATGCCACCGCCGACTTGCGGCCGAGTACCTTGCCAGCCACTGGGGAATCGAGCGAGTCGTCCACCTCTGAGGAGGCAAGATGGAGATCGTGGTCACTCACCTGACACGCATGCAAGGGGGTTACTTCTGCGTTGCTGGGGTGGATCCCTCATCGGGACGGCACATCCGCCCAGTGATTCCCGGGCAACGACTCAAGGTGGCGTTGTTGGCGGCGAACGGTGGGCCGTTCGATATTGGCAACGTCGTCGAGCTCGGCAAAGGGCGGGCTGTTGGGAAGGCGCCTGAGATCGAGGACATGGAATTCGACATGGGCAAGGCTCGCGTGGTGCGCACACTCAACGACCAGGACCTCTGGGCACTGTTGAAAACGTGTAGCGTGTCACAACTCGAGGTGGTGTTCGGTCCCGAAGTTCAGTGCACGCCCAAAGGGAAGGCTAAAGTTCCCTGCAACATGGGCCAAGGCTCGCTCGGCATCGTCGGACCAGTGTCACATCTGCACCTGCATGTGGATCAGTACCAGAAGATCAGGGCACTCTTCAAGCTCGGTACGAATGAGATCGATGGCAGCCTGACTGACATCCGGTTCTTCTGCGATGACCACATCACGCCAATCGCCGAGTTCGTCGAGAAGGCCAACACGAAGCTCCAGGAGGGAGTGGAGGTATTGCTCTCTGTCGGCCTGAGTAGACCTTTCGCCCCGCTAGGAACGGATGAGGAGGCGCACTGGTTCCAGGTCAACAACGTCCATTTCTCCAACCGACCGGTTTGGCAGCACCGCAGCACGCATCGACGGATTAGTGCTCACGATGTCAAGGCACACTAGCGGTCCGTCGTGGCGCGACGAGGTGCTGCGGGAGTTCACCCCGGAGCTCTCCCGGCTGACTCTGGTCGCCGACCCGGATGGACTGCTGTTATGGATAGGAATTTCCTTTCTCACCAAAGCCAGGGTAGGGCTCGATGGAGGTGGAATCAGGGCCTCGGTGAGGCGCCGACGACGTGGTCAAGGAGGGCGTGCAGGAGGTCGTCGACCTGCTCGCCGAGTTCGAAGCGATCTCCAATCGATTCTCCGACC
>JAAYVZ010000046.1 GCA_012516935.1 Holophagae bacterium
CGTATACTTTGCGCGTGTTGGGGGTTCGTCTGGGTGCCGGGGTTTCGGCGGCGGCGTTCGCCATCCTCGCGGTGGTCCTCGCCGCTGCCGACCTCGTCGCCTGGCGCGAGGCCGTCGCGGCTGGCCTCGCCGCCCTCACCGCGTTCCTCCCCTCTGCCTGGCTCGCTCCCGCCGGTTTCCGCCGCCGGACCGCCGAACTCGCCCTCCTCCCACCCGCTTTCGCCCTCACCTTGCTCGCCGACCCCACCCAACGTGCCCTCGCCCTCCCACCGCTCCTCCTCCTCGCCGCACTCGCTGCACTGCTCGCCGCCCGCTCCCGGGTCGCCGTCGCTCGACAACCACTCCTGCTCGCCAGCTTCGCCCTCTCGCTCGTCGCCGCCACCTCCCTCTCCCTCACCGGCTTCCCCACCTGGCGTACGGTCCTTGCCGCCCTCCTCCCACCGCTGCTCTCCTGGGTCGTGACGGCTCGCCTCGGCTTCGAGGCCGCGCTTGTCGTCACCCTCCTCACCGCACCCCTGCCCTGGGTCCGCTGGCCCCTCGCCACCGCGCTCGCCCTGCTCCTTGCCACCGCCGCCGCGGCCACACCTCGCCGGCGACCTGCAACCTGCAACCCGCGACCCGAATGGCTACCCAAAGTGGCCTGGAGCTGGCTCGGCGGCGCGCTCGCCCTCGCCCTCCTCGCCGCCGTCCTCGCCCCCTACGGACTCCTCCCTCCGTACCTCGCCTTCCCCAATGCCGCCTGGTTCGTCGTCCCGCTCGTCGCCACCACCCTTCTCCTCGCCCCCCACCTCCCACCCGCGGCTGCCGGCGCCGCCTGGCTCGCCGTCGCCCTCGCCCTCGGCCCCCCCCAGCCTCCTCCCGCTGAACGCCCCACCCTCTCCCTCACCGCTGCCTCGCCGACCGCCCAACTCCCACCCGGCTCCGATCAGCCCTACATCCTCGACCTTACCCTCGCCAACGCCGCCACCCTCCCAGCCGGCTCCGTCGTCGGCACGCTCGTCATCGCCGACCGCTCGCTGCCGCTGCACGTCGGCGCCGAGCTCGCAGAGTGGGCCATCCTCCGCCCGACCTCCCACCCCGCCCACGGCCTCCCCGACCACCCGGTCTTCCGCCCCCGCAACGTCGGCGCGGCCGCCTTCTGGTCGGTCGCCAACCGCCTCCTCCTCGACGTCCCACCCGGCGTCGTCCCCACCCTCACCCGCACCCCCTTCATCCCCGACTCGGTCATCCTCCTCGCCACCCAGGCCGGCCCCGCCCGCCCCACCCCACCCAGAGACTGGTCCCTCCCCGGCTGGCTGCTCGCCACCGCCCTCACCGTCGCCACCCTCCAGCTCACCGCCCGCACCTTCACCACCCCCTTCGCCACCCTCCCATGGGCGCTCCTCACCGCCGGCACCCTCGCCGCTCGCCTCCCCGTCGAACCCCTCCGCCTCCTCGCCGAACGCCACGCCCCCGACCTCGCCCTCGCCGCCTTCCTCCTCGCCTGGTTCTCCCTCGCCCGCCGCTACCTCACCACCCACCCCTTCCTCACCGCCACCACCCTCCTCCTCCCCCTCGCCCTCGCCACCCCACACCTCACCCCACCGATGTACGGCGACGAGCCATTTCATCTGTTGATGATGGAGTCTCTCACGAAGCACCACTCGGTCGACCTCGAACGCCACTTCGGCCTCACGTACGAGCTCGCCCGCCTGTCATCGCCCGGCCTCGCGGCTCTGCTCCTGCCCGGTTTTCTGGTGGCCGGGCGGTTCGGGGCGCTCGCGCTGCTGGCCCTCGCAGGCGCCGGGCTGGTGGGGGTGCTCGCCCGCCGCGCCTCACAGCTCGGTCTGGGCGACCGGCGCCTGCCACTGCTTCTCGGCGGCGTGCTGCTGACCTACCCTCTCGGTACCTTCTGCACGCAGATCTGGGTGGAGGTGCCGGGCGCCCTCGCGGCCGCGACCGGGCTGATCATGGCCGCGGCCTCCCCGCCCCATCGGTGGTGGGCCGCCGCGCTCGCCGCCGCCGCCACCGGGGTCAAGACACGGCTCGCCTTGGTCTGTTTTCCGCCGGCGCTGGCCGCCTGGTGGCCGGGACGACGGCGCGCCTGGCTGTCGGCCGCGCTCGCGTTGGGCGCGGCCGCCGTGCTCGGGACAGCGGTGGGCTCGGTGTTCCAGGGGCATCCGTTCGGACCGTACCGGCGCCTGCACCACCTCGTGCCCGCCGGCTGGAGGCAGGTGCTGGTGGTTCTCGGCGGCCTGACAGCCGACCCGGCGGGAGGGATGCTGTTCGCGGCGCCGCTCGCCCTGCTCGGGCTGGCTGGCCTGCCAGCGCTCTGGCGCCGGGGTTCGCTCGGCGAGCGCGGGCTGCTCGTGGGAGGGGTGGTGACGGTGCTCTCGTTGCTGCACTCGCTCGAGTGGTACGGAGGGGGCTCGCCGCCGTTTCGCTACCTCGTCCCGTTCCTGCCGCTGCTGGCGCTGGCCTGGGTGCCGCTGCTGCAACGTCCACGGCGACTGTGGCGCCTGGCCTGGACCCTGGTACCACCCACCCTGGTCCTGACCTGGGCCCTGATCGCCCGGCCGCCGCTGTCGGTGAACCCGGGAATGGGCGCGTGGTGGCTGTCGTCGGCGCTTGCGCGCCGTTTGCAGGCCGACACGTGGACGTTCTTCCCCTCGTTCCTGCGCCTCACCTCGGCCGCCTGGGCCGTCCCGCTCGCCGTGGCGGTGCTGGCGTGCCTCGTGATCGGCCTGGTACGGTGGCGCCCGCGCGGTGCCCGGTTCGTGGCCAGCGGCGCGGTGGCGATCTGGCTCGTCGCCGCGGCGGCGCTGGTGGTCGCGGTTCGCCTCAGGTCGGATCGGGTCGTCGAGGGCGAGGCACCCCAGGTGATCCGGCGCGGCGGCTCACCCGAGCCGAAGGAAGGAACGTTCTCGATGTTCACCTATCGGAACGGGTGGCGGCTCGCCGACGGCCAGGGCATGACCGTGCCGCTCAAGCTGGGGGGAGGAGACGAGGTTTTTCTGACCGGATGGCTCGAAGGGCCGGCGCGCGAGGGCTCGATGCTCCGTCTCCACTGGGCCGATGGCCCGCCTACCGAGGTCCGCCTGGTCGGGAACGAGCTCGCCGGGCTGCCTCTCGTTCGGGCGCCCGCCGCTGGTCGGACACGGCTGTACCTCGACCTCGCGGCCCCCGCCGGTGGCTTTCTCGTGGTAGACCGACTGGAGGTGAGGCGGTGAGTACGGTCGACGTCGTGATCGTCGTGCACAACCACGCCGCGACGCTGGCCGCCACGCTGGAGGGGCTTGCGGCACAGACGCTGTCACCGGCGCGTGTGGTCGTGATCGACAACGCCTCCGACGACGGGAGCCGAGCCTTCCTCGCTGGCCGTCAGGAGCTCGAGGTGATCTCCTGGGATCACAACCGTGGCTTCGCGGCTGGCGTGAACGCGGGAATCCGGCTCGGAGCCTCGCCGTGGGTGCTGTCGCTCAACCCTGACTGCCGGCTTTCCCCGGACTTCCTCGCTGCCCTGGTCACGGCCGCCGAACGCCAACCGCGGACCGGCTCGGCGTGTGGGCTGCTCATACGGGCGAAAGGAGACGCACTCGAGCCGACGTCGATCGTCGATTCGGCCGGAATGCTCGCCTCGGCGAGCGGCCGCCACCACGATCGCGGTGCCGGTCGGGCGCTGTGGCCCGCACTCGAGCAGCCAGCGTGGGTGTTCGGGGCCACCGGTGCCTGTGCCCTGCTGCGCCGTACGGCGCTCGCCGACGTGGCCTATGCTGACGGCGAGGTGTTCGACGAGGGTTTCTTCGCCTACCGGGAGGACGCCGACCTTGCCTGGAGGTTGCAGCGGCGCGGGTGGCAGTGCCTTTACTGGCCCCAGGCACGGGCTTTCCATGCGCGAGGGCAGCGGCCCGAGGCCGGCCGGCGCCGCTTGGCGGCCAGCAACCATCACTCGGTCCGCAACCGCTTCTTGCTTCTGTGGTCGAATGCCGACTGGCGGTGGCGGCTGGCGTGCTTCCCGTGGTGGGCGGTGCGCGATGCCGTGGTGGTCGGCGCCTGCGCCACCGTGGAGCGGCGCTCCTGGAAAGGGATCGTCGAGGCGTGGCAGCGGCGCGCCTTCCAGCGCCAACGCGGAGCCGGTAATACCAGACGGGCTTCGGTGACCGGCTGGCAGGTCGCGAGCTGGTGCCTACCCTGGCGACGGGTGAGGAAGCTGGAGCGGTGATGCGGGTGGCGATCCTGGGCACGAGAGGGGTGCCGGCGTGCTACTCGGGGTTCGAAACGCTCGCCGAGGAGCTCGGTGCGCGCCTCGCTCAAAGAGCGCACGAGGTCACGGTTTACACCCGCAAACACCTGGCAGTGAATGGGCTGGCCGTTCATCGCGGGATTCGCATCGAGGTCCTCCCGGCGTGGCGTGCCAAGACGGTCGAAACGCTCTCGCATACCGCCCTTTCCTGCCTGCACGCCAGCCGAAGGCGGTACGACGTCGTCCTGCTGTGCAACGCCGCCAACGCCCCTCTCATCCCCCTGCTCCACGCCCGGGGGCTGCCGGTGCTCCTCAACGTCGATGGGATCGAGCGCAAGCGCCGCAAGTGGAGCCGGCTCGGGCAGGCGTACTACCGGTGGTGCGAGCGTCTGGCCGTACGCTTCGCCGACACGCTGCTCACCGATGCGGCGGTGATGCGCCGCTACTACCGGCGGGCGTGGGGCCGAGACTCGGTCATGATCCCGTATGGAGGCGACCTCGAGCCGCCGGGTACCGGCACGACCCTCGCGCGTTTCGGCCTCCAGCCCGGCGGCTATATCCTGTACGTCGCCCGGTTCGAGCCCGAGAACAACCCCGATCGGGTCGCTATCTCGTACCGGGAGGTCCCGGGGACCACCCCGCTGGTGATGGTCGGGGGCGCCCCGTACGCTCCCGACCTGGTGCAGCGCGTCCGTGCCGCCGCTGCCCAGGACCCCCGTATCGTGCTCACCGGGTTCGTGTACGGCGAGGGGTATCGCGAGCTCCTGTTCGGGGCCGCGGCCTACGTCCAGGCCACCGAGGTCGGGGGCACTCACCCCGCCCTCGTGGAGGCGATGGGGGCCGGCCGGGTGGTGTTCTTTCTCGATAACCTTCCCAATCGCGAGGTGGTGGGTGGGGTCGGGGTACCGTTCCGCTTCGACAGCGAGCCGACGCTGACCTCCCGTCTGGCCGCTTTCCTGGCCGCACCGGCAACCTTCGCAGAGCTCGGCGCCGCTGCCCGGACGCGGGTTTTCGAGCGCTACCGTTGGGACGACGTGGCGACCGCATACGAGCGCGCACTGGAGGAGCTATGCCGAGCCTGAACCCAGACGCAGCGGACCGTCGGCTCACCGGGCGGCCGTTTGGCCGGCGACGCTGGACCACCGTGGCGGAGATCGCGGCGCTCGCATTCGGTGACACCTCGGCGCTGGTCCTGGCGTGGACGCTCGCCTTCCACCTCTGGGCCCGGCCCGTACTCGGGCAGCCCGCCACCGTGTACCTCGAGCTGGCGCCGGTGCTTCCCCTGCTGTTGCTGGCGTACGCCGAGGGCGGTCTGTATCCGGGGTTCGGCCTCGGGGCGGTCACCATCCTGCGGAGAGTGTCGCTCCGTACGAGCCTGATGTTCTTCCTGCTGGCCGCCGTCACGTTCGCCTTCAAGCTCCCGCACCGTCACTCTCGCGTCACCTTCACCCTCGCTTGGGGTCTGGCTCTGGTCCTGGTGCCGGTGGGTCGGTTCCTCCTTCTCGCGGCGCTCCGCGGCCGGAGCTGGTGGGGCGAGCCGACGCTGGTGCTGGGCAGTGGGCCGGTCGCCGCCCGCACCGTTCGCTCGCTGCGCGGGGCGCTTTCGCTCGGCTATCGGCCGGTCGCGATACTGTCCCTACCCGGCGAGGCGGCCAGCCCAGCGATCGAGGGTGTGCCGGTCGTCGGCGAGGCCGAGGAGGCCGAGCGGTTCTCGGCTGCCGGAGTGCGCGTGGCGGTGCTGGTATGGCCATCCGGCCACGATGGGGCGTCGCTTGTCGGGTGGCTGCAACGCCTTTTCCACCACGTCGTGGTGGTACGCGACTTCGAGGACCTCCCGGTGGAGGGGATCGAGGTCCGCAACCTCGGGACGGTCTTCGGCGTGGAGTTCACGAACCAGCTTCTGCGGCGCCGCAACCGCGTCCTGAAACGAGCCGTCGACCTCGTGCTCGGTCTTGGAGGATGCCTGGTCACGCTGCCCGTGGTGCTGGCGAGCGCCCTCGCCATCAAGCTCTCGAGCCGCGGGCCCGCCTTCTTCTCGCAGCAGCGCGTTGGCGTTGGCGGCCGGGCGATCACGATCTGGAAGCTGCGCACCATGGCGCCGAACGCCCAGCGCCTGCTCGCGGAGCATCTGGCCACCGACCCGGCGGCGCGCGAGGAGTGGGAGCGCTCGTTCAAGCTCAGCCGCGACCCGCGGGTGAGCGGGAGGGTGGGGCGGTTCCTCCGCCGGTTCTCGCTCGATGAGCTGCCCCAGCTTTGGAGCGTCGTCCTGGGCGACATGAGCCTGGTCGGTCCGCGGCCGTTCCCCGACTACCATCTCGCTCAGCTTCCCCCCGCCTTCTGCGACCTGCGAGCCCAGGTCCGCCCTGGGATCACCGGCCTTTGGCAGGTCATGGTTCGCTCCGAGGGAGGGCTCGCGGAGCAGCAGCGCTTCGACACCTACTACATCCGCAACTGGTCCCTCTGGATGGACCTGTACCTGCTGGCCCGAACGGGGGCCGCGGTGCTCAGGGGACGCGGAGCGTATTAGGAGCCTGACGACGTCGATGGAGGGTATCGAGCCCGCGTTCCTCACCGGGAGCGGTGGCGAGCGGCCGGAGATACCGAATGACGGTAGGCGCACCCGAGGCTCGCTGGCACCGTCCACTGTCGGCCGCGATCCTCCTCCGCGGCGCCGCACGGCACGATCCGGCCGGGCCTTCAGGGAACCCAGGCGCGCTCGCTCTGCCCCGGCCGCACCAGCCCCTGGCGCAAGGGCGTGATCCGCCACTCCGGCCGGATATTATTCGACGCCAGAGGCTTTCCCCAGAGATAGCCGCGTTGGGCTCCGCTCTGTGGTGCGCCGGTCCAGGCAGCTAAAACGAGCACTGCACAGGCAAACGGCCACAGCAGAAGGATCCTGACCGTCGACGGTGGGTCGCGGCGTTGCAGCTCCGCCCGGGGCACACGCTGGAACAGCGTGCCGAGCGCGCCGAAAAGCACCGTCCCGACGCCGGCCAGCGGCAGCGGACCCGGTCTCCAGCCCAGCAGGATCGTCAGGGCCAACCAGAACCCGAGCGGAAGCAGACCGTGGAGCAGGACCACGCTCACCCGTCGTCGCCGGGTGACGGGCGATGAGTGATGCCACAGACCACCGGCCAGCCGGATCATCGTCAGCGACGTCCCACATGCGCCCACGAGCGCGCAGCCACCAACGTAGACGAGCGACGGGACGTGGAAGAAGCGCTCGAGCCCCAGTGCGGGACCGTCCAGACAACCCAGCGCGGGAGCCCAACCGAGCCCCAGCACGGCTGACGCGAGCGCCACGTGGAGGAGCGCGAGCTCGCCCCCCCACCGGCGGGAACCCGGGGCAAAAACGGGCAGACACACTGCCACGACGACAGCCAGCATCGCCGAAGGGAGCCAGTACCCCCACAGCCCGGCTCGCGTCGAGGCGAAGTTGATCTCCGGCTGGTTGACCAGAGCCCATGGGTACCGCCCGAGCGGCAGGCTGACGCCGATGAAGTCGCCACCGGCCAAGGTCGTTCCCACCCCCTGGGCGGCTGCCAGCAGGAACCAAACGAGCGGCCAGACGATGAGGGCAACCCCGAGCGAGAGCAGGACGACCCGTAACGAGAGAGGACTGGCCGGCATGCCCGGTATCATACCGCCATGCGACGCTGCCTTGTCACCCTCGTGCTATCCCTCGCGGTGGTGTCGACCCAGGCACAGACCGTGTCCCAGTGGCGAACCTCCAATGGGCTACCGCTGGTCATCGTGCAGCTCCCGGGAGGTGATCTCGAGCATCTGGCGGTCGTCGTCCCGACCGGCACCCGGCTGGTCGAGCAGGTGGGCGACCGGCCGCTGCAGATCACGCCCCGGCGGCTGGCCCAGATCCTCACCGTGCGCGCGGGGGAGCTGCAGCTGGCAGCGGTCGTCAGCGAGCTACTCGAGGCCCTCCGAGAGACCGGCGCCGCAGCTGTGGTCGCGGTCGGACCGCGGCCCCCCCGCGACCTCGCACAGCTTCTCGAAGGGAGCGAGAACGTCCCCTGGCACCCGCTACCGCGGCAGCGTTGTCCGCTCATAGACGGCGGCATCGAGGCCCTGAGCGGTTCACCCGAGCGGGTTGAGCTGGCGTTCGGCCTCCCCGAGATGACCGACCTGCGTCTCTCCGTTGCACCCGCGCTCGCCCTGTGGATCGAGCTCGCCGTGCGTTCCCATGTGCCTGGCGTGCGAGCCGGCCTCGACCTCTCCACGGGGTGCGCCCGCCTCGTCGTGCGGGCACCGGCCGAGCAGGTGCCGCCACGTGTCCTGCTCCGCACCTTGCGCTCGGAGCTGGTGGCCCTCGCGGACCGCGACCCCGCAAGCAGCGAGATGGAGGGGGTACGGATCGCGAGCGCGGCCCGGGCGGGCCGACTGGCGGTAGACGCAGCCGGCGCTGCCCGCGAGGTGGCCGAGTGGGTCGCGCTCGGTGGCGTGCCCGCCGCGGTCCTGGCGACGGCCGAGGTGGAGATCTCCGCCCTCACCTCGCTCGCGCGCGAGGTGCTCAGCGGTCACAGCGGGTGGGGAACCGTGGTCGAGGCGGAGCAGCGGGGTCGGCCGCCCGGGCGCGAGTCGCTCGACAACGGCGCGCTTCTCTCCGTGGCCTGGGTGCCCGGTGACCTGACGGTACTGGCCGTCGCCCTCGGAGGTTTCGCCCCCCGCACGGGTGGAGAAGTGCTCGATCGCTGCGCTGCAGCCGCTGCGGGACAGGGATGGTTCACCCACCGGAGCGAGATCCTCGGGGTTCCGGTGGTGGCCGTGGCCGTACCGGCCGAGACCACCAACGAGGCGCTCGAGCTCCTGGTCGGCAGCTTGCAAACCGTTGAGCCTCCCTCCGACGACCTCCTGTGGGCCGAGGTGGTCCGCACCCTCGGCTTCGCGGTGCGTCCGGAGGCCGAGACGGTGTCACTGGCGGCGATGCTACCCCTGGATGCCGAAACGGGCGCCGAAGCTGCTCGCAAGTTCCTCGCCGGCCTGGGCACGGGAAGCATCCGGGTCGAGCTACCGGCCGTCGACCGGCAGCTTCGCTGGACCCCTTCGGAAGGCAGGCCCAGGCTGATCGCGCTTTCCGAGATCGAGGCGTCCCCTGCCGGTGTTCTCGCCGCGGTGCTTTTGCAAAACCGGGCGACCGGTGCTGGGCTCGAGCTGCACCTTCTCGCGCCACCCGGACGCTTGACGCTCGGTCTGGTGGGGGCCGGCGAGCCCCACGTGCCCGCACTCGATGCCCGGTTGGCCGGTGTCTGGCCACGCCTGGTGCGGCCAGTGGATGGCCCCGAGCTGAGGGCCGCTCTGGCACGGGTCGAGACGCTGGTGCTGGGCGACATGGCCCAGGCCGCGGCCCGAGTGGCAGCCCAGCCTTTCCTGCCCTGCAGCCTCGACGAGCGCGCGCTGCGCACGGTGACGGCCGGCGACATCAACCGGGTCCTCGGCACCCTGCCGAGCTGGACCGGGCTGCTGCGCGTGGCGCACGGGCCGGCGCCGACCGCCGAGAAGGGTGTGCGACAATCCGCCCCTGGCGCGCCCGCCGCGAGGTGAGCGCGGGGAGGCGGCATGGTCACGGCACCACTCACAGCCGACCGGCAGATCGAGTTCCTGTGCAAGGGCTGCGTGGACGTCATCCGGATCGATGATTTGCGGGAACGACTGGCCACCGCCGAGCGGGAGCAGCGCCCGCTGACGGTCAAGGTCGGGTTCGACCCCTCGGCTCCAGATCTTCACCTCGGGCACACCGTCGTGATCCGCAAGATGCGGCACTTTCAGAAGCTCGGCCACCGCGTGGTGTTCCTCATCGGGGATTTCACCGGCCTTATCGGCGATCCCACCGGCAAGAAGACGACCCGACCCCAGCTCACGCGGGAGCAGATCGCGATCAACGCCGAGACCTATAAGCGGCAGATCTTCAAGCTGCTCGACCCCGAGACGACGGTCATCGACTTCAACGCTCGCTGGTTGGGCTCGCTCTCAAGCGAGGAGTGGATCCGTCTTGCCGCCCGCGTGACACTCGCCCAGATCCTCGAGCGCGACGACTTCGCCAAGCGGCTGCAGGCCGGCGAGCCCATCTCGCTTCACGAGCTCCTCTACCCAGTGGCGCAGGCGTACGACTCGGTGTTCTTGCGGGCCGACGTCGAGCTGGGCGGAACCGACCAGCTTTTCAATCTCCTGGTCGGCCGCGACCTCATGGGCAAGCTCGGGCTGCCTCCGCAAATCGTCATGACGTTGCCGCTCCTGGAAGGCCTCGACGGTGTGGAGAAGATGTCCAAGTCCCTCGGCAACTACGTGTCGGTCGAGGACCCACCGGAGGAGATGTTCGGCAAGCTGATGTCCGTGTCCGACCGCCTGATGTGGAGGTACTGGACGCTCCTGACGGACGTCGAACCGGCGGCAGTCGAGGCCCTGCAGCAGGCGGTCACCGACGGCGTTCGTCACCCGATGGAGGTCAAGCTCGAGCTGGCTCGCACGATCACGCGTGATTTCTGGGGCGACGACGCGGCTGTCGCCGCCGAGCGTCACTTCCGGACGGTCCACCAGAAACGTGAGCTGCCCGAGGAGATCCCGGAGATCGTGCTGGCTTCCCCGGCGCCGACCGTTGTCCTGAGCAAGCTCCTGGTCCAGGCGAGGTTGGCCGACAGCCACGGGCAGGCACGCCGTCTCGTCGAGCAGGGAGCGGTCAAGGTGGACGGCCGGCCGGTTCGTGAGCCGCTGCACCCCGTGGCCTCAACGCCCGGCACCGTGCTCCTGCTGCAGGCAGGCAAGCGACACTTCGCCCGCGTGCGCTTCGCGACCCCTGCCTAACCTCACTCTCGGAGCTACGGCCGCTCGCCGTCGGCGTCAGGGGACAAGCCGTAGATGCTGATGGAGATGTAGGTCGGGCGGAAGCCCTTCTCGTGGCAGAGGTGGCGCAGCCGCTCGTCGACCTGGGCGTCCCAGAACTCCATGATCTTCCCTGTCACGGTACAGATCATGTGGTGGTGACTGCGGCCCGGCACGACCCGCTCGTAGACGTAGTTTTCCTTCCCGAGCCGCATCTTGCGCGCGAGCCCACACTGCACCAGGAGGTCGAGCGTCCGGTAGACGGTCGCTCGTGAGACGCGACGCTTCTGGCTGCGCATCCGGTAGAGGAGGGAGTCCGCGTCCAGGTGCTCCTCGGTCTTGAAGAGCTCATCGAGAAGCATCAGGCGCTCCTTGGTGACTTTGAGCCCGTTCTCACGCAGGTAGTCGATGAAGAGTTTTTCGGCGCGCTTCATGGCACCCCCCAAGATTTGACTTGCGTACTGCGACCGCAGAGAAAACACTACGCGGTTATCCGGGGACTGTCAAGCGTTAGTCGGACTGGAGGTTGCGAGAGGGGGGTGGGAGGTCGGACAGGTCATGGTCACGTTGCCCTCGACCACCCCGCCCTCGTCCACGATGAGAACAGGAGTGGTGATCTCGGCGTGCACCTTTCCGGAGCTGTGGACCACCAGACGCTCACCTACCCGCACGGTGCCGCGGACGGCCCCAGCAACGACCAACCGTCCGACCGAGATCTCGCCCTCGACCACCCCTCCCTCCCCGACCAACAGCTCCCCCTGACTGGAAACCGTACCGCTGGCGTGGCCGTGGACCCTGAGTAGGTCGGCGAACACGATTTCACCTTTGATCGAACAACCCTGATCCAGAAAGCCGTTGAGCGTACCGGCTGGCTTTTTCATCGTCCCTCCCCGGTGAGGTGGCGGAACAAGCGGATGAGCTCCTCTTCGCTCGCGAAGCGGAGCCGGATCTCACCCCCTCGACGCCGGCGTCGGATCTCGACCTGGGTCCCCAGGACCAAGGCCAGCCGCTCGCACGCCTCTGTGGTGTCGGGGTCCGGCCGGGACGTCGACGTCTTGTGCGGCGCCTGGACGGCTGCCTCGAGACGCCGCACGCTCCAGCCCTCCTTCACACAGCGTTCGGCGAGGCTCGCCTGACGCTCCGAATCGGCCACGCCGACCAGTGCCCGCGCGTGGCCCGCCGTCAGCGCACCACTGTCTACCAGTGCCTGCAGACCGAGAGGGAGCTGCAGAAGACGCAGCGCGTTGGCCACCGTCGAGCGGTCCTTGCCAACCTCCTGGGCGATCCCCTCCTGGCTGAGGCCGAGCTCGGTTCGGAGATGGTGGAAAGCGCGCGCTTGCTCGATGGGCGTAAGGTCCTCGCGCTGCAGGTTCTCGATCAGAGCCAAGGCGAGGAGCTCGGCGCTCCCCGCCGTCTCGCGCACGACCGCCGGAATGCGCTCGCAGCCAGCAAGTGCCGCGGCGCGCCAGCGGCGCTCGCCGGCCACCAGGTGGTAGCCACCTTCCGACGCGCGGCTCACAACCACCGGTTGCAGCACGCCATGGGCGGCGATCGAGGCTGCGAGCTCGGCCAGGCCATCCTCCGCGAAGTGACGGCGCGGCTGCAGGGGGTTGGGACGGATGTCGCGGAGCGGCAGCTCGACAACTCCGGGGTGCCGGCCGGCTGACACCTCCGGCATCAGAGCCGCGAGGCCTTTACCCAGCGCGCTGCGCTTCATGCTCCCTCCGGCGTCGCAGCACCTCGTCGGCCAGGGCCAGATACGCCTGGGCTCCGCGGCTGCGAATGTCGTACTGCAGGATCGTCTGCCCGAACGATGGGGCCTCGGCGAGACGAACGTTACGAGGGATAACCGTCGTGTAGACGCTGCCGCCGAAAAAGCGGCGAACCTCGTCCATCACCTGCTGGGCGAGGCTCAGCCGCTCGTCGTACAGCGTCAGGAGGACGCCTTCCACCTCGAGGCCCGGGTTCCACGCCGAACGCACTCGATCGATCGTCCGCAGCAGATCACTCACTCCCTCGAGGGCAAAGTACTCGCACTGGATCGGGATGAGCACGCTGTCCGCAGCCGCCAGGGCGTTGAGGGTGAGAAGCCCGAGTGAGGGAGGGCAGTCCACGACGACCCAGCGTTGCGGTGGCCGGCTGCCCTCGAGGGCCTGCCGCAGGCGCAAGGCACGATCCTCGAATGGCAGCAGCTCGACCTCCGCGCCCACCAAATCGGGGCGGGAGGGAAGGAGGTCGAGCATGGGGAATGCGGTCGGGCACCATGAGGAGACGAGCGGCGCCACCCCTTCCAGAACCTCGTACGACGTCGGCCCACCTTCTTTTCCCCCCAGGCCCGACGAGCAGTTGGCCTGGGGATCGAGGTCGATGACCAGCACCGACTCCTCGTACGCTGCGAGCGCTGCCGCCAGGTTCATGACCGTGGTGGTCTTACCGACCCCGCCTTTCTGGTTGGTGACGGCGACAACCCTCTGATTCTGCACGTCTTCTCCTCGGTGTTTCACGTGAAACATGGGTTCCACACGAGCATGGCACCTTGCTCGGCGCCGAGCATCGGGCAGACTAGCACACGCCCAGGCAGGTCTGCCTCCCGGGCCCTTCTCGCTGCGGTCCACCAGATAACCACACCGCCGGACGCGAGTACCCGCGCCGCTCCGCGCTGCCACATCGACCGCTCCACGCCCCGCACCGTAACCGCACCGAACTTCTCGTCACCGACGTCCTCGAGCCGCTGGCGTCTCGCGTCGGCTGGCAACTCGAGCTCTCTCACCGCCTCGCGCAGGAACGCCCAACGCCGCTCTCGTACCTCGAGCAAAACACCGGTAATGTCGGACCTTGCAACCAGCAAGGGGATCGCCGGGATCCCAGCCCCACTCCCGACGTCGAGCACGCGAACGCCCTCCGGGAGGTACGGTGCAGCTTGGAGGCTTTCGTCGACCAGCCTCCACAGGTGGTGTGCCGTGCACCGTCCTGACACCAGATTCGTGGCCTGGTTCCACCTCTGGACGAGCCCGAGAAAGCGTCGGAGCCGGTCCTGGGTCGCCGAGCCGAGCGCGAGCACCGAGGGCGGCGGGGGGCCGTCACGGAGGCGGTCCCGCCCCGAGGTCATGGGCTCGAAGCACTCCGGGCCAACAGCCGCTGCGTCACGAGCTGTTGGCCCATGGTGAGCAGGTTGTTGACGAGCCAGTAGAGCACCAGACCGGCGGGAAAGCTCATGAACATGAACCCGAACACGATCGGCATGATCATGAAGAGCCGTCGCTGCGTCGGATCGCCGACCGGCGGCGACAGCTTCGTTTGCAGGAACCACGAGGCGGTCATGAGAATCGGCGTGATGTACGTGGGGTCCTTGATCGAGAGGTCCTTGATCCACCATACGAACGGGGCGTGCCTGAGCTCGATGGCATACGCGAAGAGCGTGTACAACGCATAGAGGATCGGCAGCTGGACCAGGTTGGGTAAGCAGCCTCCCATCGGGTTGACCCCCTCGGCCTTGTACAAACCCATGATCTCCTGGTTCATCCGCGCACGGACCTGAGGATCTTTCTTGGCCCGTTCCTGATAGCGCTCCTGGATCGCCTTCATCTTCGGCTGCAGCTTCTGCATCCGCTGCATGGAGACCGTGCCTTTATGGCTGAGGGGAAAGAGCAGCAATCGAATGCCGGCGGTGAGGACGATGATCGCCACGCCCCAGTTCCCGACGAACCCGAAAATCCACCGTAGCGCCGCCAGGAAGCCCACCGACAAAAACCCGAAGATGCCGAAGGAAACGGTCCTCGACAGGCCGCGCCCATACGCCTCCAGCAGCGAGTGGTCCTTGGGTCCGGCATACAGCGTGCCGGAGAAACGCCCGCCCTCGCCGCGCACCATGACATCAGCCACGCTTGGACCGAGCCCTTTGACCTCGACGGCCGTCATCCCGGGATCGGGCATCGCCACGAGCAGGAAGTAGCGGTTCTCCACTCCGGCGAAGTCAACGGCTCCCTGGGTGCGCCACCCGTCTTTGGTCTTGGCCGGGTTGATGCGCTCGAAGTCCCCTTGGGCGCGCACTACGGCACCCGATACCGCGAACGAGCCGCCCTCCCCTCCGTCCTCCGCCAGACCTGCAGCGATCCTCACTCCTCCACGGCTGGCCTCGCCACCGGCGCTGACGCTCAGTTGCAGGGTGAACTGACCGGTCCCGAGCTCGACCCGCTTGTCGACCCAGCTCCCCTTGCCGTCGCTCCAGTGCATCACCACGCCGTCGCCTACTCGTTCGAGCGCATATACCTCGTCGTTCCACGCGCCGACGGCTCCCAGCGACAACGGCAACCCCTCGCCCTGCCGGAGCAGCTCCAACGGCGCTCCGGTCGCTGACGAGTAGTCGTTGAGGACCAGTGAGCGGATGACGCCGCCGCGCGGCGACACCACGACCCGCAGACCACGACCCTCCACGATCACGTCCTGGATATCGGTTCCCACCACTGCCGCCGGAACCTCGGCTGTCGTAGCCGGAGTCGAAGCTGCCGGCTCGCTTTCGTGGGGTGTCTGCTCGGACGTGGCAGGCGGGCTCGTCACCATCGGGCTCTCCTGCTGCGACGTCGGAGGCCGGGTCGGTGGCGGCACGAACAGTGCGTACCACACGATGATCACGAGCCCGGACAGGATGGCGGCAAGGAGCACCCGTCGTTCCATTCACTCACGTCCTTTCGCTGGCGGAACCGGATCGAATCCACCCGGATGGAAGGGATGACAGCGGGCCAGACGTCGAACGCCCAGCCACACACCCGCACCGAGACCATGAACCGTGATCGCCTCGCTCATGTACTCCGCGCAAGTAGGCGTGAAGCGGCAGGCCGGCGGCAGCAGCGGAGACACCCACCGCTTGTACGACCTCAGCAGCCCGACTGCGATGCGTCCCGCGCAGCTTTGGTGACGAGTCTGGCCAGACACTGTGTGAAGTCCTGCTCGAGCTCACTCCATCGCACCCCGGCACACGCGCGCCGAGCATTCACCACCACATCCCCTGCGAACAACGAGGTGGCCGGTTGGCGGCGAAAGAGCTCGCGGATCCGCCGCCGGGCCCGGTTGCGCACGACCGCTGTCCCAACCTTGCGGCTGACCGTGATGCCCAAACGGCAGGCACCACCGGTATGAGCCAAGCCGAACAGGACGACGAACCGACCTGGCACCCGCATCCCACGGTTGTAGACCAACTGGAACTCACTGCGCTTCCGCAGCCTCGGATCGGGCCGCACGGAGCACTAAACCGTCAGGCGCTTGCGCCCTTTGCGGCGCCGGGCGGCGAGCACCCGACGTCCGGCTGTGGTGCGCATGCGGACACGGAAGCCATGGGTTTTCTTGCGGCGGCGGTTGTTGGGTTGAAACGGTCGCTTCATAGGCCTCGAACCTCTCCCTCCTCGACGGTGGTCGACGGAGAACGAAAAGTGTACGTCCTCGCCATCTCGCGGGTCAACTGCAGCTCCGGCATGCTACCATCGTCGTTGCTGAACATGAGCCGCCTCGACCCGTGGACCACCATCAAGTCGCTCCTCCAAGCCCGCCTCCCGAAGGACGAGTTCGAGCTGTGGTTCGCCTCGGTTTCCACGGAAACGAGCGGCGACCGACTCACCATGATCGTTCCTTCGGAGGTGTACGCCGAGTACATTCGCGACCATCACCTCGCCTCGCTCCAGCAGTTGGCAACTCAGGTCCATGGTCCACATGCGGTGGTGTCGCTGCGGGTCGATAGCCCCGCGCCCTCCACCAACACCGTGGTCAGTCGCACACCCCTCAACCCGCGCTACAGCTTCGACACGTTCGTGCCCGGTCCCTCCAACCAGTTCGCCCGGGCGGCAGCACTTTCGGTAGCCGAGAATCCAGGCCGAGCCTACAACCCGCTTTTCCTCTACGGCGGCTCCGGCCTCGGCAAGACCCACCTTCTCCACGCCATCGGCAACGAGGTTCTAGCACGCAACCCGGCCTGTCGGGTACGGTACGTGCCGACCGAGCAGTTCGTCAACGAGCTCATCACTTGCATTCGCCTGCAGAAGATGACCGAGTTCCGCGAATCCTATCGGCCCACTGAGGTGCTGCTCCTCGATGACGTCCACATAGTTGCCGGCAAGGAGAGAACCCAAGAGGAGTTCTTCCACACCTTCAACTCCCTCCACGAGGCCGGCCACCAGATCGTCCTCACCTCCGATACGCCTCCGACCGCGATTGGCGGCCTCGAGGAGCGGCTTCGCTCACGCTTCGTCTGGGGTCTCGTGGCCGACATCCAGGCCCCGGCGTTCGAGACCAAGTGCGCGATCCTCCTCAACAAAGCCCGGCTCGAGGGCTTCGATCTCCCCAACGACGTCGTGCTTTTCATCGCCCGCCGGGTGCGGGAAAACATCCGTGAGCTCGAGGGCTTCCTCAACCGGGTCATCGTCTACAGCACGCTCACGGGCCAAGCCCCCACGCTCGATGTCGTACGTGCCGCGCTGAGCTCTCTGTTGCCGGACGAGCGCCATGTCACGCCGGCGGAGATCATTCGTTTCGTTGCCCACCACTATGGGCTGAAGGTCGCCGATCTCAAGGGGCGCGACAACCGACGCTCGATCGCCTTCCCACGTCAGGTGGCGATCTACTTGATACGTGAGATTCTCAGTCTTTCCTATCCCGAGATCGGAAAGATTTTCTCGAAGCACCATTCCACAGTCATTTACTCGGTCGAAACGATTGTCAAGGAGAGGCTTTCCAACCCCTCGCTCGACGCCACGCTCACCAGCTTTGTGGAGAGCTTTCGGTAGCTTGCGGAAAAACCACCCGAAGCCTGTAAACACCCGATCTCTCCTCAGGAGCTTCGCTTTCCTTCCACAGGAGCGACCACCGCTAAGCTACTGGTCAGAACACACTCCCGACCCAATCCACAAACCACACATCCTCGACTACGGTTCCTGAATCGTGTAGTATCCGCTTGGCATGAATAAGCCGTCAGGAGCGTGGCCGGTATGGATCTGAAGGTGAACCGATTGGCGCTTCTCGAAGAGCTCCAGCTCCTCCAGGGTGTGGTCGAGCGCCGGACTGCCATCCCGATCCTTTCGAACATCCTGCTGCGTGCCGAGGGTGACCGCATCGAGCTCGCAGCCACCGACCTCGACGTCACCGTCTTTGCCCGCTGTTCGGCCGTCGTGCGTCAGGAGGGCAGGACGACGGTCAACAACAAGATGTTCTTTGACCTTGTTCGCTCTCTTCCGGCGGACGCCGTCGACCTCTCGGCCCAGGACACACGCCTGTCGGTGCGCAGCGGGGCGTTCACGTCCCAGCTTGCGGTCCTCGATGCGGCCGACTTTCCGACCCTTCCCGAGATCCCCGAGGGTCAGGGTTTTGCCGTCGATCTCGGCGTCTTGCAGCGGATGATCGATCACACCGCCTTCGCGGTCTCGGTCGAGGAGGGCCACTTCCAGTACAACGCCGCGCTCTTCCTTTTTGCCGCCGAGGACCTGCAGATGGTGGCCACCGATGGGCACAGGCTCGCGTGGACGAAAGTCCCCTGCACGGTCGGAGCGCTTCCGTTCGAGCAGCAGTTGCTGCCCCGCAAGGTCCTGCACCAGCTTCGGCGACTGCCGGCCGAGGAGGGGAGCACGCTGTACCTCGGGAGAGGGGAGAACCACCTGGCGTTTCGGCTTGCCGATCGGATGCTCCTGTCGCGGGTGCTGGAAGCCCGTTTCCCACAGTACGAGCGCGTCCTGGTGCGCGACAACCCGCTGCGAGCGGTGGTGAACCGCTCCGAGCTCCAGGCAGCGGTACGACGCGTCGCGCTGCTGGCCTCGGAGCGAACCAAAGGCGTGGAGCTCCAGTTCGGGGAGGACTCCCTAGCTCTCACTTCGGTGGGGTTCGACCTCGGTCAGGCCTCCGAGAAGGTTGTCTGTCGGTATCGCGGAGAGCCGGTGCGCACGCTGGTCAACGCGGGCTATGTGTTGGACTTCCTCAACGCGGTCGAGGCTCCGGAGGTCGAGTTCCAGCTGCGTGACGCTGACGGTCCGGTGGTGTTGAGCCCGGTCATGGGCTCCGGTATCGCCGACGAGTGCCTGTACGTGATCATGCCGATCCGCGTCTGAGGCTGTCGGAGGAATGCGACCGCTCACGCTCATCGACAGGCTTCCGGCTTGATCCTCAGGCGATTGCGAGCCCGGGGCTTCCGGAACCTGGCCGATCAGGATCTCCAGCTCGAGGCCGGCCTGACCCTCCTGGGTGGACCCAATGGAGCCGGCAAGAGCAACTTCTTGGAGGCGGTCGCGGTGCTCGGCAATCTCAGCTCCTTCCGCCCGATATCGCCATCCCAGCTGGTTTGCTGGGGCCGAGAGAAGTACACGCTAGCTGGCGTGGTGCGACGGGCCGGAAGCGAGGTCGAGCTGCGCCAGGACGCACGACTGACGCGGTATCTCACACGCTCCCTTTGGCGGGGCGGGCGCCGGCTGGCGATGGGCGAGTACTTGCAGCTGTGCCCGGTCGCGCCGCTTTCGGGCTACGACAGGGCGCTTGTGGTGGGAGCCCCCGAAGAGCGTCGGCGCTTTCTCGACCGAGTGGTTTTTCACCTTCACCCCGAGGCGCTCCGCCTCCTCCAGCAGTACCGCCGAGCCTTACGACAACGTTCTGAGCTCCTTGCCAGTGGTGGTGGGGACGGCGCCGCGGAGGCGTTCGAGGAGATCCTCGCGAGCTCTGGGGCGCGGCTGATCGAGCTGCGGCTGCAGGCGCTCCGAGCACTCGGGGCCTGTCTCGAGGCGGAGCTTGCGGAGCTTGGCTGGCCGGCGCCGCGACCGCAGGTGCGGTATCATGCGCTGGACGGGCTGGGTGGCCCGGATGCCACGCAACTCGGGACGCGCATACGGTCAGCTTTGGCCCGGATGCGCAGGGTGGACGCCCAGCAGCGACGCACGAGCGTCGGTCCGCACCGCCACGATCTCGCCATCTCCGTCGGCGGTACTCCTGCCCGCGAGGCGCTCTCCGCCGGGCAAACGAAGCTGCTGGCGGTGGCGCTGCGGCTGGCGGCACTGGCGGTGCTCGAGCAGCGGCTGGGGTCGAGCCCAGTGGTGGTTTTCGATGATGTGGACGCGGAGCTCGATGCGAGCACCCTTATGCGCGTGCTGGCGCGATTGGCGGGACGAGCCCAGGTCCTGATCTCGTCGGCGCGTCCCGAGATCGTTGTGCCGGTTGTGAAAGGCGGTGCGGTGTGGTGGGTCGAAAGCGGGCGGGTGAAGACCGGTGGAGCGGAAAGGAGCCTTCCTTGAGTGGGCCGGCATATACCGCCGAGAGCATCCAGGTTCTCAAGGGCGCGGAAGCGGTTCGAAAACGCCCTGGCATGTACATTGGCGACACCGATGACCTCTCCGGGCTCCATCACATGGTGTGGGAGGTGGTGGACAACGCGATCGACGAGGTACAGGCGGGTTTTGCACGAAGTATCGTTGTCCGTGTGCACAGCGACAACTCGGTGTCGGTGCAGGATGACGGACGAGGTATCCCGGTCGATACCCACAAGGACACGGGCCGTCCGGCGGCCGAGGTCATCATGTGTGAGCTGCACGCCGGCGGCAAGTTCGACAACGCCTCGTACAAGGTCTCCGGCGGCCTCCACGGGGTGGGCGTCTCGGTGGTCAACTTCCTCTCCGAGTGGCTTCACCTCGAGATCCGGCGCGATGGTGGCGTCTGGGAGCAGGAGTACAGGCGGGGTGTGCCGTTCACACCCCTCAAGCGCATCGGCAAGTCGGCCAAGACCGGCACCATCGTGAGCTTCAAACCCGACCCGGAAATCTTCTCGATCCTCGATTTCCACCATGACCTCTTGGTCCAGCGACTGCGCGAGCTGGCGTTTCTCAACCCGGGCCTTGCCATTCGCTTCGTCGATGAGCGCAACGGGCAGGAGCACGAGTTTCTGGCCAAGGGCGGCATCGCCGCTTTCGTGGAGTATCTCAACCGGGCAAAGACGACGCTGCACCCCAAGCCGATCCAGCTTCTCGACGCTACCGCGGAGGGCGAGGAGGTGAGCCTGGCCCTGCAGTGGCACGATGGCTACAACGAGAACGTGCTGGCGTTCACCAACACCGTGTTCAACGGCGACGGCGGCGCCCACCTGTCGGGGTTCCGCGCCGCTCTCACGCGCACCGTCAACGCCTATGGCCAGGCGAGCGGCTTGCTCAAGAACCTGCTCGAAGGCCTGGCCGGCGAGGACGTTCGCGAAGGCCTGACGGCGGTCATCTCGGTCAAGGTCCGCGATCCGAAGTTCTCGTCACAGACCAAGGACAAGCTGGTTTCGTCGCACGTCAAGGGATGGGTGGAGTCGGTCGTTGCCGGCCGCCTCGCCGAGTACTTCGAGGAGAACCCACCCGTGGCGCGCCGTATCGTCGGCAAGTGCGTCGAAGCGGCGAGGGCGCGCGAGGCGGCGCGGCGGGCGCGCGAGCTCACCCGTCGCAAAGGAGCGCTCGAGGGCGCCTCGCTACCCGGCAAGCTGGCCGACTGCCAGGAGCGGGATCCGGCGATCGCGGAGCTGTTCATGGTCGAGGGCGACTCGGCGGGTGGCTCGGCCAAACAAGGGCGTGACCGTCGCTTTCAGGCGATTCTGCCGCTACGCGGAAAGATCCTCAACGTGGAGAAGGCACGCTTCGATAAGATGCTCTCCAACAATGAGATCCGCACCATCATTCAATGCCTTGGGACGGGGATCGGGACGGAGGACTTCGATCTTTCCAAGCTGCGCTATCACAAGGTCATCATCATGACCGACGCGGACGTCGACGGTGCGCACATTCGGACCCTGCTGCTGACGTTGTTCTTCCGCCACTTCAGACCGCTGGTTGAGCGTGGCTATCTGTACATCGCTCAACCCCCGTTGTACAAGATCCAGCACCGGAAAGAAGAACGTTATCTCAAGGATGAGGCCGAGCTGTCGGCATTCCTCCTGGAACGGCTGTCGGACTCCGCAGTGCTGACGCTCTCGGAGACGGGGGCGACCCTGCGGGGACGGGAGCTGCGGGATGCGGTGCGGCGCCTCGAGCGGGCTTCGGATTTCCGCTCGCGCCTCGACCAGCGGGGGTGGCCGTCGGACCTTGTCACGTTGCTGCTGCGAGCGGGCTTCACTCACCGCGAGCTGCTCACCGATGTCGATGCCGTGGCCCGGCTCTTGGCGGAGCTGCGGGCCGAGGGGTTCGAGGACGCCCAGGCGGTCGAGGATGAGGAGCACGGCGGACTCCTGGTGCAGGTGACCTGGAACCGGAACGGGCGGCGGCGCTGGGTCGAGCTCGGGTACGGGCTCTTGCGGACGTACGAGTACGGTCAGCTCGTCGATCTCCAACGGCACCTGCAGGGGTTCGATTTGCCGCCGTTCCACCTTGCCATCGAGGCCAACCATGAGACGTTCGGCTCCCAGGAGGAGCTGGTGAGCCGCATCTACCAGACCGCCCGTCAAGGGCTTTCGATTCAGCGCTACAAGGGCCTCGGCGAGATGAACCCGGATCAGCTCTGGAACACCACCATGAACCCGGAGACCCGTCGGCTGCTCCAAGTTCGGGTCGAGGATGCGGCCGTAGCGGACGAGCTCTTCACGGTGCTGATGGGCGACCTCGTCGAACCCCGGCGCGAGTTCATCGAGCACAACGCGCTCGAGGTCGCCAATCTGGACATCTGAGGCGAATATGAGCGACACCCTCTTCACCAAGGAGGAGCGCGTCCCGATCGCCATCGAGCAGGAGCTACGCCGCTCCTACCTCGACTACGCGATGAGCGTGATCATCGGGCGCGCTCTGCCGGATGTGCGTGACGGTCTCAAGCCGGTACACCGTCGCATCTTGTTCGGGATGTGGGAGCAATCCAACACCTCGGGCAGGCCGTTCAAGAAATCGGCCCGCATCGTCGGCGACGTCATGGGCAAGTTCCACCCCCACGGTGATGCGGCGATCTACGACACGCTCGTGCGTATGGCGCAGACGTTCTCGATGCGCCACGTGCTGGTGGATGGGCAGGGCAACTTCGGCTCCGTGGACGGCGACAACGCAGCGGCGATGCGGTATACCGAGGTGCGTCTGGCCCGTCTCGCTGAGGAGTTGCTGGGTGACGATCTCGAGAAGGAGACGGTGGACTGGCAACCGAACTACGACGGCTCGCTGCGCGAGCCCGAGGTCCTGCCGGCGCGCTTTCCGAACCTCCTCGTCAACGGCTCGTCGGGTATCGCCGTCGGCATGGCCACCAACATCCCGCCCCACAACCTGGGCGAGGTCGTTGACGCCTGCTTGCTGCTCGCCGGCCGGCCCACGGCCACGCTCGACGAGCTCTTGCAGGTTCTTCCGGGACCCGACTTTCCCACCGCCGGTCTGATCCGGGGCACCGATGGGATCCGCCAGGCCTACGCCACCGGGCACGGCAGCGTACAGATGCAGGCGCGCGCCCGCATCGAGCACTTTCACAAAGGTGAGCGGACCGCCATCGTCGTCTCCGAGCTGCCGTACCAGGTCAACAAGGCCAAGCTCGTGGAGCGGATCGCCGAGCTCGTGCAGGGCAAGGAGATCGACGGCATTGCGGACCTGCGGGATGAGTCGGACCGGGACGGCATTCGCGTCGTGGTCGACCTCAAGCGCGACGCCGTCCCACAGGTGGTGCTCAACCAGCTTTTCAAGCTCACGCCGATGCAGTCGAGCTTCGGCATCACCTTTCTGGCGATCGTCGACAACCAACCGCGGGTGCTCACCCTCAAGCAAATGCTCGAGCACTTTCTCGAGCACCGCAAAGAGGTCGTCACCCGGCGTACGCGGTACGAGCTCGCCGGGGCCGAGGAACGGGCCCATATTCTGGAAGGGCTCGTCATTGCCCTCGACCACCTCGACGAGGTGATCGCTACCATCCGGGCGGCCGATGATCCACTGAGCGCGAAGGCTTCGCTCTGCCACCGTTTCGACTTGTCTCCGCTCCAAGCACAGGCGATCTTGGACATGCGCCTGCAGCGGCTCACCGCGCTCGAGCGTGACAAGATCATCGCTGAGCATCGCGAGGTGCTGGCGCTGATCGAGCGGCTTCGTGCCATCCTCGGATCGGAGGCGCTGGTGCTGGAGATCGTCGTCGGCGAGCTCGCCGAGATCAGGCGCCGCTTTGCCAACCCACGGCGTACGGAGATCCTGCCAGAGGAGGCCGAGCTCTCGGTTGAGGATCTGATCGTGGAGGAGGACGTGGCGGTGACCGTCACCCGTTCCGGGTACATCAAACGCGCCGCGGTCTCCACCTACCGTTCACAGCGGCGCGGGGGACGCGGCAGACGGGGGGCGGCGGCGCGTGACGAGGACCCGGTCGAGCACCTGTTCGTGGCCTCCACCCACGACACGCTGCTGGTTTTCACCTCGGTCGGCAAGGTCTACTCCCTCAAGGTGCACGAGGTGCCGGAAGCGTCGCCGGCGGCGCGCGGCAAGGCGATCGTCAACCTCCTCCCGCTGGCGACCGGCGAACGGGTCGCCGCGCTGGTGGCGGTGAAGGAGTTCGACGACACCCACTTCGTCTTTTTCGCGACCACCCGCGGCAAGGTCAAGAAGACCGAGCTGTCGGCTTACTCGAACCCGCGGAGCAGCGGGATCATCGCTGTCGATCTCGACGAGGGCGACGACCTGCTCGGGGTCCGGATCACCGACGGTAACAGCCACGTGTTCCTCGGCACCCATCACGGCATGGCGATCCGGTTCGCGGAGTCGGATGTCCGGCCGATGGGGCGAGTGGCTGCAGGCGTACGCGGCATCAGCCTGCACAAGAACGACTTCGTCGAGGTGATGGCGACCTTCTCGGCGGAGGACAAAGGTGACATCCTGGTCGTGGCCGAGCACGGGTTCGGGAAGCGCACCCCGGTAGCGGAGTTCCGGCTCCAGGGACGGGGGGGCAGTGGTGTGACCCTGATGAAGGTGACGACCCGCACCGGCAACGTGGCGGGCATGCGTTACTTGGCTGGGGCAGAGGACATCCTGCTGGTTACCGCCAAAGGTATGCTGATCCGTACCCGCTCGTCCGAGGTGCGCCAGTCGGGGCGAGCGACCCAGGGTGTCAAGCTCATCGGGCTCGAGACCGGCGACAAGGTGGTGTCGGTAGCGCGCCTGGCCGAGCGTGAAGACGACGACGAGCAGGCCGCGTTGGAGTAGCTCGTCCGATCGGGAGGAGACACGACATGAAGCTTTTCATCGATACCGCCAACGTCGCTGAGATCGCCGAAGCCGCATCCTGGGGGATCCTGGATGGTGTGACGACCAACCCCTCCCTCGTCGCCAAGGAGGGACGCCCGTATCGGGAGCTGCTAGCAGAGATCTGCCGTATCGTCGCCGGACCGGTCTCGGCCGAGGTGCTGGCGACCGAAGCGGACGCCATGGAGCGGGAAGGCCGCGAGCTGGCAGGGATTGCCGAGAACGTCGTGGTCAAGCTGCCGATCACCAAGGACGGTCTGCGGGTCTGCACCCGTTTCGCGGAGGAGGGGATACCTACCAACCTCACGCTCTGCTTCTCCCCGGCCCAGGCCCTGCTCGTGGCCAAGGCCGGCGCGACCTACGTGAGCCCATTCGTCGGGCGGCTCGACGACAGCGGCCACGATGGCATGCAGCTCGTACGCGAGATGGTACAGATCTACGACGCCTACGAGTTTGCCACCCAGGTGTTGGTGGCCTCGGTGCGCCATCCGCAGCACGTGGTCGAGGCGACACTGGCAGGTGCGGACGTCGCCACCGTGCCGTTCAAGATCCTCGAGCAGCTCTTCCACCACCCCTTGACCGAGATCGGCATCCAACGCTTCCTCGCCGACTACCGCGCGGCCAGGGACGTGCATTGATGAGGCGACAGCGGCGCGAGTGACGTGCGGCCAACATTAAATGTTCGGCCATTCTTGACAATGGCTGAACCAGGATGTACGCTTCGCGCGTGCTGGACGAGCTCCATGCGACAGCGCGCCACGCCATCACCGGAGATGCTTCCCGCCCGCTTTACCTACGGCTCGCGGAGGCCTTGACGCCCCACGTCGCATCGGTAGGGGGCAACCTGCCGTCGGCGCGCCGCCTGGCCGGTGCGTTGGGTGTCAACCGTGCCACCGTCACCGCCGCCTATCGTGAGCTCTCGCGGCAGGGGCTGCTGGTGCTGCGGCCGGGTAGGCCGCGCCGCGGCGCCTACGGACAGCCGGCCTCGCAGCCGGTGGTGCCTGCGGACGGGCCCATCGACCTCGCGCGCTATGCCCCCGATCGCGAGCTACTGCCAGCCGGCAGGACGTTCGAGTGGCTGGGGGTTGGCGCTGCCGAAGGGGACGCTGTCGCCCAGTACGGAGATGCGTTGGGGTTCGGGCCGCTCCGCGAGTGGGTGACGCAGCGCCTGTCAGGCTACGGCATTCCCAGCCGCTCTGACTGTGTCATCCTGACCGGTGGCGTGCAGAACGCCCTCGATCTGCTGTTTCGAGCGCACCTCAATAGCGGCGACACGGTGCTGGTGGAGGACCCCTCGTACCCCGGCCTGCCGCCACTGCTGGCGCTGCACGGCGTCCACCCCGTGGGTGTCCCGGTGGGCGTCCACGGCCTTGACGTCGAGGCGTTGCGGGCTCTCGCCGTGCGCGAGCGTCCGCGCCTGGCGATCCTCACGCCCACCTTGCAGAACCCGAGTGGCGAGGTGCTCGGTGCCGGTGCACGCGGGGCGGTGCTGGAGACCTTGCGGCAGGTCGGATCGATCGTGATCGAGGAGTTCTTCGACCCCGCCCTCGTGAGCGACGCCCCGGTGCCACCGCCGCTCGCCTCGCTCGACAGGCGGGTGGTGGTGGTCGGCTCGTTCTCGAAGGCGCTCTTCCCCGGGCTACGGGTGGGGTGGATCTCAGGCCCGTCCGAGCTGTTGGCCAAGGTCTCCCAGGTCAAGCAGGGCGCCGATCTGGCGGGGAGCGCGTTCCTCGAGGCGGCGGCGTGGACGCTCTGCGCCCGGGGGATCTTCACCTCGCAGTGCCAGCGGTTGCGACACCTGGCCGCTGAGCGGAGGGCGCAGGTGATGGCGGCGCTCGAGCAGGTACGAGGGGAGCTGGCCTGGAGTCGGCCGCGGGGCGGGTTCTCGATACTCGTGCAGTTGCCCCGCGGACAGAGCGCCCGAACCGTGGCGGAGAGGGCTGCCGCCCTCGGCGCCTGGGTGTTGGCGGGACCGGCGATGTCGGTCTCGGGTCGGGACGATGTTTTGCGCGTTGCGTTTGCCGCGGTCGGGGGGGAGCGCCTCGCACGCGGGCTCGGGTTTTTGAAGCGGGCGCTGGCGCCGGGAGCGGCGTCACCGGCCCTGGTTTGAGGAGGAGCGGGACATGCACTTCGAGACACCGGAGTTCAGGGTCAAGGTCAACCTCGCCGAGAATCTCAAGGGCGGGGTCATCATGGATGTCACCGATGCAACGCAGGCGAAGATCGCCGAGGATGCGGGCGCGGCTGCCGTCATGGCGCTCGAGCGCGTGCCGGCGGACATCCGCGCGCAAGGCGGTGTGGCGCGCATGGCAGCGGTCGAGAAGATCGTCGAGATCATGGCGTGCGTTGCCGTTCCGGTGATGGCCAAGTGCCGGATCGGCCACATCGCCGAGGCGCAGCTTCTCGAGGCGCTGGGCGTGGCGTTCGTCGATGAGTCCGAGGTCCTGACCCCCGCGGACGAGGAGAACCACGTCTGGAAACACGACTTCCGCGTGCCGTTCGTGTGCGGATGCCGCAACCTCGGCGAGGCGCTGCGCCGCATCGGCGAGGGCGCAGCGATGATGCGCACCAAGGGTGAGGCGGGGTCAGGCAACATCGTCGAGGCGGTGCGCCACCTACGCGCGGTGCGGCGCGAGATACGGCGCCTCGGCACCCTCGATCCCGCTGAGCTGGTTCCCGCCGCCAAGGAGCTCCAGGCTCCACTCGAGCTCGTGCGCTTCGTGGCCGAGCACGGCAAGCTCCCGGTCCCGAACTTCGCCGCTGGAGGGGTGGCGACGCCCGCCGACGCGGTGCTGTGCATGATGCTCGGGGCCGAGGCCGTGTTCGTGGGCTCCGGGATCTTCAAGTCCGAGGATCCCGCTCGCCGCGCCAAGGCGATCGTGCAGGCCGTCGCCCATTGGCAGGAGCCTGGCAAGGTCCTCGAGGTCTCGCGGGGCCTCGAGGGTGCCATGTCGGGGCTCGACGTGGCCAAGCTCACGCCGGAGGAAATGCTCTCCAGACGGGGGTGGTAGCGGTCGAGCCGGCTCGCGGTCCCGCGTCCGGCGTCCAGAGCAACGGTGGGTGTGCTGGCTTCGCAGCGCGGGTTCTCGCCGCCTGACCGGTGGTACCCGGTCTAGAAGCGGTAAACGTCGTCTTGGCGAAGCTCCTCCACATGGTGGGGAAAACGGGTCGCCGCGAGCTCAGCTCGGAGCTCGTCGAGATAGCTCGGTTTGAGGTGGTAGAGGTAGACGGCAACGTCGCGCCTGAGCTTGGCCAGCTCGCCGGCAAGGGTGGTGGGTGTGAGGTGAAGCGACACGTCGGCGACGGACTGCAGGCGACTGGGGAACGACACCTCCACGATCAGCGCCCGTAGCCGCGGGGTGCGGTTGGCGACCTCCCAGATCTCCTCGGTGGGACCGGTGTCGGAGGTGAAGATGACGGCGCCGTCCGCATCCTCGATCACGTATCCGTGGGTGGGGACGATGTGGTGGACGGGGATCGGTGTCAGCCGCAACCCATCGACCCCGAACGTCGCCCGCGGCTCGACCTGCGAGATGCGGAGCGCCGGCAACATGTCGTTGGGGATGCGGGTGAAGTCGGGCCAGGTGTCGTTGTTGAAAAGGTGTAGCTTGACGGTTTGCATGACCTGCGGGGTCACCAGGATCTCGAGGCCGTTGTCGTGGTCGCCGAAGGTGTTCTCGACCAGAAACGGAATCGACGCGGTGTGGTCGAGGTGGGAGTGGGTGACAACGATCTTGTCGATGCCGCCCTGCTCCTCGATGGACAGCGCCTGGGTAATGGAGCCGGCATCGAGTGCCAGATGGCCGTCGATGAGAAACGACGTCATGCGGCACGTCGGGCTTGAACCTCCGAAGCTCCCGAGTACGCGCCATTCCATGAGCAGATTATACGGCCACTCGGGAATGCAAGCACCCCGACCGGGTGAAGCCGCGGGCAGCCGGGTAGAATCACCGCGTGATGGCTCCCGGTGAGTGGCTCGTAGTCGCCCCCTCCGCCCACGCGCGGGAGCTCGCTGGTTGGTCGCTGTTCGAGGCCGCCGAGCCGGCCATCCAAGTCCTGGCGGCTGACGAGACGGTCGTGGTCCTGAGCCGTTCCCGCACGCCGGAACGAGAGGTCCACCTCGACCGCTGCACCGCCGATGGCGTACCGGTGCTGATACGGCCCTCCGGTGGTGGTGCCGTCGTGCTTGCTTCGGGCACGCTGATCGCCAACATCGTCGCCCGCACGCTGGGAAACGAGGCCCGTCCGGAGAGGGAGTTCGGGCGTTTCTGTGGGCGTACAGCCGCAGCTCTCGCGGCGTGCGGCGTCACCGGAGTCGAGGTGCGCGGCGTCTCCGACCTCTGTCTCGGCGAGCGCAAGATCGCCGGTACGGCACTCCGGCTCTGGCGGGGGCTCGTGCTGTTCCAGCTCTCGCTGCTCGTGGACATGGACCTCGGGTTGATCGAGACCTACTTGCCGCTGCCGTCGCGCCAGCCGGATTACCGCCAAGGCCGCCACCACCGTGACTTCGTCACCTCGCTGCGAGCCGCGGGCTACACTGCGTCCGTTCGGGAGCTCGGGGCGGCGTTGCGCCTCGCGTTCCATCAGGAGCTCGTGAGCTGAGGGGTTGACGGGCCGGCTACCGTTGGCTCTAATGCGGTTGCCTCCAACCAGGCCGGAAGGGGCCACGTTCGAGGTTGCACCAGGCGCTGGTGGTTGGTATCCACCTCGTGGTGCAGCCATGGTACGCGCCGGTCCGGGAAGGAGCTGGCTGGGGCGCAAAAAAGTTGCGGTGCCGGTGGCCGCCGAGGGGGACCGATGAAGAGTATCTGGACGACGACGCTGCTGAGCCTGGGGCTGGCAATGGTTCTGACGGGATGCGGGAGCGACAGTGCAGCCAAGATCTCGTCCTGCATCGAGGCCGGCGCGAATCAGCTCCGGGGTAGCACCCAGCGGGAGCTGACGGTCATCTGCCCGGCTGAGAAGCGCCTACCCTACCTCGTGATCGCCTATCCTGACGGACGCTCGGATGCCGACACCAAGCTGCTCAGGCAGTATGTCGAGAAGGCCGCAGCTCTGGGGCCGGGCGGAGCAGGGCTGGCGCCCACCCTCGCTGGCTTCACCGGCACGTTGGTGGTCTGGCAGCAGGGCACGCTGGTCAAGTTCAACAAGAGCTTCCGTTCGGTTGCCCAGGCTCGTCAGGTCTTCGTGGCTGAGAAGCCCGACGGCGGCGCCACCACCGTCACCCTCAAGAAAGAGGGGTTGGAGGTTTTCATCACCGGGCTATTCTAGGGAGGCTCCGCTGTCTCCGACGGGCGGCGCCTGCGGCGCCTCCCGCTCGAGGCCGTTCTCCCAGAGGTAGGTCTTGGTCTCCTTGACCGCGACGCCGGACAGCAGCAGCAACGAGACCAGGTTGGGGATCGCCATCAAACCGTTGGCGATGTCGGCGAACGACCACACCACCTGGAGCGTCACCACCGATCCCACCAGCACGGCCGCGACCCAGAGCACCCGGTAGGGCAGCAGGGCGCGCCCCCCGAACAGGTACTCGGCCGCCTTCTCACCGTAGTACGACCAGCCGAGAATGGTCGAGAACACGAAGGTCAGCAGCCCAACCGTGAGCACGAAGGGGCCGACGACATCGAGGTCGGTGAACGCCGCCTTGGTGAGCGCGGCGCCCGCAAGCCCGTCGGTCCAGTGCTGGCTGTTCACCACCACGAGGCCGGTGATGGCACACACCACCACGGTGTCCCAGAACGTCCCGGTGGAGGACACCAGCGCCTGGCGCACCGGGTTTTTGGTTTGGGCAGCCGCGGCGACGATCGGCGCCGAGCCGAGACCGGCCTCGTTGGAGAACAGCCCTCGCGCCACCCCGAAGCGGATGGCCTCCCGCATGCCCGCGCCCACGAACCCGCCCACCGCGGCGTGCCCGGAAAACGCGGACGAGACGATGAGGAGCAGTGTGTCGGGGATGCCCCGCCAGTGGATAGCCAGCAACGCCATGCACCCCAGCACGTAGAAGATGGCCATGAACGGCACCAGCTTCTCGCACACCCGGGCGATGCTGGTGATGCCGCCGAGGATGACGGCGCCGGTGAAGACCGTCATCACCGCGCCGGACCACCACGGCGAGATGCCGAACGACTCGCGCAGCAGCACCGCGATCGAGTTGGCCTGCACCATGCAGCCGATGCCGAAAGCAGCAATGGCGGTGAGGGCGGCGAACACGATCCCGAGCCAGCGGGCGCCAACGCCGCGCTCGAGCACGTACATCGGACCGCCGGCCATGCGCCCGCTGCTGGTGCGCACCCGGTACTTCACAGCGAGGACGGCCTCGGCGTACTTGGTCGCGATGCCGAAGACGCCGGTGAGCCACATCCACAGCACCGCTCCCGGTCCTCCCGCCGCCACCGCCGTAGCGACCCCAACGATGTTGCCCGTTCCGATGGTGGCAGCGAGCGCGGTGGTGAGCGCACCGAAGTGGCTGACGTCGCCCTCGCCCTCGCGGCGGTGTTGGAACGAGAGCCTGATGGCCAGCGGCAGGAAGCGTTGGATGAGCCGGAGCCGTACCGTGAGGTAGACGTGGGTCCCGAACAGCAGGATCAACAACGGCGGGCCCCACACCCAGCTCGAGACGACATCCAGTGCGTGGGCGAGCTCCTGCATGCTCCCTCCTGTTCCTGCGGAGGATACCTCTAGAGCGCTACCACGCTCGCCAGGCGACCAGCTCCGGCTGTGGGTCGTTGCGCTACGGTTCGGAAGCGGGTTCGACCTGGTGGCGGCGCAGCTCGGCGAGGACGCGCAGCGCCGCGTGCCGGTAAAGGTCGGCGAGCGTCGGGTAGTTGAAGAGCGACTCGGCGACCTGCGCAGCCGTGGCCGCGGCCCGCAAGTACGCCTGTCCGATGTGGACCAGCTCGGCGGCTCCGGTGCCGACCACGTGGACCCCGAGCAGCCTGCCGCTGTCGCTGTCGCACAGGAGCTTGAGTAGGCCCTCGGTGTCACCGACGATCTGGCCGCGCGGGCTTTCCTCGTACCGGCCGCGACCAACGACGAACGGCAGGCGGCGTTCCCGGAGCTTCTCCTCGGTCTCGCCGACGTAGCTCACCTCGGGGATCGAGTAGATCGCGAACGGTAACGCTTCGGTGTCGGCCAGCACCGAGGGGATGTCGAAGGCGCGGCGCATCGCCTGCCGCCCCTGCTCCATCGAGGTCGAGGCCAGCGCCGGGTAGCCGATGACGTCGCCGACCGCATAGATGTGCGGATGGGCGGTTTGGAAGCGCTCGTTGACCACCAGCAGGCCGTAGCGGTTGGGCTCGAGACCGATCGTCTCGAGACCGATGTCGTTGCTGTTGCCGTCGCGGCCAACACAGTACAGCAGCACGTCGGCAACGAGGTTCACCCCTTTGGAGGTACGGCACATGACCTGTGGCGGCTGCCCCGGGAGCGTGTGGATCGTTTCGTACCGGTCGTCGTGGATGATGACGATCCCCAGCCGCGTCAGCGCGCGCTCGAGGATGCCAACGATCTCGCGGTCGAGGAAGGGCAGCAACCGGTCGCGAGTATCAACGAGTGTGACGCTCAGGCCGAGGGCGGCGAAGATCGACGCGTACTCGATGCCGATGACCCCGGCGCCGAGCACCACCATCGAGCGCGGCATGCGCGGTAGCGAGAGAATGGTCGCGGAGTCGAAGACGGTCTCGTCGTCGAACGGCACATCGGCGGGGCGGTTCGGCCGAGAGCCGGTGGCGATGACGATGACCTCGCCCTCGAGCCGCCCCGACCGCCGGCCCTGCTCGTCGACAAGCGCCACCGTGTGGGGATCCACGAACCTCCCATGCCCGCGCCGCACCTCGATCTGCGCCTTGGCCAGCGCCTCGTTGATGAGCGCGATCTCCCGCTGGACCACGAGGCGCTGGCGGTACGTGAAGTCGGCAACCGTGATCTCGGGGGCGAGCTCGTAGCGGATGCCGTGCAGCCGTGCCCGTGTCAGGGCGTGGACGAAAAGAGCGCTCTCGCGCAATGTCTTGGACGGGATCGTGCCCCAATTGACCCCGGTTCCACCCACGACATGGGCTCGCTCCACCACCACCACCCGCCGCCCCGCCCTGGCCGCCTGAATTGCCGCCCGCTCTCCCGCTGGGCCACAACCCAGCACGATGACGTCGTAGCGCTCCGCCTCGGTCACCCGTTCATGGTAGAACAGCAACCTCAAGACAGAAAACGTGGAAGGTGACGCGGGTAGCTGCCTGCAGCGGGCGCGCCTAGGGTGGCGGAACGGAGGGTGCGAACCGGCGGGCGACGTAGTCGTCGAGAAGGGCGAGGAAACCTTTTGCCAGCTCGTCGGCATCACCGCGCAGGGTGGCGACCTGCCGTCCCTCCACGAATACCGGGCAGGCCGGTGCCTCACCGGTCCCGGGAAGGCTGATGCCGATGTCGGCGTGACGCGACTCGCCGGGGCCGTTGACGATGCACCCCATGACCGCCACCGTGAGCCGCTCGACGCCGGGGTGGTGGCGCCTCCACACGGGCATTCGCGCCCGTACGTGGGCCTCGACCCGCTCGGCGAGGCACTGGAAGGTCGTGCTGCTGGTGCGTCCGCACCCCGGGCAGGCGGTGACCGCCGGGGCGAACGCCCGCAGCTCCAGCGCCTGCAGGAGATCCTGCGCCGCCCACACCTCCTCGCGGCGGTCGCCGCCGGGGCGGGGTGTGAGCGACACCCGGATGGTGTCCCCGATCCCATCCGCGAGCAGCACCCCCATGGCAGCCGCCGACCACACGAGCCCCTTGCGTCCCATGCCTGCCTCGGTTAGCCCCAGATGGAGCGGCTGCCGGGTGCGGCGGGCGAGCTTGCGGTAGACGTCGACCAGCAAGCGGGGCCGGGAGAGCTTGCAGGAGATGACGATGGAAGATTCCGCCAGGCCGGCCCTGGTTGCCGCATCGGTGGAGCTCAGTGCCGAGTCGAGCATACAGCCTGCCAGCACCTCGTCGCTGGATCGGCTCCACCCATGCTCGGCGTTGTCGCGCATCGCCCGGGCCACCAGCTCGGGGTCGAGCGAGCCGGCGTTGACGCCGATACGTACCGCTTTGCCATGCTCGGCGGCGATGCGGCAGATGGTCGCGAAGTTGGCGTCGTGACGCTCCCCCGAGCCAACATTGCCGGGGTTGATGCGGTACTTGTCGAGGCAGCGGGCACAGTCGGGGTGGCGGGTGAGGAGGAGGTGGCCGTTGTAATGGAAGTCGCCCACCAGCGGTACCCGACACCCCTCGCCGTCGAGGTGGGCGCGGATCTCGGGCACGGCGGCAGCCGCCTGGTCGGTGTTGACGGTGAGGCGCACCAGCTCCGCACCGGCCTCGCTGAGCTCCCGACACTGGCGGACGGTGGCCTCGATATCTGCTGTGGGGGTGCTGGTCATCGCCTGCACGACGACCGGGGCCCCGCCACCTACCATCACCTGGCCGACTCGCACCCCCACCGTTTCGTGCCTGTCCATGCGCCCTCCCCTGCCAGCATACGCCTTCGCGTATCATGCGCTGCCCGGAGGTGGCCGATGCGAGCGGCGGCGCTCGCGGGGAGCGTGATGGCAGCGACGGTGTCATGGGGGGTGCGGTGGGCGAGAGCACGGTTTCGCTGACGCTGGTGGTCACCCGGGTGCCGGCTGCCACACCCCCGGGGGCGGTGCTGTTCGTCGCCAGCAACGTGCACGGCTGGGTGGCCGCGCCCGGGACAGGCCGCTTGTGCAGGACCGACGACGGCACCTGGGAGGTGCGGCTCGCGGTGCCGGCCGGGACACGGGTCGAGTACAAGCTCACCCGCGGCTCGTGGGAGACGGTGGAGAAGGGCCCGCGGGGCGAGGAGCGGCCCAACCGCGTGGTGCAGGTTGGGGCGGAGGACGTGGAGGTGCGTCTCGGCGTCTCCGCGTGGGCCGACCGGGTGGCCCCCGCCCCTGTCGGGCGTACCGTCAGCGGCGACGTCACCATCGTCGACGGGTTCGCCGCACCCGAGCTCGGCGGCGAGCGGCGGTTGAGGGTGTACCTGCCGCCCGGCTACGCGGCGAGCCGGCGCCGCTACCCGGTGCTGTTCATGCACGATGGACAGAACCTCTTCGACGCGTCGTCGTCGTTCGCCGGAGAGTGGGAAGTCGACGAGAGCCTCGACGCCTTGGCACGGGAGGGCCGGTTCGAGGGGCTGATCGTCGTCGGCCTCGACAACGCTGGCGAGGCGCGGCTCGACGAGTACTCGCCGTGGCGTGACCGCCAGCTCGGTAAGGGTGGCCGAGGCGACATCTACGCCTCTTTCCTGGTCCGTACCCTCAAACCGTTCGTCGACCGCACTTGGCGCACACTGCCCGACCGCGAGCATACCGGTATCGCCGGCAGCTCGATGGGTGGGCTCATCTCCCTGTACGCCGGGCTTCGCTACCCTGAGGTGTTCAGCCGCGTAGCAGCGTTTTCGCCGACGCTCGGGTTTGCGGCCCGCATGCCGATGCGCTACCTGCGGACGGCCCGCGCCCGGCTCCCGCAACGTCTCTACCTCGACATGGGCGGTGCAGAAAGCGGCCATCCGACGCGCGATCGGGAGCTCGTGGAGCTCGTGCGCGCCGCCGCCTCGACGCTGGAGGTGGGTGGCTTCGAGGTGCGGCTGGTGATCGACGCCCCTGCCCAGCACCACGAAAGCGCGTGGGCGGTACGTTTCCCCGAGGCGGTCACCTGGCTGTTTCGGCCATGAGCGCCCGAGCTTTCCTCGCTGCCACGTCAGCGGCCTTTTTCCCCGAGGCGCCGAGCGGGCTCGGGAACCGATCCCTGCTGGCCGGGGTCGTACCCGATATCCTCGCGGTTTGGGACTGGGAGCTCGACCGGCCGTTTCTGACCCGGCTGGGACGAGCATGCGCCGCACGAGGGCTGCTGTTCGCGGCGGCCCGGGAGGGGTGCGAGGCGCTGCTAGCCCGGCTGGCGTCTTCGCCGGGGTTGGCTCCAGCCGTGGTGTTCGACCGGGCCTCGGACGTCGCCCCCGGCCTTGCGGCCCCCCTCTTGGCACTGGAGGCGCGCGGGTGCCGGGCCGTGAATCAGGCTGGGCGCATGGCCTGGTGCCGAGACAAGGCGACGATGCACCTCGAGCTCGTGGCGGCCGGGGTTCAGGTTCCCTACGGCGTCATCATCACCTCCGACCAAGCGATGCGGGCGGGCGGCGTGTTGGCTGAGCACGCACAGTCGCTGGGCGCCCCGTTCGTCATCAAGCCAGCCGAGGGCGGAGGTGGTGAGGGCGTGGTGCTGGATGCCTCGTCGGCTGCCGACGTGGCGTACTACCTCGAGGAGCGGGGCTACGACAAGATCATCCTCCAGCGCCGGGTGGTTCCTTGCTCGCTCGGCGGCCGCCGCGGCTGGTTCCGGGTCTTTTACCTCGCGGGATCGGTCGTGCCGTGCTGGTGGGACGACCGCACGCACGTCTACCGACAGGTGTCGGTGGCCGAGACGGAGACGTCGGGCCTCGGGCGGCTGCGCGAGCTCACCCTCGAGATCGCGCGCATCGCCGGTATCGACTTCTTCACCACCGAGATCGCGCTCGACGTCGCCGGCGAGATGGTGGTTGTCGACTTCGTCAACGAGATGCCCGACCTCCGCTGCCAGACCGACTACCCCGACGGTGTCCCCGAGCCGTTGGTCGATGCCGTTGCGGCGATGCTCGTCGACTTGGCGGTGGCCGGGAGACGGCCGGCCCCGCACCGCTGACACCGGAGTCGCGGAGGTCCTCCTCGAGGCTCATCTCGAACCCGGCCGGCGCCGAGCGGAACCGGGTTGCGGTGCGCAGCCACTGCGCGCCGCCAGGCACGTCGAGAAGACGATGTCCGGATCGTCGGGGTACAACCAGAGATGCCATCGGCTCGCCCGGGTGCAGCCGTCGATGCGGTGGACCCCCCGAGGATCAGCCGCTCACCCCTGCCGGCCCCACACGCCGGCGAGGTAACCGAAGGCTTCCCCGACTGTCGCTGGCCATTGGGTAGAATGCCGGTGGAGGCAGGGTGGGAAGGAGGCTCACGATGAACAGGCTTGGGATGCTGTTTTTTGCTGTCATCCTCGTCAGCTCGGCGGTGGCGGCCGAGGACTCGGGAAAACCGTGGAACGGCTCACTCGGGTTGTCGTACCTGGCGACCTCGGGCAACTCCGACACCAGCTCGCTCGGGATCGAGGTGACAGTGAAGCGCAAGCCGGCGCCGTGGGGGATCGACCTCTCCGCCCTGGTGCTGCGGGCGGAGAAGGACGGGGTGAAAAGCGCCGAGCGGGTGTTCGGCCGGGCCCGCGGCGAGCGGGCGCTCACCGAAAGCTGGGGAGTATTCCTGGGCGCATCAGCAGAGAAGGACAGGTTCGCAGGGCTCGACCTGCGTGGCGTGTTGGAGGCGGGTGGCTCCTACAAGATGCTCACCGGTCCCGAGCACGAGCTGTCATTGGAGGCCGGTGTCACGTTCACCCGCGAGGAGCGCACGAGCGGCATCGACGACGACTTCCTGGGTGGCCTCGCTGGCCTTGCGTACACCTGGATCCCGATGGAAGGGGCGAAGGTGAGCGAGCGGCTGCTCGTCTACCCGAGCTTCGACCGCTCCAGCGACTGGCGTCTCGTCTCCGAAACCGCACTTCAGGCCGCACTTACCAAGCGCTTTTCCCTCAAGATCGCCTATGCTTTGCGCTACGACCACGAGCCGCCACCGGGGTTCGACTCCACCGACACCGCAACCACGGCGTCATTGGTCTGGAGCTTCTGAAACCCGATGCCGATCCGCGCCAGCCAGGTCTCGGACCTGGAGGCGCCCGAGCTGGCACCGTACCGCACGCTGCGGCGGCCGATCGAGCATGAGCGCGCGGGGATCTTCGTGGCCGAGGGCGGCCACGTGGTGCGGCGGTTGCTCGCCAGCCCGCTTGCGGTGGTCTCGGTGCTCGCCACGCCGGAGTGGATCGCGGCGCTGAGCGGCGCGCTCGCCGGCCGCGGCGCTGAGCTGAGCGTCTACTGTGCGCCCCGCCGGGTGCTCGAGAGCGTCGTTGGGTTCGCTCTTCACCAGGGCGTCATGGCGGTGGGGCGAATCCCTCCTCGGCCCGACCTGTTGGCACGGGTCGCCGCTGCGCCCCGGCCGCGTCTGGTGGTGGCGCTCGACGGCGTCACCAACCCGGAGAACATAGGGGTCATCGTGCGCACCGCCGCGGGGTTGGGGGCGGTGGCAGTGGTGGCAGGCGAGACAGCTGCGAGCCCCTGGCTACGGCGGGCGGTGCGCAACTCGATGGGCACGGTGTTCGGGCTCGCCGCCGACCGCGTTGACGACCTTGCGACGACGCTTGCCGCGCTGCGCTGGGGCTGTGGGCTGCAGATCGTGGCTGCGGCTCTCGGTGGCCGGCCGGTGTGGGAGGTGGAGCTCGGTGCGGATTGCTGCGTCGTGCTCGGCCACGAGGGGTACGGCCTCCGCCCCGAGATCCAGGCAGCGTGCGACCAGGTGGTGGCGATTACGATGGCAGCGGACGTCGATTCGCTCAACGTCGGCGCCGCCGCCGCCATCGTGCTCTACGAGGTGCGGCGGCAGCAAGCAGGTGGCCGAACCTCGGCCCCCGTCCGTTGATCGTTGTCGGTCCTCAGGCGAAGGAGGACTTGCCGAGCACAACCTGCTCGAAGAAGTCGAGGCCTTGCGCGGTGAGGCGGAGGCCCGCATCGGTCCGCAGCACGGCGCCCAGCTCGCCGAGGTACGCAAGGTCGGGCTCGAGTGGACGGCCCGTCGCGGCCGGGGCCACGGCCTGCTCGAGCTCGGCGAGCGGCAACGGCGCGAACCCCTGCTGCTGCCAGTGAGCGTAGAGGACGCGACAGATTGCGATGCGCAGCGAGCTGTCGAACGCCGGGCGAGGGCGGGCGGCGAACGCCGGGCCGGGAAAGGCGAACACCCGCCGTCCGGCCGTGGGGTTGATGAGCAGCGCGAACGCGATCCACAGCGAGATCCCGGCCAGCGCCACGGTGCTCACCGCGACCACGAGGTCGAGCCAGGCGCCACCGCCGAGGTGCTTGCCGACCTTGGCCAGGTAGAGGAGGTCGATGTCGGCGAGGAAAGCCAGCAGGAGCTTCGAGTAGAACCCGAACCCGTAGGTGAAGACGAGGAAGATGACGAGGAAGCATACGTCCACGGCAAAGACGATGCCGGGGTCGGGCACCACGCCGCGCGACAGGCCGTCGAGCGCCCACCAGTTGAGCACCCAGTTGAAGGCGAAGGCGGTGAAGAGCGTCCCACCGTAGAGGTTGCGGTTGACGAGGTTGCCGATCCCGGCCACGAGCTGACCGCCGGCGCCGAACAGCAGGCAGTAGATCGCGGCCGTGCGTAGGCCGGCCGGGGTGAGGCTGTGGCCGAAGGCGATCGGCACGAGCGCGGCGCAGCCGATGGCGAGGCAGATGAGGCCGACCGGTGTCGGCTCGGCGATGACCTCGGTGTGGGCAGGACGACCCAGCTCGGCCTTGCGGATCATGGTGCCTCCCCGCCCGGGCAGCCGTGAGCACCGAGATGGCGCCCGGGTGCGTGGGGGAAGCCTAGTGCATCGTCAAATAAAAAGCGACCGCTCGGTCGGTTCTGTCGACGGTGCGGATGCCCGATGCGGTCGGAAGACCGTTAGCGACAGTGCTGGATGTACCAGTAGTAGTCCTCGCCGCGGTCGAGGTTGATGTTGCGACGTTCGATGATGCGGTCGTCCTCGTCGAGGGCCTCGAGGGTGTGGCGACCTCTGCCCACGTCGTCCACGGTACGGGTATCGTCGGGGCGGATGATGAACGCCTCCCATCCGTCGACCAGGATCCGCAACCGACAGGAGGAGCCGTTGATCACCACGATGTCGCACTCCTCGTCCCAGAAGTGGTCGTTGCACGCCGAAAGGGAGATCGCGAGCACCAGGACGGCGACCAGGGATGCGAACCGCCGCATGCTCCCAATGTACACGGGTGGCAGGTGGTTGGCAACCGCACACGGGACCAGAACGCAGACGTGGCCGCACTTTGTCTGCGATCCTCTGCGCCCTCCGGGGCCTCATGCAGCCATCGGCTACACTGGAACGAGGAGCTCAGTCGGAAGGTACGCGGGGCGAGCCCCGGGGAGGTGAGCGATGACCGTCCGTCACGAGCCGCCGTGTCCCGTCTGCGGCCACACCTTGCGCTGGGAGGGAGAGGAGGAACGGTTCTGCTGCCAGGGTCCGGCCCGCCACGCCTTCGTGAGCGAGGGGTGGGGGGCTGAGCGCGTGCTGGTATTGGTCGGGGCGGTGGCGGACCCCACCGTGGAGGCGTTGTCCCGATGGTCGTGGCCCGAGTGACGAGCCAGGAGAGACGCTGGGTGGGCATGGTGGAGAGACCGAGCAGCTCGGTCGAGAGCGGCGCCGAGCCTGTATCGGCCGTGCTGGAGCCCGGCGCTGGGGTAGTGGAGCAGTGCTCGGGCACTTCATCTCGAGGGACGCTTCGGTCCGGTGGCCGCGGCGGTCGCCGCGCTCGAGGGGTGGTCGGAAAGTCGTGAGCCACTTCTCGATCGCGCTTTGGGCCCGCCTGATCGGCCGACCAAAACGCAGCCGGCGAGCTCTGGCGAGGCGCCGATTTCCGGGTGTGGATCAGCGAGCGAACAGGAGCGCGATGCCGGCGACTGCCAGAACGGTGCCGGCTACGGCCCGCCACGTAGGCCGATAGCGCTCGGTGTGCACGACGAGGGGAATGACGATGATCGGTGTGGTGGCCATCAGGGTCGCAGCGACCCCCACCTCGGTGAGCTGCGCCGCGACGAGCGAGAGCGAGGCGCCGAGAAACGGGCCCAGGGCGGCGCCGCCCACGACCTGCAACCAGGCGGCGCGCAGGCTGGGTCGAAGCGCAAGATCGCGCAGACGGCCAGCGACCGCCGCCCCGATCCACAACGCTGCGGTCGCGAAGCTCATGCGCAGCCAGGAGGCGGGCCAGGGACCGAGGCCGCCTGCCATCCCCATCTTGGAGAGCACGAGGCCGAGGCCCTGACACAGTGCAGCCAGGACGCCCAGCACGACCCCGCTGGTGTGATGCCCGGCGGGTCGTGCGGCATCGGGGCGCTCGCGGACGACCCAGACCACCCCGCCCAAGGTCAGGGCGATACCAACTCCGGCCAGCGGTCCGGGGACCTCGTCGAGAAGCACCACGCCGAAACCGGTAGCGAACAGCGGTGCCAGCGACTGCAGCAGGACCGTCAAACGGGGGCCGATGCGCCGTAACGTCGCGAAGTACGCGAGGTCACCGAGTGCCAGGCCGACGATGCCGCTGGCCGCCAGCAGCGCCAGGCTGGTGGGATCGGTGGTCAGCTTCGACCCGGTGGTGAGGAGGGTGAGGCCCAGCATCACCCACCCCAGAGGGAGCCGGAAGAGATTCACGCGCAGCGCCCCGATACGCTGTGCGGCGACCGAGAAGAAGAAGACGCTGGTGAGCCCCCACAGAGCGGCAGCCGTCAACGCCGCCAGCTCGCCCAATAGCATGCTCGCCGCCTCCTGCCGGCCCGCCAGCATACGCCGGCCACGGGAGTTGGTTTTGCTACCCTGGGGCGCGGAGGTGACGATGCGCTCGCCGTGGCAGCACACCACGATCTGCGCGGTGCGGAAAGAGGGGGTGACCGCAGTCGCCTGTGACGGGCAGGTCACGTTCGGCAGCACGGTGCTCAAGCACGGCGCCAGCAAGCTTCGCCGCCTCGGAGGTGGGCGGGTAGTGGCGGGGTTCGCTGGCTCGGTGGCTGACGCCCTGGCGCTGTTCACCCGTTTCGAGGTCAAGCTCGAGGAGTTCGCCGGCAGTCTCGAGCGTGCCGCCGTCGAGCTGGCGCGTGAATGGCGCACCGATCGGGCGTTACGGCACCTCGAGGCGATGATGATCGTGGCTGACCGCGAGACGGTGCTACTGCTTTCCGGCTCGGGCGAGGTGATCGCTCCCGACGACGGGATACTGGCGATCGGTTCGGGTGGCGCCGCAGCGCTGGCCGCCGCTCGGGCGCTGATGGCCCACACCTCGCTCGCGGCGGCCGAGATCGCCCGCGAGGCACTGCGCCTCGCCGCCGGGATCGATCTCTACACCAACGACCACATCTCGGTCGAGGTGGCATCGTGAGCCGGGTGGTCCTGACGCCGCGCGAGATCGTCGCCGAGTTGGATCGCTTCATCGTCGGCCAACACGCAGCCAAACGGGCCGTTGCGGTGGCCTTGCGCAACCGCTGGCGGCGTCAGCAGCTTCCCGAGGGGCTGCGGCGCGAGGTGATGCCAGCCAACCTCATCCTTATCGGGCCCACCGGTGTCGGCAAGACGGAGATCGCGCGCCGCTTGGCGCGTCTGGCGGGGGTCCCGTTCATCAAGGTCGAGGCCTCGAAGTTCACCGAGGTCGGGTATGTGGGGAGGGACGTCGAGTCGATCGTGCGCGACCTCGTGGAGGCGGCGCTGGTGATGGTCCGGGAGGAGCGAGCGGAGCGCGTCAAGGTGGCGGCCCAACGGGCGGCCGAGGAGCGCCTGCTGGACCTGCTGCTGCCCGGGTCGGGCTCCGCCGATCGGGAGGAGTCGCGGCGAGCGCTGCGCCGCCTCCTGCGCGACAAACAGCTCGAGGACCGGGAGGTTGAGCTGGAGGTCTCCGAGAGCCGTGGTCCTTCGATCAACCTTTTCGGTGGTCAGGGGATGGAAACCCTGGAGATGAACCTCCGAGACGCCCTGGGGGGGATGTTTTCCAAGCGCACGGCGCGCCGGATGACGGTGGCACAGGCACGCACGGTACTCGAAGCCGAGGAGGTGGACAGGCTCGTGGACCGTGCCGAGGCGGAACGGGAGGCAGTCGCACGGGCGCAGGATGGCGGGATCGTTTTTCTCGACGAGATCGACAAGATCGCCGGACGCGGTCAGGCGACGAGCGGCCCGGATATCTCGCGAGAGGGCGTGCAGCGCGATCTCCTGCCACTGGTCGAGGGCACGACGGTCACGACCCGGTATGGCTCGGTCTGTACCGACCACGTGTTGTTCATCGCCGCCGGAGCGTTCCACGTCGCCAAGCCGTCCGATCTCATCCCCGAGCTGCAGGGGCGGTTCCCGGTGCGGGTCCAGCTCGAGTCGCTCTCGGAAGCCGACCTCCTGCGCATCCTCACCGAGCCAGAGCACGCGCTCGTCAAGCAGCATCAGGCGCTTTTGGACGCCGAGGGGGTAGAGCTGGTGATCACCGCCGAGGCGGTGGCGGAGCTGGCGCGGATCGCTGCCGAACTCAACCGCGCCAGCGAGAACATCGGCGCCCGGAGGCTCGTCACGGTGATGGAACGGGTGCTCGAGGAGGTCTCGTTCACGGCCCCGGAGCGGCGCGGCAGCCAGGTGGTGCTGGACGTGCCCGCCGTGCAGGCGACCCTCGCCCCGCTGCTCGGCCGCGAGGATCTCGCCCGCTACATCCTGTAGCATGTGGCCGGGGTGCGGAGTTGAAAGTCGAAGGTCGGAGGTCGAAGGCCAGGAACTTGGAGGCCAGCCGCTCGGGCGCCTCCGGTGACGGGGGGCAACGGCAGTCCGTGCTGCCAGCGTGGGCCTGGCTGGCGAGCGTTATGCCCGACATCGGCGTGCACGCTCGGTCTTCGCGCGCGGTTTCGCTCGCTGCGACCGCCCGGAACCTTCGACCTGCGAGGTTGGATCTTCAACTGCCGCGCGTATGCGGTGCGCTGGCCCCCGTGATCGTGGTGCTCATAGCCCTGGTGGGGGGGGGATGCGGACGCAAGGCCGACCCGATGCCTCCGGTCATCGAGGTTCCCGAGACGACGACCGATCTGGAGGTGCGACAGGAGGGAAGTGAGGCCGTCCTTGACTGGTCGTTCCCGCAGCTCACCAGGGCCGGGCGGCGGCTCGTCGACCTCGAGCGGGTCGAGGTGTGGAAGCTCGATGTGCCGCCGGGCCAGGAGCAGGTGGGCGGCGGTCCCTCGGGCGCCGAGCTGCGGCGTCAGCTCATGCTGGGCCGTGGGCGTCTCATCGGGCGGCTCGAAGGCAAAGGCCTCGAGCAGGCAACCCGCGGCCCCAAGCTCGAGGTGCGCGATCCGTTGCCACCGATCCCAGCCGGGCAGGTGGCGCCAACCTTCTGGTACGCGGTGCGGACGCGGCGGCGCGACGGCACCCCGTCGGCGCTCTCCAACATCGCTGTCTGGCAGGTCAAGCCCGTCCCCCAACCGGTGCAGGGCCTCACAGCCCAACCGACGGCACGGGGGATCAGCCTGACGTGGCAGGAGCTCCCCGAGTGCACGTACCAGGTGGAGCGCTTCGGGCGCCCCGAACCGGCCTGGAAGGCGGTGTCCGAGCCGACGCTCGCCCAGGCGTCGTTCGTGGACACCACGGCGACGCAGAACGCCTCGTGGCGCTACCGGGTGCGGGCGGTGAAAGACGCGGTGTGGGGGCCGCCGGGCAAGGATGTTCCGGTGGCGTATCCAGATGTCTACCCGCCCGCCGCGGTGGAACGTCTCGTGTGTCTGCCGGAAGGCGACAAGGTGCTCCTGCGCTGGGACCCGCTGGCCGAGCCGAAGGTGCTGTACCGCGTCTTCCGGCGCCGGAACACGCTGTGGATCCACCTCGTCGACGACGCGCGCGAGCCGCGTTTCGTCGATACCACTCCGCCAGCCGGAGATGCCGAGTACGCGGTCAAAGCCGTGGACGCGGCGGGCAACGAGTCCGAGCCCGTCTACTGCACGGTGCGGGGTGAGCGGTGAGGGCGGCCAAGCTCCACGGCGCGGGCAACGACTTCCTGCTTTTCGACGGCCACGACGCCTCCCTCCAGGAGCGCCTCCCGGGTGTGGTGGCGCGCCTTTGTCACCGCCGTCTCGGGATCGGTGCCGACGGCGTGCTACTAGTCGTGCCGTACGGGTCGACCGAGGCACGGGTGCTGTATTGGAACAGCGACGGCTCACCAGCGGCGTTCTGCGCCAACGGAACGCGCTGTGCGGCCCGCTTCGCGGCGCGGCGCTGGGGGTGGGAATCGATGGTCCTCCATACGCCGTTCGCGCCGGTGCCGGCGAGGGCCGCTGCGAAAGAGGTGGAGCTCGGGCTGCCGGCGCCGCTGGAGGTGGGCGCCTGGCACGACCTTGAGGTTGGCAGCGAAACGGTGAGAGGGCGCCGCCTGGTGCTGGGTGTGCCTCATCTGGTGGTCCCGGTCGACTGGGCTGACTTCTGGATCCGGCCCCTCGACCCCCTCGCACCGGGGCTGCGTGCCCACCCCGATCTGCCGCCTGGCGGTGCCAACGTGACGTTCGTGCGGAGCCAGGTCGGCGTGCTCGAGGCCCGTTCGTTCGAGCGCGGCATCGAGGCCGAGACGCTCTCGTGCGGGTCGGGGGACGTGGCCGCGGCGCTGGTCGCGGTGGCCGAGGGCTGGCTACCACCTCCGGTGGAGGTGCGCACGGCCTCGGGCAGGACCCTGCGGGTCGCGCCGGATGGGAAGGCGCCGGCATGCTCCTCGCGCCTGACCGGCCCGGCCGAGTGGGTCGCCGACCTCGAGATCGCGGCCGAGCTCCTCGCGTAGCAGCTCCTCCGCACCCACACCGGACCTCGATCCCGCCTCCGACCCCGCGTGGCTGGCCACCGCAGGCGGGGCTGTCCTCGATATCCGGCTCGAGGGTGGAGCCAGCCGCAGACCACGGGTCCCGGGTCGCCGCAGCTGCGGCTACTCGTAGCGGGCCAGGAGCTCGGGGAGCAACGGGCGCAGCGCGGTCATGATCGTCTGCTCGCGCTCGCCGTCGTGGCGACACGGAATGCGCTCGACCGTCACCCCGCCCCGACTCACGGTGAGTTCCTCGCCTTGCAGGCGAACGAGCGCGCCCGCGGGGAGCAGATCGCGGGCCACCGTCTCCTCCACCGCATGCGGCTCGTCGAGCACCACGATGTCGGCACCCTGGTGGAACATACCTTCGGCCGCAATATCGTTTTCGCCGTGGTGGATCGCCGCCACGTCGAGCTGCGGCCAGCGGAGCAGCATCTTGACGTTCTGGGCGTGGCTGCGGTTGTGGGCGAACGGCACCCCACCGAACGACACGCCGTCGGGTGTGAGGGCGCCGAATCCCAACCCGGGGCGGAGCTTTTCGAACGCCGCGCGCAGCATCTCGCAGAGCGAGACCGTCAGGCAGTTGCCGGCGATGATGGGGATGCGCGAGCGCTCGGGGCGCGGGAAGTGCGCCTCCATGATCTTCCCTGGAACATCCACTGAGCCGCCGATCGCCGGGCAAAGGTGCATGAACACGCCGGGGCCGGCGTTGATCTCGATGATCCCGAAGTCTCCTTCGGTCCAGGGACGAGAGATGTCGCGCGCCAGCACGTCGATCCCCAGGCAGGTCAGCTTGAAAAACCCGGCGATGTCCTCCACGAGCTTGACGTTGGCGGGGTGCACGCGGTCGCTGACGTTGATCGACACCCCACCGGCCGAGAGGTTGGCGACGCGGCGCAGGTAGACTCGCTCTCCAGCCGCCGGGATGGTGGCCAGCGTCCGCCCCTGCTGCTTGAGGAAGTCCTGGAGGTCCTCGTCCACCTTGATCTTGCCGAGTGGCGAGCGGGCCGTGTCGGCGCGCGCCTCGGTGGCGTTCTCGGTCTCGATGAGCTTCTCGATGGCGTCACGACCGTTCCCGTCCACGAACGCCGGTAGGCGCTGTAGCGCCGCGGCGAACCGGCCGTTCACCGCCAGCAACCGATGGTCGGTGCCGGAAATATGCTTTTCGACCACGGCGCCGTCGAACGGCGTCCCGTGCTCGCGAGCGCTATCGACGATGCCGTGGAACGCCTTGCGCACGCCCTCGAGGTCGTCGATACCGGTCACCACGCCCTGTCCCTTGTGTCCGGCCACCGGCTTCACGACCACCGGGAACCCCAGCCCCTCCGCCTCACGCAGCGTCTGCTCCTCGCGCATACAGGAGCGCCCCGCGGGGGTCGGGAAACCGCACATCAGCAAGAAGTCCTTCACCATGTCCTTGTACATGGTGAACTCGGTGTCTTTGATCGAGTCGGTATGGAACGTCGTCGAGCGCCCGCGCACCTGCCGCCGACCGTACCCCCACTGGAACTGGTTCTCCTCCCAGAGGTAGTGGACGGGGATGTGGCGCTCGTGGGCAGCCTCGAGCAGCGAGTAAAGCGTCGGTCCGCCGTAGAGGGTCTTGCCGAACGTGGCCTGAAGCCTGGTGAAGCGCTCGCTGAAGTCCGACGCGCGTTCCCGCTGCAGTGCCCGGAACCAATCACGCACGAGATAAACGGCGTCTTCCGCGGTGTCCTGGTCGAGATACTCGGCGGCGATGAGGTGCTCCCCGCCGGCAGGTTGCAGGCAGGACTTACCGATGAACAGGTCCAGATCGAGCCGGAGGACGGCCATCAGGGCCAGCCGAAACAGGTCGGCGACGCTCTTCGGCGAGGCATGCGCGAGCGCCGGCAGCGTGCTGGACACCGCCCGCAGGAACGGGGTGACCGCGCGCGCCTCGGCACCGACGTAGAGATGGAAGGCGAAGGCGCGGCAGTCGAGGAAGCGGTTCGGTCCGGGAAAAAAGCGCAGGTTGGAGATCTCGAAGCTGGTCATGGGGTGCTCCCGTGGTCCGGGGAGAGAACCCCGGTACGCGAGAGCTTACACTACCCTCGGGACGTCCCGAGAGGAGGTTGCGACCGTGGCCGCACGGATCATCGTGGTCGAGGGGGACATCACCCAGCAGGCCGTCGACGCCATCGTCAACGCCGCCAACGCGAGCCTGCTGGGAGGCGGAGGCGTTGACGGAGCGATCCACCGGGCCGCGGGGCCGGAGCTGCTGGCGGCGTGTCGTGCGCTCGGGGGCTGTCCCACCGGTGAGGCGCGCATCACCGGAGGGTACCGGCTGCCTGCCCGCCACGTCATCCACACCGTGGGGCCGGTGTGGCGGGGCGGCGGGTGCGGCGAGGACGAGCTGCTGGCATCGTGCTACCGGGCGAGCCTCGGGCTCGCCGTTCAACACCAGGTTCGGTCCATCGCCTTCCCGGCCATCTCGACCGGTGCCTACGGCTTCCCGATCGAGCGGGCGGCAAGTATCGCGGTGCGGACAATCCGCAGCTTCCTCGACACGCACGGCGAGATCGACGAGGTTCGGTTGGTGTGCTTCGGCCCCGAAGCGACGGCCATCCACCGGCGCGAGCTCGGCGGAGCCTGAACCGCTTCCCTCAACCGCCGCAGGGTAGCGGTCTTTCCATCGTCCGATCACCGCGACCGGGCTACGCCGGTCCTCCCGGCAATGTGGCACGAGGTCCTTTGTTATAGTTTCCGATCGTGGTTGGAGGGGGCCCATGCGTCGTGGACGGCTGGCAGCAATCGCTCTCGTGGTCGCGGGACTGGCGTCGGCACAAGCACCGGAGGAGGCAGCGAAGCGCTTCGTGCTGGCGTACGTATCCTACGCGCCGGAGTCGAGCGTCGACGTAAGGGTGGACGCCCGGGTGACGACTCCGATGGGCCCGTACGTCGTCGCCACCGCCCGGCGCTCCAGCCTGCGAGGCGGGGAGCCCGAGCAACTCTCGTTGCTCATCGATCCTCAGAGCCGGCAGGTGACCGTCGGGCCGCTGATGCCGCTGCCTCCGACCAACCCGCCGCTGAGCGCCTCGACCATGCCGGGGTTCGTCGAGACGGTACTCACGCCGTTGCTGTCCGGTGCGATGGGATCGCGGGTGAGGATACGTTGGCCGTCGACACCCACGAGGACAACGGCGGTGGTGACGCTGGCAGCCGAGATCGCCTCGGGGTATGGCTGGGTCCGCATGCCAGCGGCGATCACGATGGACGGCAAGTACTTCATGCTCGGATCGACGTGGCCGCTCGATCGTGACCCGCGAGCGACGCGAAGGGAGATGCTGCGCGACGCACGCGTGAGCTGGGATCCCGGGCACGAGTCCGCGGTGGTCCAGCTCGTCGAGTTCTCGGACTTCCAGTGTCCGGCCTGCAAGTACCACTGGGCGACAGTCAAGGAAGTGCTGGACAAGATCGGGTCCTCGGTCCGCCACGGCATGGTCAACTACCCCCTCACCCAGAGCCACCCCTGGGCGTTTGCAGCCGCCGTCGCCGGCGAGTGCATCGGCGAGATCTGGCCGGATCACTTCCTGGGTCTGAAGGAGGAGTTCTACCGCTTGCAGGACTCGATGTCGGTGGAGACGGTGAAGGATGCGGCGCTCGGTTACCTGACCCAGCAAGCGCTGCCTGAGAGGCCGTTTTCCGACTGCTTCATGAAGGACCCGGTGGTCGAGGTGGTGCTCCGACAGATCGAGCTGGCGCAGCGCCTCGGGGTGGTCGCGACCCCGACCTACTTCGCCAACGGCGAGGTCTTGGCACCCGGCAACAAGGATTGGATGAGCAAGCGACTGCGAGCGATCATCGCCGCCAAAGGTCTACCGGAGGGTGCTGCCGAGATCAAGCCCGAACCCACCCCGGCTACGAGTCCAGCACCCGGAGCCAAGCCCCCCGTTGCTCACCCGGCCGCACCCCTGCCAACGCGGAATCGGTAGCTACTTCGCCACCAGCACCGCCAGGCGCGGGCCCAGGATCAAGACCCCGATGATCGCCGAGCCGACGGCGGCGAGCAGGACTGCCCCTGCTGCCACATCCTTGGCCTTCTTGATCAGCGGGTGGGGGCAGGGGGCCACGGCGTTGGCCAGGCACTCGAGAGCGGTGTTGAGTGCCTCGGCGGTCCACACCGTCACCATGGCCAGCACGATGCAGCACCACTCCGCACTGCTGATCCCGAGGTACGCGGCGACGAGGCAGACGACGACCGTGGCGAGCGCGTGCAGCCAGGCGTTGTGCTGGGTCCGCATCATCGCAACGATGCCGTTGGCCGCATAGCGGACGCTGTCGAGACGGGCGGTGGTGACGAGGCGCTTGGAGACCATCGTTTCTCCTCCTCAGCCGCGGATGGGGCAAGACGACGGCACGACACTCCGGACCCCTGGCGGTTTGAGGGGCATTCTACAGGGTGCCGAGGTGCTCCTCGAAGCGGGCGACGAAAGCACCGTAGCTTTCGCTGAAGGCGCGGGTGAAGTTGGCTTCGGCATCGTCGTTCTCGGCGAAGAAGCGAAAGTACTCCACGACGCGGGCGGCGCCGTGCTCGGTGATGAGGAGGTCGGCAGCCAGAAACGCCTGGTCGTAGATCGGTGCCTGCCGATGCCGGGCGAGTTGTGCGAGCAGATCGTGCCCGGAGCGGAGCTCGGCGAGCGGCGGGAGGGAGCGGGTGTAGCGAGCCGCCAGAACCCGCGCTGCGGCACGGTGGCGATGCCGGCCCACAGAGCCCATCTGCAGCGACTCAGCCACGTGCCACGCCACCCACTCCGCGAACCCCTCACGCAGCCACTGCTCCGAGGTACCCCGCCGACCTCCCGAGAGGACGTACTGGGCCGAGTGGGTGAGCTCGTGGCTGAGCACCAGAAGACGCTGCGGCCAGCGTAACGGCCGGAACGAGGCCTCGTTGACCATCACCTTGGTGACCCGGCCCACGGCGTCGAGGGTGCCGGCCGCCCGTCGGGCCAGGTCCGGTGGCATGCCGTCGTCGATCAGTGCCCGCTCGAGGGCGTGCTGGTGGGGGTAGAGGAAGAGCTCGACATCGAGACGGGGGAAGCCGAGCTCGTACTCCATGATCTGGGCGATCCGGTACCACCAGTGGTGGTAGCCGCGAAGGGTCCCCGCCGAGGCACCAGCGCCGAGCTCGTGCGGCGAAGGCACGACCCGCGGGGCCACCGTACACGCACCCCCAGCCAGCCCCACCAGCGTCGCCCCGATCCACACCGCAGGGCCCAGGAGGCGGCCGGTTTCCCACCAGCGAGCTGGTCTCCCCGTCTCGTTCACGGCGCGTTCCCCAGCTTCCCCACCACCATGATAGGCATCTTTGAACGACGACCGTGTCCGGTGTGGCGCCGGCTCGCCGAGCGTGGTATTGCTATCGCGGCGGAGGAATAGCATGCTCACGGTGTTCGTGGTCTCCGACGCCACCGGCGAGACCGCCGAGCGGGTGGCGCGCTCGGCGCTCGCACAGTTCGGCGACGCCGCGGTGGCGATCGAGCGGCGCGGCGAGGTGCGCTCCGCCGGGTGTGTGCGCGCGGTCGTCAACGAGGCGGCCGGTCGCGACTCGCTCCTCATTCATACCTTGGTCGCCAACGAGCTTCGGCAGGTGATGCTGGAGGAGACGCGGAGACGCGGCGTCGACGCCATGGACCTGATGGGACCGGTGCTGGCGCGGCTTTCCCACGCCCTCGGCGTCACCCCGCAGGAGAAGCCGGGGCTGTTCGCTCAGCTCATGACCGCCCGTTCGCGCCAGATTGAGGCAGTCGACTACGCCTTCCGTCACGACGACGGCGCCCGGACCGACGAGCTCGAGCGGGCCGAGATCATCCTCGTCGGCGTATCGCGCACGATGAAGACCCCGACCACGCTCTACCTCGCGTACCGGGGTTGGTTCGCTGCCAACGTGCCGCTGGTGCCGGGGGTGCCGCCTCCAGCCGCGCTGCTGACCCAGCCCCCCGACAAGGTGTTCGGGCTGCTCATGACCCCGGCGCGCCTCGCCGAGCTGCGGCGCGTGCGGGCCCAGCACCTGCAGATGGGGCCAGCCGCCTACGCGGCGCTGGCCGACATCCGTGAGGAGCTGGTGCGGGCGCAGATCCTGTGCATCGACCATGGCTGGCGGCGCATCGACGTGACCGGCAAGTCGGTCGAGGAGGTCGCGCTCGAGATCCTCGCCCTGCGCGGCCTGAGTGAGGACCGCCGACCGTAGCGCCCGCCGACGCAACCGTCCGGGCTGGCGAGGGTAGAATGCAGAGATTGACGGATGTGCCATGATCGGGGAGACCACCATGCTCGTGTTCTTGTCGCTCGCCGGCATCGGCTTGCTTTTCCTGCTCATCTCGGCCTTCGTGGGCGATCACATCGAGGTCCACCCCGAGATCGAGGTCGGTGGGATCGGGTTCTTGTCGGTGCGAGCCGTCGCCGTGTTCCTCACTGCCTTCGGCACCATCGGGGCGATCGCCCGCTGGTACGGCAAGGGAGCCCTCGCCTGCTCGGTGTGGGGCCTGCTGTCAGGCGTGGTGCTCTCGCTCATCTACTTCCTGATCATGGGGTTGGTGAAATCGCAGGAGGCGTCGTCGCTGGTCGACGAGGCCGATCTCGTGGGGTGCACCGGCAGACTCACCGTGGGGATCCCGGCCGGAGGCCTCGGCGAGGTGAGCTGCACGTCCAAGGCACAGACCGTGCGTCGCCTCGTGCGGGTGGCCCACGGCGGTGCGGTGCCGGAAGGCACCATCGTCCGGATCCAGGACATGCAGGGCGACGTCCTGATCGTCGAGGAGCTCGAGACCGAGAGCTGATCGGAGCCGGCGGCGGACCGCGTCCCGTCAGCGCGAGGAGGCACGACAATGGGCCAACTACCGTTCGGTATCACGTTGCTGCCGGTGCTGCTGGTGCTGGCGGCGTTCATCGTTTTGGTCGTCGCCATGACGGCGATGCGCAACTACATCAAGGTGCCCCCGAACAAGGTCGCCGTCTTCTACGGCCGGCGTCACAAGAGCCCAGACGGCAAGTCGGTGGGGTTCCGCCTGGTCACCGGCGGCGCGGCGTTCCGCTGGCCGATCGTCGAGAGCGTCACCTACCTCGATCTGACGATCTTTCCGATCGACCTCGACGTGCGCGACGTGCCCAACAAGGACGGGGTGCTGGTATCGGTGCAGGCGGTGGCCAACGTCAAGATCCGTTCCGACCACCAGTCGCTGGTTGCCGCCGCCGAACGCTTCCTCGGTTGCACGCCGGAGGCCATCAAGCAGATCGCCTACAAGAACCTGGAAGGGCACCTGCGATCGATCGTCGGGCGGCTGACCATGGAGGAGATCGTTCGCGACCGTGCGAAGTTCAACCAGGAGGTACTCAACGAGGCCGCCTCGGACCTCGCCAAGATCGGTCTCGGGGTCGACGTCCTGACGATCCAGAAGGTGGCCGATCCCGAGGGGTATATCGAGGCGCTCGGCAAGAAGCGCACCGCCGAGGTCAAGCGCGACGCCCAGATCGGCGAGGCACTGGCCGCCCGCGAGGCGACGATCCAGTCCACCACGGCGCTCCGCGAGGGCAAGGAGCAGGAGAACGTCAACCTCGCGCTCGTCGCCCAGGCCGAGAAGGAGCGCGACGTGCGCAAGGCGCAGTACGAGGCCGAGGTCCAGGCGCAGCAGGCGAAGGCCCGGCAGGCGGGGCCGCTCGCTGAGGCCACGGCCCGCCAGGCGGTGGTCGAGCAGGAGGTTCTCGTCGACCTCGCCCGTACTCGAAAGCAGACCGAGGTGGCGGTGGCCGAGGCCGAGCGTCGCCAGCAGCAGCTCGTAGCAGAGGTCGTGAAGCCGGCCGACGCCGCGCGGCAGCAGGTCATCCTCCAGGCGGAGGCGAGCAAGCAGCGCGAGATCCTCGAGGCCGAGGGGCACCGCCAGGCCATCGTGACCGTGGCCGAGGCCGAAAAGCAGCGTCTGGCCATGGAAGGGCTCGGGCAAGCCGAGGCGCTCAAGGCCAAGTTGCTGGCCGAGGCCGACGGCGCCAAGGCCAAGCTGCTGGCCGAGGCCGAGGGCACGCGGGCCAAGCTACTGGCCGAGGCCGAGGGTATCCGCGCCAAGCTGTTGGCGGAGGCCGATGGCGCGCAGAAGAAGGCGGCGGCGTTCGAGCACCTCGATGCCTCGGCTCGAGCGTTGTTGGTGCTGGAGCGGTTGCCGCTCGTGGTCCAAGCGTTCGCCCCGGTGGCCGGTGCGGTGGCGGCGCCGATGGGCAACATCGACAAGCTGGTGATGATCGACGGCGGCGCCGGCGGCCCGGGCGGCTCGTCGCTGCAGCGGCTCGCCACCACCGTGCCGACGACGCTGTTTCAGCTCATCCAGACCGCCCAGTCGCTGGGCCTGGACCTCTCGGGGGTGCTGGGAGCTCTGGGCAGGCCAGCCGCAGAGGGCGTGGCCGTGGCCGCCGCGGTCGCGCCGACGGTCGAAGCGGCTGGCGCCGTCAAGGAGGCTGCAGCGGCTGCCCGTGAGACCGTGGATGCGGCCGCCGGGGCGGCAGGAAGCGTCGCCGACGCGGTGGACCGGGTGGTGGGCGCCGTCCGCGGCTCTCTGCCGCCGCGTCCCCCGAGAGGCTGAAGCGTTTTCGAATGGCGGCCCCGCCCAGCAAAGCGGAGCACGGTCACGCGCCCAAGTCGTGGGCGGTGTATTCAGGGGCTCTGCACCAACCGCGCGAGCGCCACCAGCTCGTGCGCCGACACTCACCGCGTCCGGATCTCGAGGGGGCACAATTCCAACTTCCCTGGCTTTGCCGCGACCGTACCCCCTCGTTCCCGGATCCTCGGTCTCAAAAGATGTCGGTACTTGGGCGGCTCTCGACGATCGACGCCGCGTACTTCGGGTTCGGTCTGCGGTTGGCGTAGGGGAAGACGAGCTCACCAAGCTCGAGCAGGCAGTGCACCGGGATCACGCCGCCCGTATACACCGCGGCTGGCGGTGGGAGGTTGCGTTCGATGAACGCCGGTGCCGATCGAGTGGACTCCGCCTCGACCCGTGCGAAGCTGAGCGTGTGTTGTCTCGAGTTGATCGTGTAGCGAAAGCGGAGCCGCTGCCCGGGGGGGCCGTCGGTCACGCTCCGGGCCTCCTGGCTGCCTTTGAGCTGGCGTTTCGAGCTGGTCGCCGAGCCCTGCAGGCCTCCCGTGAGGATCGTCGGGGCCGGCATCAGTGCGAAGCCGCTACGGAGCTTCAGGCCAGTGGCGCGTGAGCATCCGAAGAACTGCCGGAAGGTCTTGAGGGTGCCTTCCCACTGGCCGAGATTGCAGCCGCGGAAGTGCACCGCTGAGAGCCTCAGCGCCTGCACAGCCCGTATGTCGGCGAGAAGTGACGACGTTGCCTCGGCGCTGAGCTTGGCGTTGGCAGCCAGCTCGGCCTCCGCCGCAGGGCGCCTCGCCGCCGGAGCAGCCAGCACGCTTTCGATGAGGTTGACGTTCTCCTCGTTGAGCCCGAATGGGCTGTCGTCGACCAGCCAGAGTGCGAGCCCGTGCTCGCTGGAGTGGGCGACGATGAGCACCGCGTCCCCGGCCCGGCAGTGCTGGCGGAGGGCGGTGAACAGCCCGGCGGCGGTGGCCGGGATGAGTCTCACCGGGCGCACGGTGACGAATGCGCCGCCCCCCACCGGCTCTTGCGGGAACTGCTCGTAGTACGTCTTGGCGTACTGCATGTTGGACGCTACGAACGCCTTGGCCATCGGTCATCTCCTGGCGGCAGTCTCGCCGCCGTCACACCGCTGGGTCCGGCTGGAGCACCAGCACCTTGGTGTAGATCAGCTCGTGGCGGCCCGGACCGAACTCGTCGGTAAGCATCGCCTCGAGCCGCAGACCAAGCGAGTCGAGCACGGGGAACAACCCGTCATTGCCGGGAGCGTCCGAGACCGTCCGCCACTCGAGCTTGTGGACGCGCCCCCGCAGGTCTGCCTCCAGCACCGGGAAGACGCGCACCACGGTTTCGGCCAGCGGCACCCCGGATAGGCCGGCAACGAGTGCGACGCTCGCCACCGGCTTGAGTGGCCGTTCGTCGAACAGGCTGAGGAAGAACTCGATGCGTCGGTCGCACCACAGCGCGAAGAAGTGCTCCCGCTGGTGGAACAGGCGCATCCGCAGCAGCAGCTCCGAGTACATCTCGATGGTCACGTACGGATGACGGAAGTGGATCACTGGCGGAGCCAGCTTGTCGGGGAACGGCCCGGCGTTCAAGAACAGCCGGAGGGCCAGGAAGTCCCACTCCTCGAGGCGCCGCACCGCAGGCTGGGCCTCCACGATCTCGGGCTCGGCGCTGTCGTCCTCGATCGAGAGGAGGTCATACAGCGAGAGCATGAGCAGCGCCTCGTCGACCTGGCTGCCGAGCGCCCCGTTCGGGTCCTGCTGGTAGCGGGCGGCGAAGTGCCGTTTGATCTCGTCAACGGTAGCCCGGCCGGTACACAGCTCGGCGATCTCCATGGTGGTCGGGCTCAGGATCCGCAGCGCCTTGGAGGGGTCGCCCGGCGATACTGCGGACGCGTACCCGGCAAGCTCCCGGCGGAAGAAGGTGAAGCGCTCGGGGTCGAAGTGGGGCCGTGCCTCTGCCTTCACGACGCTATCTCCTGGAAGTCCGGTGGGCTGGCTGGCCGGTCGACTGCCGGCCAGACCCGGTCCAGGAACGCGAGCACCACGTCCGAAAGGCGCTCGACTCCCCGACGCCCAAGGTCGATGAGATCGAGGTCGAGCGGTGCGTCGAAAAACGGATGCGGCCGGATCGCCGCAAAGTCCCGGTTGGAGCGCACCCGGTAGGCCATCTCACGTATCAAGCGGAGTTGCCACGCCTCCCCGAGACCGGCCTGCCAGTAATCCTCGAGACAGTGCCGGCGCACGTTGCCGAGCAGCACCGGCAGGTAGATCGAGACGGCGATCGACCCGTCGGCGGTGAGGTGGAGCATGTGAGTCACCATGGCGAGTGCCTGCCCGAAACGGACGAGGTGGTCGACCGGGTCCCCCCACTCCACCCGCATCGCCCCAGGGTTGTTCCACGCGAGCTCGGCGACATCCTCTGCGAGGTCCCGGTACTGGGCCGCCGTCGGTGCCAGCTCCTCGTACGCGAAGTGGCACTGCCCGAGCGGCATGAGCGGCTGCATGCGGAGGTCGGACACCCCCTCGGCGCGACAGCGGTCGTAGACCTGCCGCCACTCGCCGATGCTTTGGCGGGTGGGTACGAACGACACGCCGACGGTGACCCCGGCATCACGGAGCGCCGCGATCGCCGCCCAGGCACGCTCGAACACCCCTGGCAACTGGCGGAGACGCTCGTGGCTTGCGGCCGTGGCTCCGTCCACGCTGACCTGGACGAGCCGTATACCGGCGTCCGCCAACCGCCTGACAGCCTCCGGCGTTGCGAGGTAGCCGTTCGTGACCATGCTCACGGACACCCGCGCACCGACCAGGATCGTCGCCACTGCGAGCACGGTGTCCAGGCGAAGGAGCGGCTCGCCGCCGCACAGGCAGATGGCGAGTGGCCGCTGGGCGGCGATCTGCCTGGCGACATCGAGCATCTCACCGTCGGAGAGCTCCTCGCGCCGAACGACGCCACTGCGGTTGAGGCAGTGAAGGCAGCGCCCGAGACAGCGGTTGGTGACATCCCAGGACCACTCGACCGGCCCCCGAAGCATCGCTGCGTCGCGCCGCAGGGTGAACTCGCGGTCGAGCTCGAACCAGCGTGGTTTCGGGATCGTCACCCAACCCATGCGCTGCAGCTCCTCACAGCGGCACCACTTGTTGGACGGTCTGCAGGTCCTGGCGGAGCTGCTCCTGTACCGCCGGGTTGCCGAGCTGCGCCGGGTCGGTGGAGCGCAGCCGCCGCAGGGCGTCGATGAAGCGTTGCGGCATCGTGCGCTGGACGATCTCGTGCATGTGCTCGAGCTCGAAGCGGCGGAACGCGACCAGGCAGTCGAGGCAGATTGAGCGGTCGGAAGGCGCTGGCGCGATCTGGTGGGGGACCTCGAGGTTGCAAAAGATGCAGTGGGGCATCGTGGCGACCCTCCTTCTAGCTGGACCCAGGCAAGAGATCGATCATGGCGGCACCACCAGCACGCACAGCGCCGCCACCAGCACCGCCCCGGCAACGGCAACGGCGATGGCAATACCGCCGATGTTGACGATCGCCAGGGCGTTGATCCCGACGAGGTAGTTCACGAGACCGAGATAGTTGGCGATCCCCCACGAGGGCGAACCCCCGAATGTGCCGTCGGGGATGGTGATGAACGGTGGGAACGGCGGCGTGAACGCCATCGGGCCGATGTCCACGGTCGTGCAGGCGCCGATGACCAGGTTCGGGATGACGAGCATGCACTGCCCGATGTCGGACCGGCGCGCCGCGGGCTGGCCGTTGATGAGCACCGTGAGGGCTCCCGGCCAGGTGATGACGCCGCCCACGTGAGGCACCCCGGGAGGCAAGATTTGCGAGCAGGTGAACAGGTCACCGACCCGTGCTGCGGGCAGACCCTCGACGAGCACCGTGAACGCCCCCAACGAGATCGGCCCGCCGTGGATCATCATGTCCGAAATCCGCGCAGCTAGGGCACACATCACTGACCTCCATGTCCATCCTGCCGGAGCACCGGCGGTAGCTGCCCCCAAAACGTGTGTCCGCCCCACCCCGATGCGTTGCCACCGCATCGCATTGCGGCTGGTTGGTCGTGACCGGAGTCGGGTAGGCGGTAGTAGCGGGCGAGCGGCTCGAACACGCCGCCCAGCGCCCCCACCCAGGGCACGCCCTGGCGCAGGAGGTGGGCGTACTCGCGAAGGGCCTCCGCGCGCGTCTCGTCGAGCGCGGGATGCACCCTCCGGAATAGCTCCCAGTGCTCGACGCTGGGGCCGTCGAAGTCGCTCGGCCCCACCAGCCCCCGGGCGGCCATCGTGTCGTAGATGGCCGAGCCGGGCGCGACCATCAGCCAGGCGATCTGGCAGCGGTTGCCGTAGCGGGAGGCGAGCGAGACGGCGAACGCCACGGTGCGTGCCATCTCGTTCCAACCCTCCCACGGAAAGCCGACGATGTAGGAGTACTTGACCACGCGCTGCAGGCCGCCGCGGTGGAGCGCGTGCGCGCTCGCCACCACCTGCTCCACGGTGACGCCCTTGCCGACCCGCCGCAACCCCTCATCGTACCCGCACTCGACGCCGATCTGCAGGAACTCGATCGGCATCCGGGCGAGCCCTTCCAGAACCGACGGTTGCAGCACGTCGGTGGCGCGCCCCTCCATCGCGACCGCGGTGCTGGGAGCCTCACGCTCGAGCAGGTCGGCAATGAGCCGGACCCGCTCGGGGTCGGTGGTGAAGCAATCGTCGCTGAACATGAGGGCCCGCAGCCGCACCCGCGAAAGAGCGCGAACGCCTTGCCGCACCCGCCGGGCGACCTGCTCGACGGCGAGCGGACGCCAATTGTGCTTGTGCTGAATGCTGCAGAACGTGCAGCCGAAGCGGCAACCGCGCGAGGCCTCGACGGGGATAAAGCTGTAGACCTTCTCGGGCAGCCTCTCCCACAACGGGGGAGGGAGCGCGTCGAGCTCCTCGGGGGTGAGGGGGGCGGCGTCGGGCGTGCTGGCCGGACCGTGCTCACCCCTGAAGGTGAGCCCCGGGATGGCTTCGAGCCGCTCCTCGTCTGCGAGGGCTTGGAGAAGACGTGGCAGCGTTCTCTCGCCCTCGCCCCGCACCACGATGTCGGCCTCGGTGGTGGCGAGCACGTGGTCGGCACAGTAGGTGGGGTGCAGCCCTCCGACCACGATGCGGGGGCGTGGCCGGCAGGCCGCCAACGCTCGGATCAGGGGGATGGCGAGCGGCCAGGTCGCGACGTTTGCCGAGACGCACACGACCTCGTGCCCGTCGACGGCGCGCTGCAGGGCCGAGAAGGTCGAGACGTCGTGCCAGAAGCGCGAAGGGTCGAGGACCGTGCACGAGTGGCCCGCCGCCTCGAGGACGGCGCCCAGGGCGTAGATCGCCGACGGTGGCAGGTTCTCCTCGGGTAGCACCGTGCCGCCAGCCGGGATCGCGACCCCGGGGGCCGCGGTGAAAAGCACGCGCAATCCGTTCACGACCCGCTCCGAGTCCGGTCTGAAAGCCGATCCGAAAGGCGCATGCATAGGGGCGCAGTCACCTAGCGCTCCTTCATCCCCGGGATGCGCAGCCGCTCCAGTACCTCGAAAAACAGTGCCTGCGTCTGGTCCGCAACCTCCCCGGTCAGGCGGCAGGAGTAGAGCATCTTGCCCGACTGCAACCCGACGCCACGGACGCTGCGGGGGCCGAGCCCGCCGAAACGTGCGTCGAGGGCGTATCGGTACGCCTCGAGGCCACGCCAGCTCCCCACCGCCTCCTCCTCGTGGAGCACCTCGAGAAGCGCAGCGCCAGCGCGCACCGTGTCGATGATGTCGGGCATTCTGGGGCGGGTCTTCTCGAGCGGCGCTGTGCTCTCCACCGCGGCGGCATGGAGCAGCAGCATGCCGTCCTCGAGCTTGACGTACACCCCGTCGCCCTGCGGGCGCCAGCCTCCCCGCAACGTAAGCGGCAGCCACGCCTCGACCGTTGGGGTTTCCCACACGTTAGGTGCGAGGAAGCGGGTCTCCTCCACGATCTGGAGCAAGGTGCCGGCATCGACAGGCGGTTCCGCCACCGCCGACCACTCCAGAAGCTGTTGGTCGCGAGCGGCGAGGTACACCGTCTCACGGAGAACCGGTTTGGTCCAGGTGCCGCCCCCTGCGGGCGCAGTTGCCGCCAGCGCCGCGTACTCGACGCCGGAACGCTCGCCGTGCTCCCAGGCGCGCAGCCGCGCCCCCGGGGTGGTGGCCAGCTCGCCAAGCCGCGCGCCGAGCCAGGGGCGGAGCTGGTCGCTCGAGCCGACCGGCCGCCGCAGGTCGACGCGGAGGCCCGGCCCGGACAGGCTGGCCACACACGGCGCCGGGGTGGCGAGCTCCCACCCGGTCGGGACCGGGAGCGCCACGCACGCCGACGGCACCCCGACCATGCGCTCGATCGGAAGCTGAGCGGCAGGTGTCATCGATGGCATGATCGGCGCGTTCGTCGCGCCCTCCAGGACCTCGCTTGCTTCCAGCCGCAGGGAGAGCGCAATCTCGTTGGCCGGCCCGTCGTGGTGCTCGCCCAGATCCAGCGGCCGGTCGACCGTGAGATGACAGGCGACGGGGCCCAGCACCCGGAGGTGAGCGAGCCGCCGAACCGGCTGGGTGAGCTCGTCGCGCATGCGTACCACCGCTCCCCACCCCTCCCCCGGGGCGTTCCCAGAGAGGGGCGCCTCGTGCTCGACCACCATCTGGGGGTCCATGGCGAGCCAGAGCTGCTTGAGGTCTTCGGCCACCTCGGGTGCCGAGCGAGCGGAAAGCAGCCAATCCTGGCCGAGGTGGGCGTGGAAGCGCACCAGCCCCGTCCCCGGAGCGGCCCAGGTGAGCGGGGCGATTGGCTCCCAGGCGTCGGGGCAGACGAACGAGCAGAAGGCGAGTCGATGCTGGCTCAATTGATCTTCACCATGCTGCCCTGGATGATGTTGAGGCCGCTAGCCTCGCTGCGGACGAGCGCCCCCTTGACCGTGGCCTGGGTGCTGCCAGAAAGCTTCGCGGTGCCGTTGCTCTCGACGGTGGCGCTGCTGGTGCCCGAGATGGTGGCCGTGGCGCCCCTCGCCGAGTAGTCGGACACTGCGTGATCGCTGATGTTCGAGGCCGTGCTGTTGATATCGTCGCCGGCGTTGAGGGCGATCTTGGACTGCGCCGTGACCGAGAAGTTCTTGCACAGGACCGAGACGTCGTCCTGGGCGGAGAGGGTGATCGACTTCGCCCTGAGCGTGTAGCTGCCCTCGGCCTCGAAGACGATGTCGCCCTTGGTCGAGCAGGTGATGGTGCTGCCCGAGATATCGAGCTTGAAGAAGTGGCCGCCGCCCTGGTCGCTGATGACGATGGAGCCCGAGGCGTCGTCGATGAGGATGAAGTGCCCGTTGTGACTCTGGATGAGGATGCGTTGGTTGGCGTCGTCCAGCTCCACGCGATGGCGTTCGGTGGTGAGCAGCTTCACGAACTTGTTCGTGTCGTCGAGAACGAGGGCGTTTTCGTTCTTGGTCCAGATCTGGATTCGCTCGAGCTCGTCGTTGAGATACATGCGGTGCTCGTGGTTGGTGCGCAGGTAGATGCCGCGCTTGTCGTCCTTCTCGGACATCAGGATGAGGTGGTCGTCGGCGGTGCGCAGCGCGATGGTGTTGCCGAGGTCGTCGGAGAGATCCGCCATCGAAAGGCTTTGGTTGCCCACGGTGGCGAGGGTGATGGCGCCGCGGTTGCTGCCTTCTTGCCGCTCGAGGTCCTGCATGACCAGGTGCTGGTTGCCGCCGGTGTTGAGGCGGATCGAGCCGTTCTTGTCGTCGAGCACGAGCTGGTGCTGGTACGGCGTCAGGATGCGGTTGCGCACCAGCTCGGTCGGCTGCACGATCGGCCGCTTGTCGGCGTTGTAGACGCTGCCGATGATGAGCGGGTTGTCGGGGTCGCCGTCGAGGAAGTCGACCACCACCTCGTCGCCGATGAGCGGGTGGAACTGGATGCCGTGCTTTTTCTGGGTGCTCTCATCCATGCCGGCATAGGGCGTCGTGACGCGAACCCAGCACGAGCTGTTCTCGTCGTTCTGGCCGTCCGGGTCCCAGTGGAACTGCACCTTGGCGCGCCCGAGCTCGTCCATGTAGATCTTCGCGTCGTCGGGGCCGACCACGGTGGCCGTCTGCACGTTGATGAAGGGCTTCGGGATGTCTTGGGGAGGGCGGAAGACGGGGTCCTTGCGAAGGGCGGTGAGGGAGACCGAGTACTGCACCCCGCTATCGGCCTCCTGAGATGCGGAGTGGTCAACCGCCAGCAGCACCCAGTCGCCGTTCAGGTCCGAACGGTACGCCCGTGAGAGCGACATCACGCATCCGGCGGAGGCCGAGCGCCAGTCGCCGGTGGCGGCGAGGACCTTGCGCATCGCCGCTTCGGCCTCGACCGCGACCTTGGCGAGGGTACGGCCGCGACCGTCGTCCCGGTAGCGCTCGACGTTGTAGTCGTAGATCTCGAGGTCGGTGTTGCGCGGGGCGGTCTGCTCGACCCGTAGCGGCTTGCCGGGGTCGCGGTAGTCGTAATCCTTGTAGCGCACCTTGCCGGTATACGCGGACTCCTCATAGGTGAGGCTCGACAGGTACTCGTCCGCCGGTGCGAGGTCGCCGGTGGGGGTCTTGTACTGCACGCTCGACTCGGGGGCACAGGTGCCGTAATGAGCGGATTGGTCGCCGATGACCATCATCTCTTTCCCGTCGTGCGTGAAGTAGTAGAAGATCCCCTCCTCCTGCATGAGGCGGGAGATGAAAGCGAGGTCGGTCTCGCGGTACTGCACGCAGTACTCGCGCTCCGGATAGGAGCCGAGCCTGGGGTCGTACTTGCCGGACATGCCGCGCTCGTCGAGCACCTGCTTGATGATCGTGTCGGCGGACTTGCCCTGGAAGATCCGGCAGTGCCGGTGCTGGCCCAGCAGCCACAGCGTCGGCACCACCTCGACCGAGTAGATCCCCTGCTCCTGGTCGGCGCCGCCGAGCCCCGGCAAGCGGGCGTCGAGCTGCGAGAAGTGGGAGACGATCCCGTAGTACTTCTTCTCCTTGCCGGCCCACTGCCGCTTGATCTCGACGCTCTGCCGGATCTGCGCGGCGACGTCGACGGCCGAGTCGCGCGACCACAGCGTCAGGTGGTAGGCGAAAAGCGCCGAGATCTCCTCGTGGCCAGAGAACGACAGGACCTGGAAGAGGGTGCCACCGATCTTGCACGAGTACTGGGCCGTGTCAGCCCGCACAGCGCTCATCCTGCACCTCCGCCCGCAACCGGACCAGCTGGGCTCGGGGGGAGTCCACCGCTCGACTCACGGAGGATGACCTCACCTCCCCGCCCTTTCGTAAGAACTAGACCTTCGACTATTGTAGCGCCAACCGGTGAGCCCGGACAGCGTCTACGAGCATTCCAGCCGCGCCCTCGAGGTGAGCTGGGTCCGCTGCGTGACCACGACAGCCGCATGCCTGGTCCTGAGCACAAGGTAGGAGCTTCGAGGCGGCTCGGCAACCGTCAGGTGAGCACCGCGAGACGGCGAAGCGGAGCATGGGTGCCGACATCGAGACCGTGGGCGTGGCCCGAGCTCCGGCCCCAGGTATCGCCCGGACCGACGGGAAACCGCACCCCATCGAGTAGGCCGATCCCCTGCCCGTCGAGGACGAGGTACACCTCCGCAGCGTCCACGTGGTGGTGCTCGCCGATCGATGCGCCAGGCTCGAGGCGGAGCGACGCCATTCGCCGCCAACCGCTCACCTCGCCAGCGGCGAGAACCTCCTTCCACCGGGTGCGGCCCTGGCCGCTCCGAATCGCTTCGCGCCACTCGGTCGTTCGTTCAGGAAAGCGCGTGATCGTGCTGTCTCACTCGAAGGTGACGAAGGGGTTGGACACCTTCTCTTCGCCGATGGTGGTCTCGGGGCCGTGCCCGGGAATCACGCGGGTGTGGTCGGGAAGGGTGTAGAGGACCGAGCGGATGGAGTGCTCGAGGTCCTCCCACGACCCTCCCCAGAGGTCGGTTCGTCCGACCCCGTGCGCGAACAGCACATCGCCCACCACCGCCACAGGGTGATCGGCGTCGTGCCACAGCAGCACCACGTGTCCCGGGGAGTGCCCCGGGCAGTGCCGCACCTCGATTTCGAGCTCGCCGAATCCAAGCTTCTGACCGTCCTCGAGAAGCCCGTCGTGGCCTGCCGTTTCGGGCTCGGGAAGACCGAACACCCGCGCCTGCTCGGCGAGCCCATCGAGCAACGGCAGGTCGTCGCTGTGCACCAGCAATGGGGCGGCTGGGAACGCCCGCTTGAGGGTTGAGACGCCTGCAGCGTGATCGAGGTGGGCGTGGGTGAGAGCGATAGCGACCGGGTGCAACGCCTCGCGCTCGATGGTGGCGAGGATCTTCTCGGCCTCGAAGCCCGGATCGACGACCAGCGTCTCCCGCGTGACGGGATCCACGAGCAGGACGGTGCGCTCGTCGAACGGGCCGAGCTCGAGCGAGAGAACGCTCAGCTTCGCTGGCACGCCAGCTCCTCGAGTAGCCCGCCGAGGAGCGCAATCAGACGCGGGCGGGCAGCGGTGCCCGCCTCCACCACCTCGGTGTGTGTGAGCGGCTCCGGGGAGATCCCGGCTGCCAGGTTGCTGACCAGCGAGAGCACCAGCACCCGCATTCCGAGGTGATGAGCGGCGATCACCTCCTGGACCGTGGACATCCCCACCACCGTGCCGCCCAGCGTCGCCAGCATGCGGATCTCGGCTGGGGTCTCGTACGAGGGGCCCAGGAGCCCGCAGTACACGCCCTCCTGGACCCGGAACCCTGCCTCGACAGCCAGTCTGGCCGCCAGGTGGCGGAGCTCGGGGTCGTACGCCGCCGTCATGTCGGGGAATATCGGCTCGCGCCAGCGCTGCCACTCCCCGAGCAGCGCGTTGGTGGCCTGGAAGTTGATGTGGTCGCGGACGACAACCAGATCGCCGGGCCGGGCGTCGGGATCGAGGCACCCGACGGCGTTGGTCGCCACGTATACCGGGCACCCCAAAAGCCCGGCGAGTCGGGGAATCGCCGCGACCTCGAACGCCGAGTACCCCTGGTAGAGGTGGAAGCGTCCGTTGAAAGCGAGGACTCCCTGGCTTCCCCGACGCCACACCGTGGCGGTGGGTGTGTGCCCGGTGAGGTGGTGGATCTCGAACGGAAAGATCTCGGGGTACGCGACCTCGGCCACCTTCTCCCAGCCAGGAGCCCGAAGGGTGATCCCGGAGCCGGCCACGAGCGCTGCCACCGGGGTGCCGATGTCGAAGCGGGCGCGGAAGCGGGCGACCGCCTGGTCCAGCATCGAGGGGGTGAACGTGCTCACGAGCTCGGAGGATAACGCATGGCCGCGAAGTTGGGAACGGTGTGTGGAAAGCGGCGATCAGCTCGCGGGCTTGGTGGCGGGCAGGACGCTCGACCAAGGTACCGCGGCCAAGGCGGGAAGCGCCGCGAGGTCGCTCTGGTCGATCGACAGCGGCGTCACGCTCACGAACCCCTTGATGAGGGCGTCGATGTCGGTACCGGCCGCGTCGTGGTCCGGCGGCGTCCAGCTTGAGACGAACAGCCGCTCGCCGTGGGGACCCGCCTTCTCGTGGTACCCCTGATCGACCGGGGGCTCGAGCCCCATGCGGTTGACTCGCACGCCTCTCGCGGCAGTTGCCGGGTGCGGGATCTCGACCTTGACCACCTGCCCGGGACGAGGGAGACCGGCGGCCACGAGGTCGTCGACCACGAGCCGCGCCCACTGCCCGACCGCCGCCCACTTGGGCTCGCCGCCGCGCGGGTGAGCAGCCGAGATCGCGATGGCGGGAAGCGCCATCAGAGCTGCCTCGCGGGCGCCGCCCAGGGTGCCGGAGATCCAGGTTGACTGCCCAGCGTTGTCGCCTCGGTTGATCCCGGATAGCACCAAGGCGGGAGGGTCATTGGCGAGGAGGTTGCCGACGCCGATGCGGGCACAAGTGGCGGGCTGGGCGTGGACGGCGAAGCGGCGAATGCCGTCGACCGCGGGTCGCTCCTCGACCAGCACCGGGGTGCGGAAGGTGATGCCGTGGCCGACGCCGGACTGCTCGACCGCAGGGGCGACCACGGTAAGGCGGTAACCGTCCTGCAGCCCACGGACGAGAGCCGCGAGGCCAGGTGCATCGATGCCGTCGTCGTTGACGAGCATGAGGTGGAGACGAGGCTTCTCTTGGGCGAGGCTCCAGCCTGCCACGAGCATGAGGGTCACAAGCACAGCGAGTCTGCGCATTGTCGAGTCCTCCCTCCCGTCTCTGCGGCCCGACGGGAGGCTCATCATACGGCAACCCCAGGTGCCGTGCTCACGCGTTCCCACAAACCCTGGCTCGAGATGACGAGCTGCAGCTCGCCGGTGGTCGGAGTGTGCCGGAAAGCCCCCGCCCCTGATTGCGAAGCCGCTACGACGTGTCGCCCCGCTATCGCCCAGGGTCGTAACGCTGGGCAATCGAAGCGCGGCTGCGAGCTGGCGTGCCGGTGCTGGTGGCATTCGCCACCAGCCAGCCCGTGGGCGCGGCATCTGGCGCTCCACCCACCCGTCGGGGCGCGTCTCGACTCGGTTGAGGCTTAACGCGCCAGGATCGGCGGGTGAATCGGCTGGCCGCACTCCACCGACGGCTCCAGATGACTATACTGGTCAGGGAGGACGAGACGGACAGGGGGACCCTCACAGCCGATAGCGATCGCGCCGTCGGCCACGAGCGCCGGCGGCACCTCTTCCTGCTCGCTACCATCGCCATCTCGGTGTTGGCCCTCCTGGTCGTGCAGCTTCGTGAGGGCCGCCTGAGCGCCGGGCGGGCGATCGGTAGCCGGGTCGAAGCAAATGCCCTGGGCCTCGAGGTCGCCGACGTCTTCCCTGGCTCGCCGGCCGAGCAGGGTGGGCTCAAGGCCGGCGACATCATCCTCTCGGTCAACCGCCAGCAGGTCTCCGACCTCAACCGATACCACCGAATAGCGAAGGGGTTCGTGCCGCGCCAGGAGGCGGTCTTCGGTGTGCGTCGCGGTGAGCGGATGCTGGATCTGCGGATCACGCCCGGCGAGCCCTATCGGTGGGGCCGCTGGCTTGTCACCGCGGTTGCCGTGCTGGGTCACCTCGCGCTGGGGTGGCTGGCGATGGCGCAGCGCACCTCGGACGTACGGTCGCGCCTGCTGTTCCTTTTGACCTGGGCGGTGGCGCTGGAGCTCGCCCTCCCCCAGAGCCTGATCGGTAACCAGGCTCTGCAGCAGCTCGCCCGAGTGCTGTTCTACTTGGTGTCGGGGCTGCAGTTTGGGTTCGAGCTCCACCTCGTATCGTTGCTTCCGGCCCCTCGGGCATGGGTGCAGCAACGGCGCTGGCTCATCCCGACGTTCTACGTTTTCGGTGGTGGCTTGGGGGTGCTCTCGGCACTCGGTTACGTGGCAAGACAAGCCGGCGTCGACATCGCGGCGCCCTGGAGCTGGCTGACCTCGAATGTGCTCCTCAACCAGGTGCTGCTGCCGGTGTGGGTGGTAACGGTTGCGGGGTTGCTCGCGTACCCGGCCATCACCTATCCCGAGCCGCAGGGACGGCACCAGGCGGGACTCATGCTTTTGGGCTTGCTGCCCTGGATGGTGCTGGTGCTCGCGCTCACGGTGACGAACCTGCTCGGAATCCCCACTCCGACCTGGGTCGACAGCCTGTGGTCGCCGGTGCTGCTGCTGTTCCCCCTCGCGATCTTCATCGCCATCTTCCGATACCACCTGTTCGACTTGGCGTTGGTTGTCCGGCGGGGCTTCATCTACACGACGTTGACGACAACCTTGCTGCTGGTGTTCTACGCGGCGTTGGGAGCTGGCGGGGTACTGCTGTCGGGGCTGTTCGGCAGCTCGAGCTCGGTCTGGGTCGTGGCCTCGGCGACGCTCGTTTTGGGGCTGCTTTTCGCTCCGCTACGGCGTTTCCTGCAAGAGCAGATCGACCGCCGGTTCTTTCCCGAGCGTCAGGCGCTGCGACAGCAGCTCACCGCCCTCGCCTCCGAGCTCGCTGCCCAGGGCAAGCTGCCGGCCATGGTCACCTACCTCAAACGGCGCCTCGTGGAGATCTTCGAGGCCGTGTCGGTAACCATCCTGGTCGCCGATCCCACGACGAGGGTGCTGGTGACCATTGACTCCTCAGCCCCGGCGTTTCGGGATGAGCTGGACCGCTCGTTGCTGCTCTCACCCGACGACCCGGGGATCGAGCTGTTGCGACGAACCCGCCGGCCCCTGCCGGCCGAGGCGCTCGCCGAGCGCTCCGGTGTCCTGGGGCACCGGTTACGGTCGCTCGAGGTGACGCTTGCGGTGCCGCTGCTGTTCCACCAGGAGTTGGTCGGTGTGCTGCTGGTGGGGCGCGAGCGGGGTGCGGCGCCGTTCAATGCCGAGGAGATCGAGCTGCTCGAGCTGTTTTCCCACCACGTGGCAGTGGTGATCGAGAACGCGCGGCTGTTTACCTCGGCGACGTACGAGGCGCTCACCGGGCTGTTCCGCCGCGAAGCCATCCTCGAGCAGCTCCAGCGCGAGGTGGAGCGGGCCCGCCGCTACGGCCGGCCGTTTTCTGTCGCCATGGCGGATCTCGACCACTTCAAGCGCATCAACGACCACTACGGCCACCTGACGGGCGACACCGTGCTGGCGCGGGTGGCGCAAACGCTTTCGAGCGCGATGCGCTTCTCGGATGCGATTGGCCGCTACGGCGGCGATGAGTTCCTGCTCCTGTTCCCCGAGACGAACCTCGCCGGAGCGGTCGCGGTGGCCGAGAAGATGCGGCGACAGATCGAGAGGCTGCGCGTTGACGTGCCCTCTGGCCCGCCTCTCGGTCTGACGGTGTCCCTCGGCGTGGCAACGCTCGAGATGGACGCGGCCAATCGGGAGGACGCCGCCACGGCACTGATCGACGAGGCCGATGCTAACCTCTTGCAGGCCAAGCGGGCGGGGCGCAACCGGGTGGGGCCGGCTCCTACCGCGCCGGGGTGAGTTCCAGCAATGCCGTCAGCTCCTCGCGCGAGAGCTTGCGCAGAACATCCTCGCTCGGAGCCACCACCTCGCGCGCCAGCTCGAGCTTGCGCAGGATAATGCTGTCGATCCGCTCCTCGATCGTGCCCTCGGTGACCAGCTTGAAGACTTGAACCAGACGACTCTGGCCGATGCGGTGCACCCGGTCGGTGGCCTGGTTCTCGCGCGCCGGGTTCCACCAGCGGTCGTAGTGGACGACGACCGAGGCGGCCGTGAGGTCGATCCCCACACCGGTGGCGAGCAGGCTCGCCAGCAGCACCGGCTCGTGGCGGGCGGCGTTGAAGCGCTGCACGATGCCGGCCCGGTCGCGGGTCTGGCCGGTCATCACGAGGTGTGGCAGCTCCCGCTGCCGGAGGTGGGACGACAGCAGCTCCACCATCTGCACGTACTGCGAGAAGATGACGACGCGGTTGTCAGCCGCCAGCGCCTCGGCGAGGATCTCGTCGAGAAGCTCGATCTTGCCTGGTACGAGGTGCCGCAGCCGGGACTCCACGAGGCCGGGATGGTCGCACACCTGCTTGAGGCGGGTGAGGAGCGCGAAGATGTGCATGTACGGGATGTCGGCTGCCTCGTCCCGGAGCTGTCGCACGAGCGACGGCGCGCCGGCTGCGTGGATGCGCGCGTACAGCTCGGCCTGGCGGGGTGAGAGTCGGCAGAACGCCAGCTCCTCGTGCTTGGGTGGGAGGTCCTCGAGCACCGCCTCCTTGACGCGCCTGAGGGTGAACGGTGCCAGCACCCTGCGGAGCCGCAGGAGGTCGGCGGAGGACGGCGACTTGAAGGCCTGCCGGAAACCACGCTCGCTGCCCAGGTACCCCGGCACGACGAGGTCCATGATCGACCACAGCTCGGCGAGGCGGTTCTCGATCGGCGTGCCGGTGAGGGCGACCCGGAACCGGCCAGGAATCGTCCGCACCGCCCGCGAGCCCTTGGTGTGTGGGTTTTTTGCCCGCTGCGCTTCGTCGAAGACGACGATGTCCCACGCCTGCTCCCGCAGGGCGGCCAGCGAGCGGAGGGCGATCTCGTAGGTGGTGAGCACCACGGCCCCGGGCGGGAGGTCGTCGAGGCTACGCGCAGCGCCGTGGTAGACGACCACCGGGAGCACGGGCGCGAACGTCGCCAGCAGGTGCCGCCAGTGGTCGAGGACGCCGCGCGGGCAGACGACGAGGGGGTGGGCGTCCGGTGCGTGGGTGCGGGCCAGGCACAGCAGCGCCATGGCCTGGTGGGTCTTGCCCAACCCCATGTCGTCGGCCAACAGCGCACCGAGCCCGGTGTGGTAGAGCCGCCAGAGCCACGCCGCACCGTGCTTCTGGTACGGCCTCAGGCGCGAGAGCAGCCCCGTCGGCTCGGGGAACGACGTGACCGGATTCAGCATGGCGTCGACCACGGCCTGGAGCTGGGCGCGCCGCACCGTGGCCGGCACCCTGATCTCGGCGAGCGCCCGCACGAGCCCGAGGCGATCGCCCACCAGCCCCCGGCTCTTCAGCTTCAGCCCGGCGCTGAGCAATGCGCCGGCGTCGGGGGCCCGCACCAGCGCCCGGCCCCGGCGCACGAAGCGGTGGCGCAGCAGCTCCCTCACCTCGGACCACTTGAGCTCGCCGTCGCTGGTCCGGTATTGCGGCCGCAGCACGACCTGCCCCTTGTCGTCCTCGTCCACCTCGACGCCCGAGAGCGTCGGCTGTAGGGGACGAGGGGTGGTGGCCAGCTCACCCTGTGGCTCGTACCAGCGCTCGTTCTTGAGCAGGAAGTGGTCGTGCATGACGAAGTTGAACGCGGCGTGGCCGCGCAGCACCAAGCGCCCGCGCTGGAAGTACGGCAACAGGGTCGGTGACACGTCGGGTGCCGGCAGCAGCAGGTCACCGTGCCGGACGAAGCGGCCGAAGCTCCGCTCGGGAAGCTCGGCGAGCGGGATGAAGTCGCCGCGGGGCGCGATGAGCCCGGGGTCGAGCACGACCTCCTCGTCGCCCTGAAGGCCGGCTCGCAGCACGGCGGCGGCCCGCACCGTGCCGACCTTGATGCGTGCGAGGTCGCCCTCGAGCTCGAACACTCCCAGCTTCGGGAGCTCGCCCAGGAGGTACGGCACCGCCGCCCGGCCGACCAGGACGGCCCGCATCAGCCCTGACTTGAGAAGCAGGTGGAAACGCATCCGGTCGTCCGCGAGCGACACGTGCACCGGGCCGCCACGGTGCTGGGAGAGCTGGAACCGGAGGGCGATCTCGAGCTCGTCGAGGTACTGCACGTGGCCGAGGTCGACCTCCTGAACCCCTTCCTGGGGGGCGACCAGCAGCGGCTGCAGCGCGCGCTCCCGCCAGGTCGTCCCTGGCCCCTTGGCCACCAGGCTCGGGCGCAGCTTGACCCAGGTGAACAGGACCGCGGCCACGTGGACGCAGGGCTCCGGTCCCAGCCTCTCGCAGCGCGAGCACGATGCCCGCAGCGTCTGGGGTGCGGGCGACTCGACGAGCACCCTGGCCAGAGGGTGGAGCGTCGTGCCCTCGACCGCAGTGCCGCTCCAGGTGATCTCCGCCACCTCGCGGCCGTTGACGAGCCCGAACGCCAGCTCCGCATCGCGCCGGCCGAGGCGGCCGAGCACGTCGCCGCTCGTGAGGGTCAGCAGAAAGCTCGGAGAGCTCGACCGCTCGGCACCCATATCCGCCAAGCGTAACATCCCGCGCCTGGGCCGCGGAACAACCGGTGGCGAGCGTGGCGATGGGGTGTTGACGTCAGACGGACGCCGCGACGAGCAGGCGCTGCAGGGCGACGTTGTCGCGGTGACCGGTGAAGGCGGCGCTCACCCGCCCGCGCAGGGGGTAGCCGAGGAGGTAGAGGTCGCCGATGATGTCGAGGATCTTGTGGCGCACGAACTCGTCGGGGAAGCGCAGGGTGGTGTTGACGACGTTGTCCTCGCCGACGAGGATGAAGTTGTCGAGCCGGCCGCCCGAACCCAAGCCCAGCTCCTTGATCATCGGCAGGTCGCGCAAGAACCCGAAGGTGCGAGCTGGGGCGATCTGCGCCTGGAAGGCGTCGAAGCCAGTGAGCCGGAATGAGTAGAGCTGCTCGCCGATCGGGGGTGGGTAGCGCAAGTGGTACGTGACCTCGAGGCAGTCCGAGGGCTCGATCCGCATCCGCTTGTCCCCCTTGAGGGGAAGCTCGTACGGCTTGTCGATGACGACCTCACGCCTGGGCACCCCTTGATCCTCGATGCCGATCTCCTCGATGCGCTGGCAAAACTCGAGCGCTGAGCCGTCGAGCACCGGGATCTCGCCGTGTACCTTCACCAGCAAGTTGGTGATGCCGGCGGCGTGCAGGGTGGCGAGCAGGTGCTCGATGGTACGGATCTCCTCGCCTCCTCCGCGCAGCGTGGTCGCATACTCGGTGTCACCTACCGAGGTGAGGTGAGCTGGGATTTGGACCCCCGCCGGCAGGGTCACGAAGTGGATGCCTGAGTCGGGTGGCAACGCCTGGAGCACCAGGCCCGTGCGGCTGCCGGAGTGCAGCCCGAGCCCGTAGATGACGAAGGCGGAACGAATCGTGCGCTGAGGTACCTGGGTGCTGCGCACGATCGGCAGCAGCGGCGGCGGCGAGAACACTCGGGCTGGCTCGCTCGCAGGTGAGGGGTCGAGCAACGAGCCGGCGCTGCCACTGCGCACCTCCAGGGCGCTTCTGAGGGTATCGACGACGCGCCCCAGGGACAGTGGCTTTTCGAGGTAGTCGTGGGCGCCGAGCTTGATCGAGCGCACGGCGGTGGTGGCTTGCCCATGCCCGGACATCATGATGATCGCGGCGTCGGGATCCATGGCGCGGAGTGCTTGTAGCGTCTCGAGACCGTCGCGATCGGGGAGCCAGACGTCGAGAAACACCGCCACCGGTCGCAGCTTTTGGTACAGGCGGAGCGCTTCCTCGCCGGACGGGGTGCTGGCGACCTCGTACCCCTCGTCGGCGAGGATCTGACCCAGGGTGGTGAGGATGCCGGGCTCGTCATCGACGATGAGGACCAGATCCTTCATGTCGGCAGTGTCCCGCCCAGCTCAGTGTCCGTCAACTGCCCCGAGTCCTTCGCTTCCGGAGCTGTTGCTTCCTGCACCGAAGCAGGCAGGATGTGCAGGAGGGTGCCGAGGACACCGTGGCAGGTGAGCCACTCCTGGGCGCCGAGCTCCCTCTTCCGAGCCGCCTCCTGATGGCTGCGCACGACCTCCGAAGGCAAGGCAAAATAGATGTTCTGGACCTTCCAGAAGTCCACCTCGAACGGCAACGTTGCGGCGAGCCCGACCGCCGCCGTGAGGTCCTGCAGCGGCTTGAACGCGGCGGGTTCAGCGGCCACTCGGGCAGCCAGACGATTGAGGGTGGTTCGAAGCCCGAAGGCGAGGCCCGGACCATCGAGCGCAACACCGAAAAGCTCGGCCTCCCCCAGCAGGTGGTGGATGTGCTCGAGCGGCAGTGGGTCGTCGCGCAGCGCCCGCCGCAGCCCGGCATTGAGGACGAACCCGGCGGTAGCCTGGAGGGCCTGAGGAAGGGGTGCTCCGAGGTCGGAGAGGAAGCGCATGAGCGGTGCCTGCTTCTCGTACACCTGCCGGTAGGCAGCGGCCGCCTCGTCGAGCGTGGAGTCGAGGATGAGGGCGAGGATACGGCGCTGATCGTCGCGGAACAGCGACTTGAGGGAGTAGGTGTGCTCGAAATGGTGGTCGAGGGCGCGCAGCGTCGCCGGCAGGTCGGCGCGCGAGAACGAGCTCATCGCCTCGCTCACGAGGGTGTGGTAGACCTCGTCGGCACGGCACTCCCTCACCCCGCCGGAGAGGTTGTGGTCGCCCATGTGGAGCACACCGTAGGTCAGACACGCCGACTCCCGGGTAACCGCCGAGGTGATCTCGAGGTGACCTACGGCCAGTCGCGCCCGTCCGGCCTGCGCCGTGCGGTGGTCGCGGCGATCGAGCCGGAAGACGCGCGCCAGGTGGCCGTTGCCGGCAGGCTCGAAGAGCGAGTCGATGGCGGCCTGGGCCCCGACCTTGAGGAGGTCGGCTGCCGCCGGGCGCACGAGCTTCTCGAACACCGCCCGGCCGTCTCCGTAGGCCGGGAGGTTGGACCGGGCCTGGGCGAGCAGGTCGCCAAACATCGGCTCCAGGTGCCGGCCCGTCACCGTCTCGGCGAGCTGCAGCGCCCGGGCCGCGTACTGCAGCACCTGGACGGTCTCCAGGCCGGAGATCTCGTCGAAGAACCACCCGCAGCTCGTGTACATGAGCATGGCGTGACGCTGCATCTCGCACAACCGGAGCGCGGTGATCTCCTCGCCGCGAGTGAGCGGCCGCTTGCTGTGGCGGGCGAGGAAGGCGTCGACCGAGGCCGGTGCGCGGTCCAGGATCACGTCGATGTAATCGTCGCGCGCTGCCCACACATCGCGCAGCAACTGCTCCCCGTGTTGCTCGAAGACCGCCCCGACCTCATCGCGCAGCCAGTCGAGAGCGTGGCGCAACGGCCCACGCCACGCCTGTGTCCACTCGGGGTGGCTGCCGGAGCTGCAGCCGCAGTCCGAGCGCCAGCGCTCGATGCCGTGGGCGCAGCTCCACGACGTGTTTTCGACGATCTCGACCTCGAATGCTGGCGGGTGGATGGCGAGGAACTCGCCGTAGTTGGTGAGGCGGGCGTCACGCCCGGACTCGACGCGATCGAGCGCCCACGCCAGCGCCATGTCGCCGAAGCGGTGGTGGTGGCCGTACGTCTCACCGTCGGTGGCGATGTGCACGAGCTGGTCCCATCCGGGTTGCTCCCCGAACCCGCCGAGCAGGCGTTCGACGAACCGCTCGCCGCTGGACAACAGCCGCTCGAACGCCACGGCACGGGATATCGGCCCGTCGTAGAAAAACACCGCGATCTGCCGCCCCTCCGGCAGCCTGACGAGGTACGGTCGGGTGGGGTCGATGCGGGCTCCGCTGACGTCCTGCCAGTGGGTGTCGCCGAGCCGCCGCACCCGGCTGGCCTGATGGGGGGCGAGGACGGTGAAGCGGATGCCGGTCGCGGCCAGCACCTCGAGCGACTCGAGATTGACCGCGGTTTCGGGCAACCACATCCCTTCCGGCTCACGCCCGAAGCGGCGGCGGAAGTCCGCCAGTCCCCAGCGCACCTGAGTGACCATATCGCGCCGCCGGGCGAGCGGCATGATGAGGTGGTTGTACACCTGCGCGAGCGCCGAGCCGTGGCCGGAGAAGCGCGCACGGCTCTGGCGATCGGCGGCCAACACGGCGGCGTACGTCTCGCTATCGTGGTGCTCCAACCAGGCCAGCAGGGTGGGCCCAAAGTTGAAGGAGATGCGACTGTAGTTGTTGAGAATGTTGACGATCCGACCTGCGCCATCGAGAATGCGGGCGGCCGCGTTGGGAGCGTAGCACTCGGCCGTGACGCGCTCGTTCCAGTCATGGTAGGGATAGGCCGAGTCCTGGACCTCCACCGCCTCGAACGTCGGGTTTTCCCGCGGCGGCTGGTAGAAGTGCCCGTGAATGCAGAGGTAGCGCGCCATGGCCGACCTCCTAGTCGCGACGGCCGCGGAGCACCACCGCGGCGAGCGGAGGCAGCGTCATCGTGAGGCAGAACGGCCGCCCGTGGATTGGCCCTACCTCGGCTGTTACTCCGCCGCCGTTGCCGATCCCGCTGCCGCCGTACACGTGGGCGTCGGTGTTGAGGAGCTCGCGCCAGAGTCCACCCCACGGCACCCCGACTCGATAGTTGGTGCGCGGTACGGGCGTGAAGTTGCAGACCACCAGCACGGCATCGTCAGGGTCGTTTCCGAGGCGTAGGAATGACAGCACCGAGGCGTGGGCGTCGTTGCAGTCCACCCACTCGAACCCCTCGCGCCGGCAGTCGAGCTCGTGCAGCGGCGGGGTGTCGCGGTACAACCGGTTGAGGTCGGTGAGCAGCCGCTGTATGCCCTCGTGCGCGGGAAACTGCAGCAGGTGCCAGTCGAGCGACTCGTCGTGTCGCCATTCTCGCCACTGCGCGATCTCGGCCCCCATGAACAGGAGCTTCTTGCCTGGCTGCCCGTACATGTAAGCGTACAGCAGCCGCAGGTTGGCGAAGCGCTGCCAGTCATCGCCGGGCATCTTGCCGAGCAACGACCCCTTGCCGTGCACGACCTCGTCGTGCGACAGCGGCAGCACGAAGTTCTCGTGAAAGGCATAGAGCTGGCGGAAGGTGAGCTGACTGTGGTGGTACGTGCGATAGATGGGGTCGCGGGAGAAGTACGCGAGGGTGTCGTGCATCCACCCCATGTCCCACTTGAGGCCGAACCCCAGCCCCCCCACGTACGTCGGTCGGGACACCATCGGCCAGGCGGTCGACTCCTCGGCGAGCACCTGGACGTCCGGAAACGCCTTGTAGATCTCGCTGTTGCAGCGGCGTAGGAAGTCGATCGCCTCGAGGTTTTCCCTCCCCCCGAACTGGTTGGGGATCCACTCCCCCTGGGCACGGGAGTAGTCGAGATAGAGCATCGATGCCACCGCATCCACCCGCAGCCCGTCGAGGTGGAAAACGTCGAGCCAGTACAAGGCGTTGGAGATGAGAAAGCTGCGCACCTCGTGGCGGCCGTAGTTGAAGATGTACGACCCCCAGTCGGGGTGGAACCCTTTGCGTGGGTCGGCGTGCTCGTACAGGGCGGTGCCGTCGAACTGCCCGAGGCCGTGCCCATCGGTGGGGAAGTGCGACGGCACCCAGTCGAGGATGACGCCGATCCCGGCCTGGTGCAGCGTGTCGATGAGGAACATGAAGTCCTGGGGGGTGCCGTAGCGTGAGGTGGGGGCGAAATAACCGGTGATCTGGTACCCCCACGATCCGAAAAACGGATGCTCCGCTACCGGCAACAGCTCGACGTGGGTGAAGCCGAGGCGCTGCACGTGCTCGACCAGCCGCGGTGCCAGCTCCCGATATGACAGCGAGCGGAACCCCTCATCCGGCACCCGCATCCAAGATCCCAGGTGCAGCTCGTAAATCGACATCGGTGAGCCCAAGCCGTTGTGCGCGTGGCGCGTCGCCATCCACGTCCGGTCGTGCCATTCGTACGCGAGGTCCCAGACGACCGAGGCGCTTTTCGGCGGCACCTCGGCGGTCACCGCGAACGGGTCGGCCTTCTCGACCCGGACACCGTTGTGGCGCGAGGTGATGTGGTACTTGTAGGTGAGCCCCTGCCGTACACCCGGTACGAACCCCTCCCAGATCCCGGAGCTGCCGGTGGAGCGCAGCGGGTGGGCTGCAGGGTCGTAATCGTTGAAGTCCCCCACCACCGCGACCCGCTCGGCGTTCGGCGCCCAGACCGAAAAGAGCGCGCCTTCTGCCCCGTCGACCGTGTGCAGGTGTGCGCCCAGCTTCTCCCACAGCCTGAAGTGGCTGCCCTCGTTGAAGAGGAATAGATCGTCCGCCGTCAGCAGCGAGACATCATGGCGCACCGCACCGTGCCCAGCGGGACCGTTTCCCATACCGCTCCCTCGACTGCACAGCGTAGCACCCCCACCTTTTTCCCGCCTGGTCGGGAACCGGTGGCTCATCCCCGTTTCCCACCCAGCGAGGCCGCCCACCGATCATCTGGCTTCCTACCCCCACGCCTCGTCAGGCGGGGCCGGGCCGTTCGTTGCTCAGGGAGAGCTTGAGCTCGCGAAGCTGCGCCTCGTCGACCACGTTCGGGGCATCCGTGAGCAAGCAGTTGCCAGCCGTGGTCTTGGGGAAGGCGATGACGTCGCGAATCGACTCCCGGCCGGCCATGAGCATGACCAGGCGGTCGAGCCCGAGCGCGATGCCACCGTGGGGTGGGGCACCGAAGCGGAACGCGTCGAGCAAGAAGCCGAACTTCCGCCTCGCCTCCTCCTCGCCGATCCCGAGCACCGAGAAGACCGCGCGCTGCAGGTTGGGATCGTGGATACGAATCGAGCCGCCGCCCAACTCCACGCCGTCGAGGATCACGTCGTAGGCCCGTGCCCGCACCCGGCTGGGGTCGTTCGCGAGCAGCGGCACGTCCTCGGCCTTGGGGGACGTGAACGGGTGATGACAGGCGAAATAGCGGGAGCTCTCGTCGTCCCACTCGAGGAGCGGGAAGTCGGTCACCCAAAGGAAGGCGTGTGAGCCGACGGCGACGAGACCCAGGCGCCTGCCGAGCTCGAGGCGGAGGGCGCCGAGGGCGGCGAAGACCATCTTGGCGGTGCCGCCGACAACCACCAGCAGGTCGGTGGGAGCCACCTCGGCCGCGTGGAGGAACGACGCAACCCCGTCGTCGCCGAGTGCTTTTCTGATCGACGAGCCGTACCCCTCGGCGGTGCGGCGCATCCATACCACCCCGGGCGCACCGTAGGGCTTCACGAGCTCCGAAAGCTCCTCGAGCTGCTTGCGGGAGAACCCGGCTGCGCCGGGCACCACCAGCCCCTTGACGCGGCCCGATGCCGCCGCTTGCCGCAGCGGCTCGAACGAGCACCCCGAGGCGACGGCCCCGAGCTCGACCAGCTCCATTCCGAAGCGGAGATCGGGCCGGTCGGACCCGAAGCGCTCCAGCGCCTCCTGGTACGAAAGCCGCGGAAAGACAGCCGGAGGGTGGATGCCTGCGAGCGGGAAGATGCGCGCGAACAGCCCCTCGATGAGGGCAAAGATATCCTCTTCGCCGACGAACGAGGCCTCCACATCGACCTGTGTGAACTCGGGCTGGCGGTCGGCGCGTAGGTCCTCGTCGCGGAAGCAGCGGGCGATCTGCATGTACCGTCCGACTCCAGCGACCTGGAGCAGTTGTTTGAAAAGCTGCGGTGACTGCGGCAGGGCGTAGAACCTCCCGGGCGACAGCCGTGAGGGGACGAGGAAGTCCCGCGCACCCTCCGGCGTCGAGCGCGTCAGGATAGGCGTTTCGATGTCGAGAAAGCCGTGCTCGTGGAAGTGCTGCCGGATCTCGAACGTGATCCGGTGGCGGAGCTCGAGGCTGCGCATCATCTCCGGGCGCCGCAGGTCGAGCACCCGGTGGCGCAGCCGCAGCTCCTCCGAGGCGTTGACGCGATCCTCGACCACGAACGGCGGTACCTCCGCAGCGGTGATGAGCTCGAGCTCCTCGGCCAGCACCTCGACCTCACCGGTCGGCATCTCGGGGTTGAGGTTGGCGGTCGCACGCGCCGCCACGGTACCGACGACGCGGATCACATCCTCGGCCCCGAGCCGCTCGGCCGCATCGCGCACGGCGTCGGCGCACAGCACCTGCACCCACCCCGCACGATCCCGCAGATCTACGAAGACAATCCCGCCCAGGTCACGCCGCCGACGCACCCATCCCACCAGCTCCACTCGCCGGCCGATATCGGCGGCCCGCAAGCTCCCACAAAACGGTCGCTCGAACGCACGCATGCTCGCAGACCTCCACGGCTCGCAGCCGTGCGCGGATTGTACCCCCCGCCGGCCCGCCCGTTTCCGAAAGCGATGTGGTCGCGAACGCGAACGCCGCCGCGCTGCTGGTCAGATGCGGGTTGCGACCGGCAGCGAGAAGGAAAACGTCGAGCCTTTGCCACGCTCGCTCGTGACCCAGATGCGGCCACCGTGCAGCTCGACGATCTTCTTGGCGATGGCGAGCCCCAGACCGGTGGAGGGCTCACCGGCCGTTGGCTTGGCTGAGAGCTTGCCGAAGCGCTTGAACACCACGGCGAGGTCCTCGGGGGTCAGGCCCTGGCCGGTATCCTCGACGTGCGTGACGGCCTCGCCGCTTTGCGGCTCGCAGCGGATCCGCACACACCCACCCGGATGCGTGTACTTGACGGCGTTGGATAGCAAGTTGGCCATCACCTCGACGACTCTCCTGTGATCGGCCGCGATCGGTGGAAGCGGGGGGCCGGGTTCGAGCCCGAGCTCGATGCCCTTCTTGGCGGCGAGATGCGCGTAGAGCTGCTCGCACTCCTCGAGGATCGCACGCAGGTCCTGCGGGCGCGGCTCGAGCCGGAGCTTGCCCGACTCGATAGCCGAGATGTCGAGCAGCTCGGCGACGATCTGGTTCATCTGGTCAGCCACCTTGAGTACCCGCTCGAGATCGGCGACGACACGGGAGACGGGTTGCGTGCCAGTCTCGAGGTTGCGCACCGCGAGCCCGGTCCAGCCGGAGATGAGACCGAGCGGGTTGCGCAGGTCGTGGGCAGCGAATCCCAGGAACTCGTTCTTCTTGTCGTTGAGGACCTGCAGCTCGCCGAGCATCCTGGTCTTGGCGAATGCCGCCTGAATGTGCTCCTTGAGGCTCGACAAGAGCTGGATGTCGCGCTGTGCGAAGGCGTCGGGGTCGGTCATCGAGGCGCACAGCAGGTACCCTTCGATCCGCCCACCGATGCGGAGACGCATGACCAGCATCGCAGCTGGCAGCTCGAGGCCGATGAACTTCTCCTCACCCGGGCGCCCTTTGACGTTGCGGGCGGCGAAGAGGTCCTCATCGATCTGCTCGCTGTCCGCAACGTAACGTGCTTCGGCCTCCTCGGGCGAGAGCTCGATACCGGCGAGCTCGGCCAGAGGTGGCGCTGTGGCCGCCACGAACCGCATGAGAGGCCGGTCCCGCTCTGCGAAGAGCACCGCAATGCGCTCCGCGCCCTGGATGATCAACATCTGCTCGAGCAGGGCCTGCACGAGGTTGTCGAACGCCATCTCGGAGTTGATCGCTCGGACGATCGAGTTGATCTTCTCGAGCTGCTCCTGCTTGCTCACGAGCTCGGCGGTGCGGGCCGCGACCAGCTCCTCAAGACGCCGCCGATCGGCTTTCAGCCAGCGCACGCGCCACGCGTACGCTCCGGCGAGCAGCGAGACGAGCGCCACGGCGGCCAGGGCCCGGAACCACCACGTGCCCCAAAACGGTGGCAGCACGACGATGGGTAGCGTCACACCCTGCTCGTTCCACACTCCGTCGTTGTTCGCTCCCTTGACGCGCAAGACGTAGCGTCCCGGCGCGACGTGCGTGTAGGCCGCCGACGAGGTGGTGCCGGCATCGGTCCAATCGCTGTCGAATCCCTCGAGCAGGTACCGGAAACGGTTGCGCTCCGGATCGGTGTAGTCGAGGGCGGCAAACTCGATGGTGAAGCTCGACTCGTTGTGTCGGAGCTCGACCCGCTCGAGACACGCGAGTGGCGTCCCGAAGGAGACCGGCCGCCCTTGGCGCGAGAAAGAACGCAGCACGACCGGCGGCACATGGGTGTTGGAGGACACGGACATCGGGTTGAAGAGGTTGAAGCCGTTGGGACCGCCGATGAAGATCCAGCCGGCGGCATCGCGATGCGCTGAACCGCCGGAGAGGAGGTTGCTCTGCAGCCCGTCGCTCTGGGTGAACAGACGCACCTCGCCGGTCGTCGGCTCGAGGCGGCACAGCCCGCGGTTGGTGGATAGCCAGAGCTGGCCGCGGGTGTCGGCTGTGATATCCACCACCGTCGAATCGGGCAGCCCATCGGCCTCGCCCCAGTGGCGAAAGGTACGGTTCCCGACGTCGAACGTCGCGAGCCCGCCCGCGGTGCCGACCCAGAGCGTTCCGTCGGCCGCGAGGTGAAGTGCGCGCACTCGGTTGGACGGGAGCCCCTCGGGGGGTGGACCGGCCCGAAACGCCTCCCATCGGCCGCTCGACGGGTCCAGGCGGTTCAGGCCACCAGCATCGGTGCCGACCCAGACCACGCCGGCAAGATCGCTCACCATGACCCAGGCGAACGAATCGCTGAGGGTGTCGGGGTCGTCCGGTTGGTGGCGGTAGTGCGTGAGCGAGCGCCGGTCAGCAGCCAGCACCGACACCCCTCCTTGGGTCCCCACCCAGAGCCGGCCTCTCGCATCCTCGTGCAAGGTATTGACTCGGTCGTCGATGAGAGTGCCGGGCAGCCGCGGTGAGAGACCGAGTGTCTCGAACCGTCCCCGCTCCCGGTCGAAGCGGCTCAACCCCCCGCGCCAGGTGCCCACCCAGAGGGTGCCGCTGCGGTCCTCGATCAACGAACGGATGTTGTCGGCGGGCAACGCCCCTGGGTCACCGGTCCGGCTGCGGAAGTGCTCGAAGGCGCGCCGGGAAGGATCGTAGCGATCGAGACCTCCGAGGGTGCCGACCCACAGCGCGCCGTGACGATCCCGGACGATGGCGCTGACCCGGCTGTCGGAAAGCGATCCCGGGTCGAGAGGATCGCGCTGCACGTGCAGGAACTTGGGCGGCTTGAGGTCGAGCAGGCTTGCGCCACCGCCGCGGCTGCCAATCCACAGCACACCCGAGGTGTCCTCCCAGAGCGCCCGTACGTCGTTGTTGACGAGGCTTGCTTCCCGCACCGGGTCGTTGACGAAGCGAGTCACCTCACCGGTGGCAGCAGCGATGCGAAACAGCCCCTGACGGTTGGTGCCGATCCAGAGATCGCCTGAGGCGACCTGGCGAATGACGTTGACCGGTGCCTGGGCGAGCGTCCTCGCTTCCGGTGTTGTGCCGGCGAAAGCCCTAATTTCGCCGGTCCGGAAATCCAGCCGGCCGAGCCCGTGCTCGGCTCCAACCCACAGGTGTCCGGCGCGGTCGAGGTGCAGTGCTCGCACGACGACCTGTGACCCTGCGGGGGAGCCCTGCGGTCGGGTGGGCAGAGTCCGGCATCGGCCCGTTGCCGGGTCGAGGCGAGCCAGACCGTGCTCGGTGCCGACCCAGATCGTGCCGTCGGCCGATTCGGCGAGCGACCAGACGTGATCGTTCGGCAGGCTCGCTGGGTCTGCGGGGTCGTGCCGGAAGGTGATGATCGCTCCACTCTCCGGGTCCAACCGCGACAGCCCGCCGCTGAAGGTCCCTGCCCAGATCAGTCCATGCCGGTCTTCGAGCAGCGTCTGGACGCGATTGTCGTGGAGGGCGTCCGGGCGCGAAGAGTCGGCCTCGATATGGACGAAGGTCTCGGTAGCCGGCTCGAAACGATCGAGGCCACCTCCCCACGTCGCCACCCAGAGCCGACCTCGGTGGTCAACCAGCACGCAGCTGATATCGTCTTCGGCCAACGAAGCCGGGGCGACGACATCGTGGGTGAAGACCCGTGTGCCGTACCCGTCGAAGCGATTGAGGCCCTGCTCGGTGCCGAGCCAGATGTAGCCCTGGCGGTCCTGCACGATGGCATAGACGGTGTCGTGCGAGAGACCCTGCTCGGAGCCGACGCGTCGGAACCGCACCGAGACGGAAGGGAGCTCGAAGACAGCCGCCGCCGCGAGGCTGCCCAGCCCCCCCAGCACGCCGGCCAGGGCGAGGATCCACATCCACCCGCTTCGCCGCACGACAGAATTTTACGTCACTCTCCCGGAGGCTCCGTGCGTCCGAACACGCGCGCCGAGAGGATACGGAGCTGGGCGCGCACCGCCTGGTCACGCGCAGCGGCCGCGTCGCGCCAGACCTCGGCTGGCGCCGCGAACGGGTTGGCCTGAGCCCGCATCGCCCAGAGGATTCGGAAGTTGTCGAGCCAAGTGCGCTCGCGGCTGTACAACCGCCCCGAGCGATACTCCACCTCCGGGAAGTCGTCCACGTGGGGAAGCACGTCCTCGACCAGCGCCGCCACCTCACGAGGGCCGAGCAGGAGCATGGAAGCCAGGGCGCTTTGGGAGCGGGCGCCAGCCTCGGCCAGTGTCGGCTGGAGCCGAGGGGCGTTGAGCTGCTCCCAGCGCACCGACATCGGCCCGGCGCTGGCGGTACCGGTGACGACCGTGAACTCGTTGAGCGTGATCGGGTCGTACCATACCGCAGCGCCAGGAAAGACCTCCCAGAACGCCCGCAGGATGCCGAGGAACGAAGTCTCCGACAGGGAGTACAGCGGCAGCCACATGGAGATCACTCCGCCCTCCGTGAGATGGTCGCGGCACATCTGGAAGTACTCGCGGGTGTAGAGGGTCGAGTTGCCGGCGAAGACCGGGTGAATCGAGTCGGAGAGAATGGCGTCCCACTTCTCGGCGCTGGCGAGGAGCACGTTGCGACCGTCGTTGAGCAGCACCCGCACCCGTGGGTCGTGCAGGACCCCGAAATTGATCTCTCCGAACACCTGATCCGAGACCGCCAGGACCTCCCGGGAGATCTCCGCGATATCGATGCGATCGACGTCGTGGCGCGAGACCGCGTACGCGGTGCCACCCGAGCCGAAGCCGATGTGCAGAACCCGCCGTGGCGAGGGGTGGAGCAGGAGCGGCAGGTGGCCCTGCAGGCGTTGGATCGCGCGCAGCTCGACCGAGGTGCCGGCGACGTTGACGCCGTTGAGCTCGAGCGACCGCCACACGCCTCGAGCATCGGAGATCCGGCGCACCACGACGGTGGCTGAAGCACTCTCGGCGAGCGTTTCGAGCTCACCCTCCCTGATGATGTCGGCGCCCCGCAGCACGAGGCCGTCAGGCAGCACCGCCACGGCCACCAGGGCCGTCGTTGCCAGCCCAACCCCCACGACCCGGACCGTCCGACTGCCTGCCAGCAACACCGCAGCCAGTGCGGAGGTGCCGGCGAAGATCAGAAGCAGTCGCTGGCTGCCGACCAGTGGCACGAGGATGAGCGGGGCGAGGACCGTGCCGATGATCGCCCCGCCCGTGTTGGCCGTTGCGACCAACCCCGTCTTGGTGCCCGCGTCTGCCTTTGCCGGCCAGGCCGCGACCGCGAGCGGAAAGCTCGCCCCGAACGCCATGGTGGGGCCGAGCAACAGCAGGGCCACGCCGCAACCCAGGACGAGCTGGGTGAGCGCGAATCCACTCGCTCCGAGCGCCCGGGCGAGCCACTCGAGCAGGTCGGCGAAACGGGCAAATACGGGTATCTGCGCCAGCAACAGTGCGGCGGTGGCGAGCTGGCACCAGGCCAGCGCTGCCTGCGGGTTCGAGCGCACGCAGCGGGCCATGGCAGCGCCGAGGGCGATCCCCAGAAGGTAGATCGTGAGGATGAGGGCGAACGCGTACACGCGGGTGCCCAGGTGGAGCAGCAGCACGCGCGTCCACACGAGCTGCAGGGCGAGGGCGACGAAGCCGAACAGCGCCGGCCAGGCGAGCCAGACGCGGGGAGATGGCAACCGGTCGCTCGGCACCGGTGCGGCCGCCGCTGGAGGCAGGTGCTTCTCGGCCAGCCAGGCGAGCCCGGCAACGAGCAGCCCGAGCAGTGCGGCGACCGAGAGCGTCGCCCGTTCCCCGACGAGCGGCAGACCAAAAAACGCCGCACCGAACACCCCGACGACCGCCCCGAAGGTATTGGCGGCGTACAGCCGTGCCACGCTGCGCACGAGCGGGGCCCGACCGCCCACACGGGCCACCAGGAGGGGCAGCGTCGCTCCCATGGCGACCGTCGGCACGGCTAGGAAGAGCCAGGCGATCGCCAGACGCCCGAGCAGGGCCAGGCCCCAGCTGCCGAGCGGTTCTGCACCCAGATGTGCGGCCAGGCGCGCCAAGCCGGTCATCGCCGGTGGGGTGGCGAGCGCGAACGAAGCGGCGAGCGTCTCCGCCACCGCGTACCAGCGCAGGTGGTAGCGGATGCGGGGCAGGCAGCGCGCCACCAGAGCGCTGCCCACGGCCATACCACCCATGTAGGCCGCGACCACGGCCACGGCCGCCCACAGCGAGTTGCCGACGACGAGTCCCAGAGCGCGAACCCACACCACCTCGTAGGCCAGCGCCGCGAGCCCGGAGACGATGAAGAGGATAGTTACCAGCGCCGCCATGCCACCCCCACCCAGGCGAGCGCGCCCAGCAGCGACACGCCCAGACCGACAACCAAGCCGCGGGGCCGGTACCGAGCCTCGACCACGTGCTCGCCGGCCGGAACGGCCACTCCGTGCAGGATGCCCGGCCCCTGAGTGACCGGGACAGGTCGCCCATCGACCCAGAAGCGCCAGCCCGGATCGGGCGTGCGGGACAGCAGCAGCACGGCCTGCGGCGCATCCACGTGGCACCGCCAGCGAGCTCGGTGCCCTCCCACCACCTCTTCCTCGACCGATCCGCATACGGTTGGCCGTTCCTCGGCGGTCGGGACGGCTGTCACCACCCACGTCTCCGGCCACGCTGTCGGGTTGACCAGCACGGTGCCGGCGGGGCTACGGCAGCGGCGGGGAAACCGCGGCAGCTCACCTTGCCCGACCAACCACCGTGCAGCCAGGCTGTCGAGCCACCACCGCCCGGGCGGTCCCTGGTCGGCGTGGGCGAGGTGCGCTGCCAGGTGGCGGGACTGGATCGGCCCGAACGTGCGGGCCATGGGGCGCCCATCTCGCAGCCCCCAGTACCCCCATCCCAACGCTCGCTGGCGCGTCAGTGGGTCGTGTTCGACCCACACGAGCTGCTCGCGCGAGACCGGAAAGGCGAACCACCGGCCCGGTTGTCCGGCCGGGGTCGTGAGGCAGGGATCGAGAGGAGGCAGCGCAAGGTCGGAGAGGTCGAGGGCCATGAGGTGGGTGGGACCGAGGCTGGCGCTGCCCAGGGCGGCCGCCACCGTCGGCACGGGCCCCCCGAGTGTCGCCACCGCACACACCGTCTGCACCGCCAGCTCAAGCCCGGACCCGCCGGCGAGCAAACCGCCTCCCAGGCCGAGTACACAAGCCCCGAGCGCGGCCCGGAACCGGTGCCCGGCGGTACCGACCAGCGTCGCGGCGGCCGGGACGAGAGCAACCACGGCGATGAAGACCAGCCTTCCCGGATACCAGACCAAACCCCGTGTCAGCCAGGCCCACGCCTCCCGGGCCAACGGCAGCCCGGGCAGGACAGCGGCGCCGAGGGCGACCCACCCCAGCAGAGCGAGACGGCGAGAGGGGCCGCGTCCGAGCACGGCGAAAGCGCCGAGCAGCAGCGCCCAGAAAGGCACCGCCAGGTGGGCGACGAAGCGGTCGCCCCGTGGCGGTAACGGCAGCCCGGGCACCACCATGGCTGCGACCTCGCGCACCGTCACGGCGCCTTTCGCGGCCGCTTCGGGGGAGATCCCTTTGCCGCGGTCCCCGCCTTCGACCCAGCCGGCAAACGGCAGCGCCTGAGCAGCGACCAGGCCACCCGCCAGGAGCAAGGCGCCCAGCGTCCGCCGCGTCGGTGCCATGGCCATCGCCACCACCGCCGCGACGCCGGCCAGCCACGGCTCGGCGCCCAACCAGGCGAGGGCGGCAAAGGCAGCCACGAGCGCGCCCCGCCCTCCGAGCGCAGCGCCCCACAGCCATGGCACCCAGGCAAGGGTGTCGAGGTTGTTGAGGACCCCGGCCGCGTCCACCATCGGGCCGGCCAGCACGACCCCCCAGGCGGCTCCTACTTCTGCTCCTTCTCGGGCGCCCAGCCGCCTCGCCAGCAGCCCAGTGCCGAGGCCGAGCAGCGCGAGGTGCACGCCGATCTCGACGCCGATCGCCCGCTGGGGTGGCAGCACCGCGGCCAGCCACGCTGGTGGGTAGAACACGCCGAACTGAGGGTTGGCCAGCACCGGCTCGCCGCACCCGGGAAGCGAGCTCCACAGGGCGCTGGTGCGTCCGTGCAGCGCCTCCGCGACGTGGTGGCGAAGCGGCAGGAAGTAGGCGGGCAGATCACGCACGGCGGGCGACACGCCAGCGAGCAGCGCCGCCGCTGCCACACCGAGCCCCGGCACCCCGCAGGCAACGCTCCGCCACGCCGATCTCACCGCGCCTCCCGCAGCGTCGCCGCCAGCTGGATGAGGGTCGACGGGTCGAACGACGAGAGCGCCTGCTCGTACGCGGTCGGCTGCCCGGGACGGGCGGCGAGCGCCCGCTTCGCGCGCTCGAACGCTCCCCGGGCCGCCTCCACCCGCCCTTGCTCGACATCGAGCTGGGCGAGCTCGAGCCAGGCGCCGACCAGGTTGGGTTCGAGCCGCACGGCAGCCCGAAGAGCGGCTCGAGCCGGATCGGTGGCCACGAGCCGCCGCAAGGTCCGTCCGAGATCGAGCGCCGCCAGCGCATCGAGAGGGTTGCACGCGCGTGCCCGGGTGAGATCGTCGCGGGCCGCAGCCCAGAGCATGGCGTCGTCGCTCAGCGAGGCCCGGGCGGCGCGCAGCACCCCCCGTACCCGCCAACCCTCTCCCCAGCCGGGCCGCAGCGCAACAGTGCGCGACACCAGGGCCTCGGCGTCGGCGAGGCGGGCAGCGCTCCGCGGCCCGGCCGCGGCGAGCGCCCTGGCGGTCGCGAGGTGGTCGTCGGGGCGGCCCCCCAGCCACCAGGATGGCTGCACGATCGCTACGGCGACGAGCGTACCGGCGAGCACCCCGCACCCGAGTACCGTCGGAACGCTCGTGCGGGTCCGCTGGCGCCGGCTGGCGGGAACAGCAGCGGCCAGCGACAGCCCGGCGGTCCACGCCACCACCGGCACTGGGAGCTGGGTGTGGAATGCCGAGGTCACGGCGAGCGCCGCCAGGCACCCCCAGGCGTGCGGTCCGGCGCGGCGGGCGCGCCACGCCAGCGCCAGCACGAGCCAGACCACGAGCCCCATGCCCGGCACGCCGACGGTGGCGGCGAGCTGCAAGAAGTCGCTTTCTGCCCGATCCGGTACCAGGCCGTACCGTGCGGGCCGGTCGAGTTGGGGGAAGTTGCGGCTGATAGCGGCATCGGCGAAGCCGGCCGGACCCGTGCCCCAAGGGAGGTGATCGCGGGCGACCTGGAGCGCCACGCCCCAGATGCGCACCCGTTCCCAGCGCAGGGGGTCGCGGTCGGTGGCGAGGCGGACGGCAAAAGCGCCCAGCCCAACCACCAGTACCCCGGCGGCGACCAAGCGGGCGGAGCGCCGGGCCGGGCCGAGGAGGAACCAGACGATCGCCACGGCAGCCAGCCCGAGCACCGAGGCACGGGAGCCGGACACAACGATGCCGAGCGTTGAGGCCGCACCCATGATCCACCTGGTGGCGATCGGGAGGCGGACGAAAGGCGTCGAGGCGAAACCCAGCAGGGCCACCGCGGCAGACAGGTTGGGGTTGCCGAGCAAGCCGTCCGAGCGAACGCCCTCGATCCACCGGCCGACGACGAGTAAGAGCCCGGAGCAGGCTCCGAGCCCGGCCACGGTACCGCACGCCCAGGCTCGAGCCCGCCAGTCGGCCACCAGGACGCACAGCCCCCAGGCGACCACGCCGGTGGCGATCACGGCCGCAGCGTCGCTGGGCGACACCGTGAGGGTGACAGCCAAGACCGCGATCCACCCGACAAGCGCGCCCAGCGCGATGCGCGGCGCATCGAGCGCCAGGCCTCCGTACCGCGCACGCACGACGAGGGCCGCAACGAGGACAGCGACGCCGAAAACCACCGCCCACGGACGCAACTCGACGCCGTCAGCGCCGCTCACCCAGGTGGCGGCCGTGACTGCGACCGCCGCCCCGACCCACCTCAGAGCCCACGGCATGCCCGCTCCAGCTCGTCGAGGTCGTGCCGCCACGGCGTGCGCCGCCGAGCCTCCCGCACCCACACCAGCGCCTCCCCATACCGGCCCAGCGCCATGAGCACTCGGGCTCGACACTCGGCCCACGCCCCCGAGCGAGGGCGCACCCAGGCGCGCTCGGCGAGCCGGGCATCGAGGACGACGAGGAGGTCCGGGTCCAACCGGGTGTCGCTCGCGACCTGGCACGCGGTGAGCAAAGGGGTGACGGTCCACGGGGTCCAGGCGGCCGCAGCGACGAGCCGTTGGCCTCGCTTCTCGCTGGCGCCGGCAAGGGCTTCCGTCGAGGCGATCTCGCCGCGCCACAATAAAGTGGCGCCGAAAGCCCCGATCACGAGGATCGGCACGAGGAGCCACGCCGGCGTAGGTCGGTCGGGAAGGCGAGGGTCACGGCCCGCCAAGGTGCCCGCGAGCACCGCCCACGGGATCACTACCTCGGGGGCGTAAAACGAGAAGTCGACGAGGTTGTGCAGCGGCATCACCAACACCGCCAGCGCCAACGCGGGATCGCTGGTCAGACCCCTGCGGAGCGTCCTGACGAGCCACATCAACGCCAAGCCGACCGCCGGCAGCCCGGCCAGGCCGAGCTCCGCCAGGAGCTGCAGGAGGGTGTTGTGAGCGTACGGGCTGAGGTTCGTCTCGCCGGCCGGCGTCGCCAGGACGGCCTGGCCGACGCCGCCGAGACCGACCCCGAGCCACCGGTGGGTGTTCCACGCCTGCGCCGCCACCAGCCAGTTCCGCCACCGCAGGTGGAGCGGCTCCAAGGTCGTGACGTCGGTGCGCCACAGCAACGTGGCCACGGTGAGCATCACCAGGACACCGGCGACCACGAGGACCGGGCGGAGCCGGCGTCGACCGTGCACGAGCGCCAGTGCCAGCACGGCGGCAGCAACCAGGGACGCCGAGAGCGAGCGGGTGAGGAGCACCCCGACGGCAACCAACCCGCTGCCGACCGCCGCTGCTCCCCGGCGCCACCACGTCCCGGCGGCCAGACCGGCGAGGAGAGGCGGCGCCGCCATGAGCAGGAGCGCGGCGAAGTGCCCGGGTAGGGCTGCGGTACCGAAGCTACGTCCGCCCACGATGCGGCTGGTGGCGGCCTCACGAAACGCCGGTGGCAGCGTGGCGAGGTCGACGCTCGCCGCATGCAGCCCGCCGCTCGCCTGCAGCACAGCCACGCTCGCGGTCGCCGCCACCGCCAGGCAGAGCAGGAACACCCCGTCACGATCGAGGGGGTGGAGGCGCGCCATAACCACGATCAGCGAGGCAGCGAGCAGCAGCAGCGAGTGGCGAAACGCCAGCTCATGATCGAGAGCCACGAGCCACGATGCCCCCACCACCAGCACGATGAGGCCGAGCTGCCAGGAAGACAGGAGCAAGCGTGCCGCGGGCTGGAGCCAGAGGATGCCGAGCAGCAATGCCACCCACATCAAAGGACCAAACGCCGGCTCGCGGGCGGCGAACCAGGCGGCCGCCGCCGCCAGGATGCCGAGCGCGATCGCCAGGCGCTGCGGGGACATCTAGGTGCGCACGCTCCTGGCGGCGGGGGCATCGCGCATCGGCAGGGTCGTGCGGCGCACGCCGTCGTACGCCCACAACGCCGAGGCAACCGCCCCGGCGGTGGGTACCAGCCCGATCTCGCCCACTCCCTTGGCGCCGTAGCCGCCGACCGGATCGGGTACCTCGAGCAGGATCACCTCCACCTCGGGCATCGCCGCTGCCGGCAGGATCCCCAGGTCGCGCATGCGCGTGGACAGCGGCCGGCCGCCCTCGCACGGCAGGTCCTCGGTGAGGGCATAGCCGATCCCCATGTGGATCGCCCCTTCGATCTGCTGGGCGCATTGCACGGGGTTGATGGCGCGCCCCACGTCGTGGGCGGCGACCACTTTGGCGATCCGTCCCTGGTCGTCCAGGATCACGACCTGAGCGGCGTAGCCGAACGTCATGTGGGTGACCGGGTTGTCGGTAGGGGTGCCGGGCTTGACGGTGACGTCGCAGACGTACTCGCCGAGGAACTCCCGGCCGGCGAGTGCGGTGAGGCTCGAGGAGCGCAGCGCCTCAGCGAGCTTCACGGCGGCGCGCTGACCAGCCATCGTCGTCAGCGCCGTGGCGCGCGAGGCGGTCGTCATGCCGCACTCGACTTCGGGCTCCGAGCGCGTCATCACCTCCATGCACGACGGGTCGAGCCCGGTCTCCTGCGCCACCACCTGGCGCAGGATGGTGTGCAGCCCCTGCCCCATCTCGGTATAGCCGGTGAGCACGAGTAGGGTGCCGTCGGGGCGGACACGGATCGCCACCCGGCCGGTATCGTTCATCCCGTTGCCGATCCCGGTGTTCTTGATCCCGCACGCAATCCCCGCCACCCGCGCCTGGCGGAAGGCATCGCGCACCGCCTCGAGCGTCGGCAGCGCCGCGCACGAGGCGGTCATGATCTGCCCGGTGGCGAAGCGGTCGCCGGGCCGCAGCAGGTTGCGCTCGCGGATGTCGTAGCGGTCGAGGCCGACCCGCTCGGCCAGCATGTCCAGCACGCCCTCGATGGCGAACGCCGCCTGATTGGCGCCGAACCCCCGCATCGCGCCGGAGGGTGGGTTGTTGGTGTAGACGGTCGTGGCCTCGACCTCCACGTTGGGTACCCGGTACGGCCCACACGAGTGCCCGGCCGCCCGCTCCAGCACCTGGGCACCGACCGAAGCATAGGCGCCGGTGTCGCCGACGATGCGCGCCCGCACCGCGGTGAGCCGCCCTTGGGTGTCGCACCCGGCCTCGTAGTCGAGGGTGAGCGGGTGGCGCTTGGGGTGCAGAAGGATCGACTGCTCGCGCGTCAGCACCGTTCGCACCGGACGTTGCAGCAGGTACGCAGCGAGCGCGGTCTGTCCCTGAACCGCGAGGTCCTCCTTGCCGCCGAACCCGCCGCCGGTCGAGACCAGCTCCACGTCCACCGCCTGCACTGGCAGGTTGAGCAGTGCCGCGATCTGCGCCTGATCCTCGTGCACTCCCTGTCCCTGCGAGTAGACCTTGAGCCCTTTGCCCTGCGGCCGGGCCAGGCACGCCTCGGGCTCCATGAACGCGTGCTCGATCCGCTGGGTCTGGAAGCGCGCCTTCACGGTGTGAGCCGAGGTGGCCAGCGCAGCGTCCACGTCGCCGCGTTGAAACGCACATGTTTCCAGTATGTTGCCGCTCGCATGAAGCTCCGGTGCGCCGGCAGCGAGCGCCTGCTCGGGTGAGGTGACGGGCTCCAGGACCTCGTAGTCGACCTGCACCGCAGCGGCGGCAGCATAGGCGCGGTGCTGGGTGTCGGCGACCACGAGCGCCAGCACGTCACCGACGCAGCGGGTGAGCTCGCCAACGGCCACGAACGCCGGCCAATCTCGGACGACGGTGCCCAGCAATCGCTGCCCGGGCACGTCGGCGGCGGTGAGCACGCGCGCCACCCCCGACATTGCCAGGGCGGGTGCCGCATCGATGCCCAGCACCCGGGCCCGCGGGTGGGCCGCCAGCACCACGGCACCGTGCAGCATCCCCTCGCAGCGCAGGTCGCCGATGAACGGCTTCTCACCGAGCGCGAGCTGTTCGCCGCGGTAGCGCGGCTGTGACGTCCCCACCCCCTTGCTCGAGCGGCATCCCTGGTGCCGGGGGGCGGCGAAACGCGGCACCCGGCGCGGCTCCGCGGTCGTGAACCCTCCGGTTGCCGCCGCCTCGCCGGCGGTGGAGATGGCGTCGAGCACCCGCAGGTACCCGGTGCACCGGCACATGTGTGAGCCGAGTGCCTTGACCACGGCATCACGGTCGCTGGTCCGGCCCTTGTCGACCAGCCAGTGCGTTCGCATCACGAGGCCCGGCGTGCAGTACCCGCACTGTACCGCGCCCTCCTGCACGAACGCTCGGGCGAGAAGCTGCCGCTGTTTGTCAGGTAGCCCCTCGAGCGTGACGATCCGCCGTCCACCGAGCTTGGCGGTCTGAAGCATGCACGCCAGCGCCGGCGAGCCCTCGAGCAGCACCGTGCAGGCGCCACAGTACCCCTGCGAGCAGCCCACCTTGGCGGCGACCAGTCCGAGCCGCTCCCGCAGGGTCTGTAGCAGCGTCTCGCCGTCGTCCGGCTCGAGATGCCTGGCGACCCCGTTGACCGTCAGCTCCACCTGCGCCATCGCTGATCCTCCGCCCCGCCAGTCTATCGCTTCGAGGGGAGAGAAAGGACCGGGTCTCGTTTCCCGACGACGCCCCTACCTGAGTGATCGGCTGCCGGCCGGCGTCGGAGCCTGGGTGTTGGGGACGCCCGGGCGAGCGTACCCGCTGTCCGGAAGCCAGGCCACGTGGCCGGCAGTGCTGATCTCGTCGAGGAGATCGACGGTGATCTCGGCGAGCTGCTGCAGCCCCCGCCAGTCCCAGTCATCGCTCACCTCGTCCGCCGGCTGGTGGTAGCCTTCGACACGGTACCGCGCGCGCCTCGCCTCGCCCCACCCGGCCGGCCGTCCCTCGTGCTCGGTTCCGAGGTCGAGCCAGATCGACGGCACTCCGGCTTGGGCCAACGAGAGCTGGTCGGAGCGGAAGAAAAACCCCTGCTCCGGGGCCGGGTCGGGGGTGACGCGCAGCTCGCGGCGGGCGGCAACCCGGTTGACGAGGACGCCGAGCTCGGAGAGCTCGCCGCCGATCGCCATCACGTCGTGGGTGCGACCCCAGGGGCTCGCCATCTCGAAGTTGATCGCTGCCAGCGTCTCGTCGAGCGGGAGAGCCGGGTGACGGGCGTAGTGGGTGGAGCCGAGAAGCCCTGCCTCCTCCGCGTCAACGGCCGCAAAGACGAGCGTCGGCCGGGTGGCCGCAGGCGTCGTGGCGAGCCCCTGGGCGAGGGTCAGCAGCACCGCCAGGGCCGTACCGTTGTCCACGGCCCCGTTGTAGATCCGGTCGCCGCGCACCTCTGGGCCGATCCCCAGATGGTCGTGATGCGCGGTCAGCACGATCACACCGCGCCGGCCGCCGGGGAGCACGCCAACGACGTTGTGGCCGACGACCGGGCGAGTGGAGCGCACCGCCTGCACGGTCAGGCGGATCGGCAAGGGCCGGGTGGCGAAGCCCGGCTGCTCGGCGGCGGCTCTCAGGTCCTCGAGGCGCAACCCGGCAGCGTTGAGAAGGGTTGCGAGCGCCGGGCTGGCGATCCAGCCAGCGAACGGCACAACCAAACGTTCGTCGGCGAGTAGGAACCTCTCACCGGTCATCGAGGTGGCCGGAACGTGCCAGCCGTAGCCGGCATCCTCGTCGGTGTGGATCAGAACGACGCCGGCAGCGCCCGCACGGGCCGCAACCGCGAGCTTCTCGGTCCACCGGCCGTGGATCGTCAGCGCCCGTCCCCGGAAACGGGTGGGGTCGTCCCGTCCGGGCTCGTTGACGAAGGCCAGGAGGAGGCGTCCGCGCACGTCGGTGCCGGCGTAGTCGTCCCATCCCTGCTCAGGGGCGTGAATGCCGTAGCCGACGAACACGAGGTTCGACGACAGGCCGGCGTCGGGAAGGGAGTAGTTGACGCCGACGATCTCTTTCCCGACCTCGAGCGGTACCCTGACGTGCCCGACCTCGGCCACGATCCGCGCCGCCGGGTCGCCGCGGTACGCGGTCATGGCAACCGGCTGTCTGAAGCTCCCGGCCCAGCCCGGTGTCAGTCCGGCGGCGCGAAAAACCGCCTCGATGTACGCAACTGCGAGCTCGCCGCCACGGGTGCCGATGCCACGCCCCTCGAGGAGGTCGGAAGCGAGGAACCTCGTATGCGCCTCGAATGCCGCGGGCTCGAACCGCGGTCGTGTCGGTTCCTGTGCGATCGCAACCGCCACCCACAGGGTAGCGCCCAGCGCTGCGCTCAGCCGCAATCGACGTTGTCGTGCTCGTCCCATGGGTCAAGAATACCACCCTTGCGGGCCACCCGGCTGCCATACCAGCGGACCGGAGGTGCGCGGCAACCGGCCGGGAGCACCGACACGCGATGCTCGGCGTGAGGAGCGACTCGAGCCAGCCCCTCGTGAGCCACGGGCCAGGGGGAGCTTCTCCCTGCTCCCTGTCCGCTCGGGCTACTTGAGTGCCTCGGCACCGCCGAACGCGCGCGTCGGTGCGAGCTCGGCCAGCACCGCCTCGTCGGCCGGCTCGAGGGCGCCGGTGACCAGGCGCGCCACCAGTGCGCCCACTCCGGGACCCAGCATGAACCCCTGTCCACACATCCCCTCGGCGTGCACGTAGCCGCTGAGCACCTGCGAGCGGCCGACCACCGGGGCGCCGTCGGGGGTCATCGGGTACAGGCCGCGCCACGTGCGGCGCACCCGCAAGTTGGCGAGACGTGGCATGAGGTTCACCATCCGGCGGGCGATCATCGGCAGGAACGCCGAGGTCTCCCGGCGATCCGATCCTACCAACGCCGGATCGGGGGTGATGCAGAAGATGACCTGGCCGCCTGCGAGCTGGCAGAAGTAGTAGTTGCGCGCGCCGGCGGTGGGGCGGATGTCGACCACCATCGGTTCCAGGAAGCGAGCTGCCGGCTCGGTGATCCCGGCCTCGTGGCAGTCGGGGACCACCGGCGTATCGAGGCCACCGGCCTGGGCCACCGAGCGTGCCCAAGCTCCGGCAGCGTTGATGACGGTCTCCGAGGCGTATCCCCCCTTGTCGGTGCGAACGCCGACGATCTGGGAACGGCGGCGGATGAGCCCGGTGACGCGTTCGGAAAACCGGAAGGTGACGCCGAGCGCGCGCGCCCGGCGGTAGAACGCCAGGCACGAGCGCATTGGCGACGCCGAGCCGTCCTCCGGCGAGAGCGTGCCCCCTCGGAGCCCCTCGTGACCCAGGCTCGGCACCCGCTCGAGCAGCTCGGCAGCGCCGTACCAGTCGATGTTCAAGCCATAGCTCTTCTGGACCTTGAGGAGGTCGCGGAGGAGCCGCTCCTCGTCGTCGCGGTAGGCGACGAAGCAGTAGCCGCCCATGTGCCACTCGATGTCGTCGCCGTGAAGGTGCTCCCAGGAGGAGAACGTCGCCAACGACTCGAGGCAGAGGCGGATCTTGGCCGGAGCCGAGTGCGTGGCGCGGATGCCACCGATGGCGCACTTGTTGGAGCCCTGCCCGGGCGAGGGAAACTGGTCCACGACGAGGATCTTGAGCCCACGCTCGGCGAGGTACATGGCGGTAGGCGTACCGACCGAGCCGGCACCCACGACGATGGCGTCGAACGTGGCGGTGGACATCACACACCCCCCTCGTGGACCGCGACCGCGTGGGTCCGTGGGACGTCCTTGGCCGGTCCCTCGCCGGTGATCACGCCAGCGAACGCGCCCAACGTCACCTCCATCACGAGCGGCCGCTGCGTCAGCTCGGTGATCTCACCGGGCGACACCCCTTCTTCGAGGAAGAGACGCCGGATGAGGGTCGGGCAGGTCTTGCCGCCGCAGGCACCCATCCCGGCACGGGTGAGCGCCTTGAGCTCGTTGAGGTCGCGCACGCCGGCCCGGATGTGGGCCCGGATCTCACCGGCGGTCACGCGCTCGCATCGGCATACCACCTGGTCATCGGCGACGCGTTCCACCTTCTCCTCGAGTGGCTCCCCCACCCACGGCTCCTGCACCCGGATACCGGCGGCGAGCTTGGCGATCTCGCGCGGGGCGCGCACCTTCACGAGCAGCGCGTGGTCGGCGAACTTGGGCGCTCGCACCTTGACCACCGGGACGTTGCCGAGCACCTTGCCCTCGGTGTCGAGCACGGTGACCAGGTCGCCCTCGTTGATCGTGGCCCGCGTGAACTCGTAGGGCAAGGTGACGATCGCGCTCTCGCGATCGGAGCGGAAGTCGACCAGCGTGATGGCGAGCCCCGGGCATACCGCCACGCACTGCTCGCAGGCGATGCAGTCCTCCTCGACGAAGGTGGGCAGCCCGAGGATGTCGTCGCCCTCGATGCGGATGGCGTGCTTGGGGCAGATCGAGGTACATGGGTTGCAGGGAATCTCTTGGCTGCAGTGGAAGACCGGGAAAACCCCCTGCTCGTCGTCTGGGATCTCCTCGGTCACGGTGGCGCCTGGGCGGGACTTGAGAACCTCCGCGGTCTTGTGCCACTCGGGTGGTACCTCGCCGACGTCGCGGCCCAGCATGCGTGCGATCTCGAGGCCGCGGATCTTGCCGGTGAACATAGCGGCCGACGCCTCGGCGATCTCCTCGGCGTCGCCAGCCGCCAGTGCCGGCAGCCCGAACTCCTTGGCCTTGCGGTGGAACTCGTCCACCGGGTCGAGCCCCACGGCGACCAGTACCGTATCGCAGGCGAACGTCTTCTCGGTCCCCTCGATCGGCTTCCATGCGCTGTCGATCGCCGCGATGGTGACGGAGGTCACCTCCTCCTCGCCGTTGGCCGAGACCACGGTATGCGAGGTGTAGATCGGCACTCCCATGCGCACCAGCTTGTCCTTGTGCACCTTGTACCCACCGCAGTCGGGCAGCGCCTCGCACAGCCCGACCACCTGGATCCCCGCCTGGAGCGCGTGGTAGGCGGCGATGAGCCCGACGTTGCCACCGCCGACCACGAACAGGCGCGCACTCGGGCGAACGAGGTCACGGTTGACGAGCGTTTGGAACGCGCCGGCACCGTAGACACCCGGGAGCGTGTTGCCGCGGAACACGAGCGACCGCTCCCGCGCTCCCGTGGCGACCAGCAACACCTGCGGCTGAACGATGACGTAGTGCCCCTGCCGCAGCACCCCCACCTTGCGGTCGGAGAACACCGCCAACGCCACCGAGTCGGTCCAGACCCGGACGTTCTCGTAGGACCGGACCTCGGCCTCGAGCTTGGCGGCGATGTCAATCCCCCGCGTACCGGCGTGACAGGCCTCGATCGAGCCGAAGAACTTGTGGGTCTGCAGCACCAGCTTGCCGCCCAGCCGCTCTTTGTCGTCGAGGATGACGACGCTCACCCCGGCGCGCCCCAGCTCGACGGCGGCCGACAGGCCAGCCGGTCCGCCGCCGAGGACCAGGCACTCGACCTCGATGGTGTCGATGGCGTGATACTGCAGCGCACCGCCGGCTTCCGGCAGGCTGGGGGCAGCGTCGAGCGGCTCGACCCGCATCCCCGGGGTCACCGGTACCATGCACGACTTCACGGCGAGGCCGTCGGCGATCACGGTGCACTGCGCACATTGCCCGTTGGCACAGAAGATCCCCTGCGGGGCCCCGTCCTTGGTGTGGTGGCCGAAGACCCGGACGCCGTTGGCGAACAGCGCTGCGGCGATGGTCTCTCCCTGACGGGCGGACAGCTCCTGCCCGGACCACGAGAAGGAAAAGCGCGGTACGTCGGGCACAACCAGAATGGGGTGCTCGGTGATGCGAAAGTCGGACATGCTGGTGGCTCCCGGGCGGACGCGAGGGCAGCGTCTGCCGCCTCGGGCCTGCACGGTAGCATCTTGTGGAATCCGTCACAACCGACCGTCGGCCCCGCGCTCGTCGAGGGGTTGTCCGCCCCGGCGACGACGCAGCTCTCGGCGTGGCCGTGTCGCGACTCCTTGATAGTGTCCCCTGGTGGGCTCGATAGAAATGTCCCCTGGTGTTAGTGCCCGTGGGAGGGCAGAGGACCTTGGGGGACGTGGTGGCGATGAGCAAGAAAGAG
>JAAYVZ010000047.1 GCA_012516935.1 Holophagae bacterium
CCCCTGGTTCGATCTCATCGGGCTGGCTTTTGTCGACGTCGGACAGGTGTGGGCGGAGCGTGCCGACTTCGGTCGCGACCTCGCGAAGTCCGTAGGGCTCGGCCTGCGAGCCACTACCCCCGTGGGCGTCGTCCGACTCGACCTTGCCCGACCTCTCGACCGGCGACCCGGCGACCCGTCGTTCAAGGCCTATATCGGCCTGGGCAGCGCCTTCTGACTCGTGCCACCGAGCTCCTCAGCGCTTGGCGGCGGCGACGACGGCTCTCGCCTTGTCTGCCTCGGGCGCATTGGGCGCGAGCGCCAGGAACTTCTCCATGTCGAGCACCAGCTGGTCCTTGCGTCCCAGCTTGTCCTGCGCCAACGCTCGGTAGTAGTAAGCGAAGGCGATCCCGGAGTCGCCTTCGAGAGCCTTGGTCAGCAGCGTGACAGCGTCGGCCCAGCGGCCCTGAAACGCCCGCGTGAGGCCGAGCTGGTAGGTCGCCATGAGGTGCGTCGGCTGCAGCTCGAGGAGCTTGGTCAGCGTCTCCGCTGACTTGTCGAACAACCGTCGACGCTGCTGGGCGACGCCCAGCCAGTACCGCGAGCCGAGGTCGGCCCCAGCGCTGTCGGCAGCAACCCTCGGGGTCACCAGGTCGATCGCTTTCCCGAACGCTGCATCGGCCTCCGCTTGCTTCTTCTGCCGCAGCAGCGTCTCCCCGAGCCAGATCTGGGCCTCGGGATCGCTCGGAGCCAGCACCACAGCCTTCCCTAGCAGCGCCGCAGACTCGCCGTACTTCTTCTCCTGCTCGAGCACCCGCCCCAGCGCCATCGCCACCCGCGGATCGCTCTCCTGCCTGGCCTTCAGCGGCTCGAGAGCCGTCCGCGCCTCGGCGGTCGCGTACCGAACGAGCTTGGCGCTGGCGCTCCCGACCGTGACCACGACGGGGTCCGGGGTCGGCGTCGGCGACGGACTCGGCTCCTCCTGCGCCACGACAGCGCTGCCCACACTCAACGCCACCATCACCAGAAGCACTCGACTACGGATCATCGTCCACCTCCGCCGGCGCGCAATGCAAACCCCGCGCCCACCTCGATCATACCCTCGTGTCGGAAGACGGGATTTCCACGCCCAAATTGTCCAGACACCGAAGCTCCGCCCTCTGAACACCGCACGCCCTGGCTTCCAGGAACCCGCAACCCCACCCCCAGGACCTTGCCGAGCCGCTCGCTGCCGGGGGCGCTGCCAAAGCGGCGGACGCTTCTGCCGGGGAGCCAGATTCCGGTCCCGGCCTCCCGAATGGCCGAGCCAACTTCGGACATTCCGCCCCTGTGATAGACTCTGCCGGCGACCGGAGCTCCGGCCGGAGGATCCCAAGCATGTCGGACATTCGCCCGTTTCGAGCCCTGCGGCCGCGCCCTGACCTCGCGGCGCGCGTGGCATCCTACCCCTACGACGTCATCAGCTCCGACGAAGCGCGTGCGCTCGCCGAAGGCAACGACATCTCCTACCTGCATGTCGTCAAGCCCGAGATCGACCTCCCTCACGAGGTCGATCTCTACGACGACCGGGTGTACGCCCAAGGAGCGAAGAACCTGCGGCGCCTGATCGCCGAGGGTGTGTTGATCCGCGAGAGCGAGCCGAGGCTCTACGTCTACCAGCAGCGCATGGGCGACCACGTGCAGGCTGGCGTCGTCGCCGCCTGCTCGTGTCAGGAGTACGCGGACGGCCTCATCAAGCGCCATGAGTTCACCCGTAAGGACAAGGAGGATGACCGCACCCGTCACACCCACGAGCTGAACGCCAACGACCCCGTCTTCCTCACCTATCGCCAGCGCACGGACATCGACACCCTCGTGGACCGGGTACGTCAGCTCGAGCCGGTGTACGACTTCGTCGCTGACGACGGCTTCGGGCACACGGTGTGGGTGGTGCCGGCGGAGCTCACCGAGCCGCTGCAGGAAGCCTTCCGGGCCGTGCCGGCGCTGTACGTGGCCGACGGCCATCATCGTGCCGCCTCGGGCGCCCGCGTCGGGCTCGAGCGACGTGCCCAAAACCCGCATCACACCGGCAACGAGCCCTACAACTACTTCATGGCTGTGGTCTTTCCACACAACCAACTGAAGATCATGGACTACAACCGGGTAGTGAAGGACCTGCACGGCCACACACCGGAGTCGTTTCTCGCCGCCGTCGCCGGGAAGTTCACCGTGACGCCGGACGCCCCGGCCCGTCCCGAGCACGGTGACCAGTTCGGCATGTATTTCGGCGGCCGCTGGTACCGGCTCGAGGCCAAGCCCGGTTCGTTCCCGGACCAGGACCCGGTGCGCTCACTCGACGTCGCGATCCTGCAAGAGAACCTGCTGGCGCCGATTCTCGGCATCACCGATCCGCGAACCGACAAGCGCATCGACTTCGTTGGCGGGATTCGCGGTCTCGGTGAGCTCGAACAGCGCGTCGACAGTGGCTGGGCGGTGGCGTTCGCCCTCCACCCGACGTCGCTGGAACAGCTCATGACGGTAGCAGACTGCGGTGAGGTGATGCCGCCCAAGTCCACGTGGTTCGAGCCGAAGCTGCGCTCCGGCCTGCTGGTCCGGACGCTCGATATCTGGTAAAACGGGGGACAGCCCCAAGAGGAGGTCAGCATGTTGATCGTGATCTGCGATGCCTTCGACAAGTCGCTCCCCAAGAGGTTGGAGCAGTTCGGCGAGGTGACCGACGATGTGTCGCGCCTGGCCGACGCCGAGGTCGCCCTCGTGCGCTCCAAGACCAAGTGCACGGCCGAGTGGATGGAGCAGGCCCCGAAGCTCAAGCTCATCATCCGCGGCGGTGTCGGGCTCGACAACGTGGACGCCAAGGCTGCCAAGGCCAAAGGGATCGAGGTCGTCAACACGCCCAGGGCATCGTCCGTGGCCGTGGCCGAGCTCGCGTTCGCCCTCATGATTGCCGTCCCCAACAAGCTCATCGAGGCTCACAACGCTCTCAAGGCTGGCAAGTTCCTCAAGAGCGAGCTGAAGCGTACCGAGCTGATGGGCAAGACTCTCGGCCTGGTGGGTATCGGCCGCATCGCCCAAGAGGTGGCCAAGCGCGCCGCCGCGTTCGGGATGCGAGTGCTGGCGTTCGACCCCTTCGTCAAGGAGTCCGACGTCGCCATCTTGGTGCCGACGCTCAAGGAGCTGTTCGAGCAGGCCGACTACATCTCCCTGCACACGCCGCTCACCGACGAGACGCGGGGCTTCATCAACAAGGATACGATCGCCCTGATGAAGGACGGCGCCGTGCTCGTCAACACCGGCCGCGGCAAGTGCATCGTCGAGGAAGATCTGGCGGCCGCGCTCGCGTCCGGCAAGGTCGCGGCGTACGCCACCGACGTGTACTACTCGGATCCGCCCGACCCGAGCTGTCCGCTGCTTTCGGCCCCCAACACCATCCTCACCCCCCATATCGGCGCCAGCTCGAAGGAGAACCTGTTGCGCATCGGCGACGAGGTGGTGACGTTCCTCACGGGCTGGACCAAGAAGTAGGAGACGAGATGTCCGCCAGTTGCAGCGGTTCCGATGGTTGGGGTCCGGGGTCCGGACAGCCTGCCTGCATCGGGCAGCTCGAAGCGGGCGGTCGGGTGGACTCTCGGCTCTCGGCCCTCGACTCTCGACCAGCCCGGCTGGCAGCCCTCAACCTTCGACCTTCGACCTTCGACCGTACCCCAGGGAGGTATCAATGGCCAAGCGAGTGATCAACTTCTATGCGGGTCCGGCGGGGCTTCCGCTGCCCGCCCTCGAACGCGCCCAGGCGGAGCTGCTGGACTTCTCCGGCACGGGCATGTCGGTAATGGAGATCTCCCACCGCTCCAAGGAATACGAAGCAGTGCACAACGAGGCGATCGCTCTCATCAAGGAGCTGCTCAGCCTCCCACCCAACTACCACGTCATCCTCATCCAGGGCGGCGGCCACCTGCAGTTCGGCATGGTACCCATGAACCTCCTCTACAAGGGCCGCGGCGCCGACTTCATCTGCACCGGCACCTGGGCCGACAAGGCGTACAAGGAGGGGAAGATCGTCGCCGGCGAGCTGGCTCGCTGCGCTGCCTCGACCAAGGATGACAAGTTCGCCCGCCTGCCCTACCCCGGCGAGATCAAGATCGACCCGTCGAGCGTGTACGTTCACTTCACTTCGAACAACACGGTCGAGGGCACCCAGTTCCACACCTGGCCCGAGACCGGTGGGATCCCGCTCGTCTGCGACATGTCGTCGGACTTCATGTGGAAGCCGTTCGACGTCTCGCCGTTCGGCATCATCTACGCCGGCGCCCAGAAAAACCTCGGTCCTTCCGGCGTGACCGTCGTCATCATCCGTGACGACATCCTCCAGCAGTGCCTCGACAAGGAGCTGCCGAGTTACCTGCGGTACCGCATCCACGTCGAAAAGAACTCGCTCTACAACACCCCACCGACATTCGGCATCTACATCCTGCGCAACGTGCTGGCGCACAACAAGGAGATCGGCGGTCTGGAAGCCATCCACCGCCGAAACCTGCGCAAGGCCGAGCTGCTCTACGCCTGCATCGACCGCCACGCCGACTTCTACCGCCCGTTCGTCAAGGTCAAGGAACACCGCTCGGCGATGAACGTCGACTTCTTCCTGCCGACGCCGGAGCAGGACGACGCGTTCGTCAAGGCCGCCAAGGCGGCCGGCATGGTTGGCCTGAAGGGTTACCGCGACGTCGGCGGCATTCGCGTGTCGATGTACAACGCCGTCTCGGTCGAGAACGTCGAGACCCTGGTCGCCTTCATGGAGGAGTTCGTCTCAAAGCAGGGGTAAGAGGCTGCTCCCCCACCCAGGGGCAGCTGGCGAGGGACAGGTCAGCCCCCACCAGCTTGGATGACACGGCACTCGAGATAGGGAGCGGCGGGAAAAGACCGCCGCTCCCTTTCCCTATTAGCGAAGATGTGGGTCCACACGCAAACGGCCCCGTCGTCGGCGTTGCGAACGACGGTGCGCTGGCGTCGCCCCGGTTCCCCGTCATGTCCTGCAGGAGCACCTTGACCAACCGCGGTGAGAGGAGCACGCCCCGTAGCCTCGGCACGCCTCGGGCAGGCACGACCGGCAACCCGTCCGCTGAGCGCAACGCTGCCATGGGAAGCCACGGGAGCCACACGCACCACACGCGCTGCCGGCTGGGGGTGCGAACGAGGTCGAAGGCCGCTACAGCGAGCGCTTCTTGCCGCGGGCGCCGCGACGGCTACCCTTGGGCTTAGAAAAGCGACCTTCAACCGCGAAAAAGCTCGGGCCCGGGTCAAAAGCAGGAACGAACGGCCGCGACCCGGCTGACCGCGTGCGTCCCGATCCGTTCCGCTCGCGTGGGCGGTCCTCGGCGAGGTTCACCTTGAGGGCGCGGCCACCGACCTCCTTGCCGTTGAGCTGTCGGATTGCCTCGGCGGCTTCGGCCTCGCTCGCGAACTCGACGAAGGCGAAGCCGCGCGGCTTGCCGGTCGCACGATCGGTGGGCAGGTAGAGGTCGACGACGGTGCCCGCCGCCGACACGAGTGCGTTGAGCTCCTCCCGGGTGGTGCGGAAGCTCAGGTTACCGATGAAGACCTTGGCTGGAATGGCTCTTCTCCTCTGGTGCCAGGTTTGCTGGCACGTCCCGCCTACGGGCCGGGAGCAGGATTGTACAACGGTTCGCGAGGTCCAGGGCGAGGCCGGCTACCCGAAGCCGGTCATGATGCGCCAGGCGACGAGCTGCTCCGTCATGGAGCGCAGACGCCGACAGAGGATCTGACCCATGAGGGCGAAAAAGCCGAGCATCGACGCCGGGTCGGACGCCGCGGCCCGGGCGAGGTCGACACGGGTGATGGCCAGCAGTGCGCAACCGTCCCCGTGAGCGATGGCGTCGGCGCTCCGCGGCTTCTCGTCAACCAAAGCCATCTCCCCGAAAACGTCCCCGCGCCTCAGGATGGCCAGCGCCTCCTCACCCAGGCTCGGGATGCGGCGCGAGATCCTCACCTGGCCTTCGAGCACCACGAAGAGCCTGTCTCCCGGCTCGCCCTCAGAAAAGATGACCGTGTCCGCCTCGTAGCGCTGTGCGACGAGCTGCGTCGCGAGCAGCCCGAGCTCGGCGCCGGAGAACCCCAGGGTACGCAGCGCCAACAGCTTGGTGCCCTCGGAAAGGCCGATCTGCGCCCCATCCCCCGAACGCTGCCGCGGCGCAACGTGCTGTCCGGGGGCCATGATCTCGTTCATCACCCGGTACGCCGAACGGACCTTGGCGGCAAGCGAAGCCCAGAACGTCCGGAGCAGCTCGAGCGCCATCCCCGGCTCGCCACGCACCAGCTCGTGGAGCCGCGCTCCCGGCACACGCAGCAGCGTCGTCGGCTCGTTGGCCCGCAAGCTCCAGCACCGCGGCTGGCCGTCGAGGTAGGAGACCTCGCCAGCGATATCGCCGCGAACGAAGCTGGCTCCCAGCAGGTCACCCAAAGGAGTCTGCCGGATCGCCGTGGCTGAGCCGCTGAGAACGATGAAGACGTCGTCCCCTGCTTCACCCTCGTGGTAGGCCTCGCCTCCTGCCCTGAGGCAGACCTCCTGGCCGCTCAACCCAATTGCACCAAGGTGGTGACTAGCCAAGTGCTTGAGGCTGGAAAAGCCGCGCAGGAGCACGAGATGCGCCGACTGAACCGGGGTCGAAGCAGCCCAAGACGAGGTCGGATCGATCCCAGTCGACATAGCGCGAGGTTACACGAGCTTGCGGCACATCGCCAACTGGTCGGCGCTTCGACCGTGGACTGCTTTCTCGGGCGTGCTGATTCGAGCCCCAATGCACGAACAGAACGTGTTGCCGGTACTCGACGAAGGCTCGGCGCTGCCTGGGAAGGCCTCGGGAGCGAACCAGAACGAGCTACATCGCCAAGGGCTTCGGCCCACTCGTCCCCGGGCAGGCTCGGGTCCAGCAAGACCACGGCATCGGTCTCGCGCCCTCGGCACAGTGGGCTTGCGCCACCGGCGCGATGGCAGCCGAGGGCATGGCTCTTGCTCCGCTCGAGGACCAGTGATACTTTCTCCGCGGGCGAGCGACGGCCTCCACGATCCGCGGGTGAGGCCTTTCGAGGGGAGACCCATGAGGTACCTGCACGTCGACCTTGAGAAATGCGACGGCGGCCGTCACTGCCACCGCGAGTGCGAGCTGGCGTGCGCCAAGATGCTGTACAAGACCACCGACGTCGCGTTCTCGGCTATCCGGCTGCTGCCGGTCAACAGCCACGAGGGCGTTCTGGCGATCAACGTTTGCGACCAATGCGGTGAATGCGTGGCGATCTGTCCAGTCGAAGCCCTCAAGACCAACAAGCTCGGCGTCGTCATGCTGGACAAGAAGGCCTGCGTCGCCTGCTACATGTGCGTTGGCTTCTGCCCGACGCTGTCGATGCGGACGGTTCCGGGGTTGCACGAGCCGGTCAAATGCATCGTCTGCGGTGCCTGCGTCAAGGTCTGCCCGATGGGCGCGCTCCAGGTCGCCGAGAAGCCGGCCCCCGAGCCGCTCGTCCCTACCGCCTCGTGAGGAGGTCGTCATGGCCGAGGACTACACCAAGCGCACCGAGTACACCCACGACGCCCAGAAGCTCAAGGCAGCTCACGTCCTCCTCAAAGAGGTGACGTTCACCCCGTCGCTGCCGGTGCTGGGGTACAACAACCGCACGCTCCACATCGACCTGACGACGCTGGCCGTGACCGAGAAGCCGGTGACCCAGCAGATGAAGGACATCTTCATCGGCGGGCGCGGCTTCGGGCTGTGGTACCTGTGGCAGGCGATCACGCCGGCCACCAGATGGAACGACCCGGAGAACGCCATCGTCATCTCCCCCGGGCCGCTGGCTGGCAACACCCAGTACCCCGGCTCCGGCAAGTCGCTCGTCGTCACGCTGTCGCCGCAAACCGGTATCCCCATCGATTCGAACGTCGGAGGCTACTTCGGTCCGCTGATGAAGTTCTCGGGCTTCGACGCGATCGAGATCCGCGGTAAGGCCGCCGAGGACGTGATCGTCGTCATCGACGGGCAGCAAGGCACGATCCGCATCGAGACGGCGCCCGACGAACCCTCGGACAGCCACGTCGCCGCCGAGATCTTCACGGCCGAGTACGCCGCGAACGAGGCCGACCGCCGCAACGTCTCCGTCGTCTCGGCCGGCACCGCCGCCGAGCATAGCCTCATTGGCTGCCTCAACTTCTCGTGGTACGACGTGCGCCGCAAGGTCTCCCGCCTCAAGCAAGCCGGCCGTGGCGGTATCGGCACCGTCTTCCGCGACAAGAAGATCAAGGCCCTGGTGTGTCGTGGCCCGCAGGTGCGGGGTGACATGAACCATCCAGCCGACCCCGCCCGCATCACCAAGGTCGGTGTCAAGCTCCACAAGGAGATCCACGATCTCGACGACCAGCAGTGCCACATGCGGACCCGGGGCACCGCTCACCTCGTGGAGATCATGGACGCGTACGACCTGCTGCCGGTGCACAACTTCCAGTACGGCAAGCACCCTGATACCGACAAGATCGCCTCCCCGGTTTGGGAAGCCCGCTTCACTCAGGGCATCCCCGATGGCTGCTGGTACGGCTGCTCGATGGCGTGCGCCAAAGGTGCCGATGGGCACGTCGTCAAGACCGGACCGTACAAGGGACACACCGTCACCGTCGACGGCCCGGAGTACGAGACCGCTGCCGGCTGCGCCGCCAACTGCGGGATCTTCGACCCCGACTGGCTGCTCGAGGCCAACTTCTACTGCGACACGTACGGGGTCTGCACCATTTCTTTCGGCACGCTCACCGCCTTCATCATGGAGTGCTACCAGCGCGGCATTCTCGACCAGGAGCGGACCGGCGGGCTCGAGCTCACGTGGGGCAACGCCGAGGCGCAGATGGAGCTGCTCCACCAGATGGCGCGTGGCGAGGGGTTCGGCGCCATCGCCGGTCAAGGCGTGCACGGCATGAAGCGGATCTTCGCCGAGCGCGGCTGGGGTGACCCACAGCTCATGCAGGACATCGGCATGGAGGTCAAGGGCCTCGAGTACAGCCAGTACATGTCCAAGGAGTCACTCGCCCAGCAAGGCGGTTACGCCCTCGCCAACAAGGGGCCGCAGCACGACGAGGCCTGGCTCATCTTCATGGACATGGTCAACAAGCAGATCCCGACCTTCGAGGCCAAGGCCGAGGCGCTGTTCTACTTCCCGCTCTTCCGCACCTGGTTCGGGCTCAACGGGTTGTGCAAGCTGCCGTGGAACGACATCGAGCCCGCCGACAACGCCCAGACCGCCGAGCCGGCCAAGGTGCCCGAGCACGTGTACAACTACTGCGAGCTGTTCTCCGGCATCACCGGCCGCGAGATCCAAAAGGAAGACATCATCAAGATGTCGGAGAAGGTCTACAACTTCCAGCGCGTCTTCAACATCCGCATGGGCAAGGGGTTGCGGCAGCACGATCTCCCCCCCTATCGCTCGGTCGGCCCGGTGACCCGCGAGGAGTACGAGTCGAGGGCCGAGCAGTACGACAGACAGATGCGCGAGGAGATCGGCGTCAACCCCGAAGGCCTCTCGATCGACGAGAAGATCGCCATCACCCGCCGCTACCGCGAGGACCGCTACCAGAAGCTGATCGACGCGGTCTACAAGCGCCGCGGCTGGACCACCGACGGCGTCCCGCCGGTCTCCAAGCTCCAGGAGCTGGGAATCGACTTCCCCGAGCTCGTGGAGGTCGTGCGCGCTCACGGAGGGTGAGAAGACCGGCGCGCTGGGGACCGCCCCTACTCACTCATAAGAACGAAAGAGCCGACGGCGCTCGGCGTGCCGCTCCTCGTTGGCGTTGTGGCCTCGGCTGTGGTGGCGGGACCGTCGAACGGAAACGATAGCCGCTCACGACGAGGACCCCGCTCAGGGTCGAGAGCACGCCGGTTTCGGTGACAGTTCCATCCACGGAACCCTCGTGGTTGAGGCGTGTGATCGGCTCCCCCGCACGGCGTAGCCCGGCTGCCGGCAACCACCAGATGCCGATCGGGACCGAGCACCAGCGTGGTCACCCGCCTTGCCATGGCGTCGCCCGGGCCGGACACAGGGGCGAGTCCCCATTTGGGAACAGGATCGCAGAAACCCGATATCCAACGGTGCTAGCCCGCATTTCTCATCGATAGGTATTGAAAAGGGGCTCGATCTCGGCTATCATATTCTTGGCGAGAGAATTACGAGAGCCAAGGGGAGCCCCATGAAGCCAACACAGTGTACCGCACCC
>JAAYVZ010000006.1 GCA_012516935.1 Holophagae bacterium
GACCAGCGCCAAGCTGGCGCCGCCACTCCAAATCGCCTCCAGCCTGATTCCGCTCGACGCCGAGAATACCGGGGTGGGGAACGCCCTGCGCGGTGTCAGCGCCGGTGGCCACGGCGTCGGAGGCCGCACCAACGGGTCCGGTACAGCCGGGGTCTACGGTGTCACTGACAAAAACTCGAGCTACGGCGTGTGGGGCAAGCACGAGAGCACCGGCTACGGCGTCTACGGGGAGAGCGCCCATCACGGCGTGCACGGCGAGACGACGGGGAGCAGTGCTTTGACGGGTGCTGGCGTCTACGGTGTGGGGAACGAATCCAACGGGGTCATTGGCAAATCTACCAAATATCGCGGGGTGTGGGGGACGAGCCAGACGGGAACCGGCGTGCAAGGCGAAAGCACCTCCTACTACGGCGTCCTAGGCATCAACCAGTCGAAAAACACCCTGGGCATTCTCGGGCACTTGAAATACGGTATCTACGCCAATCAGAACGATGGAACTCACGCGGGCTACTTCCGCGGCGCGGTCCACGTCGAAGGTGCCCTCTCCAAGAGCAGCGGCAGCTTCAAGATCGACCACCCGCTCGATCCCGAGCACAAGTACCTGTATCACTCGTTCGTGGAGTCGCCGGACATGAAGAACGTCTACGACGGTAACGTCGTCACCGACGAGGAGGGGCGGGCCGTGGTGGAGCTGCCGGCTTACTTCGAGGCGCTCAACCGCGACTTCCGCTACCAGCTCACGGTCGTCGGCCGGTTCGCGCAGGCCATCGTCGAGGAGGAGGTCGCCAACAACCGCTTCGTCATCCGGACCAACCTCGCGAACGTGAAGGTCTCGTGGCAGGTCACCGGCATCCGCAAGGATCCGTGGGCGGAGCACAACCGGATCCAGGTCGAGGAGGACAAGCCCGCCGAGGAGCAGGGGCTGTACCTCCATCCGGAGGTCTACGACCAGCCCGAGGACAAGGGCGTCTCCTGGAGCATGACCCGTTCCCTGCGGGAGCTGGCGTCGAAGTGGCGTGAGGACGGCGCGACCGCACCGAGGTAGGACGAAGCTATCCTCGGCACGTGCAGGGGCGGCCGACCAGGCCGCCCCTGCGGTATTAATTGGCTGATCTTTGGAAGTCCGGTGAGCGACGCCGCGATGGCGTGCTCCGGGTACGCGCACTCTTCGAGCTTGCTGTCGAGGTCGGTGAGACGCTCGTGTGTGCATCGTGCGGTGGGGCCGGCCCCGCCGCTGCGTCCAATGGCTGCCGCGAACGAGCCGTGTGTGCGCTTTGGGTGGGCGCCGTCGTTGATGCGAGTGGAGACCACAAAAGGGCCGGGCGGAGGTTACGGAACGAGGTTCGCACCGGCCGGGAGGACGAGATGAAAAAGGCAGTGGTTGCAACGTTCATGGTCATGGCAATTGGGCTCTGGGCGCAGGTCGCGTTGGCGGGCTTTTCCGGGACGGACCTGTTCTTGCCCTCGGTGGGGGCGAAGCCGGGGGTGGCGCCGGCGATTTGGTACACGACGGTGTACGTGCACAACCCCAACCCGACGGCGGCCAACGTGACGTTCTACCTGCTGGAGCGGCAGGCCAACCCGTCGCCGATGAGCTACACCGACACGATTCAGCCTGGGGACACGGCGAAGTACGACAAC
>JAAYVZ010000048.1 GCA_012516935.1 Holophagae bacterium
AAACGTAGGAACAGTTCCTACCTTCACAGGTACAGGATCACTCAATAATATTGAGTTCAGGATGTTCGGGAACCTGATGGTCAGGTCTCGTGGCATCATCACGAGCAAGACCCTTTTCAGGGACATAGTACAAACAGATAAACCAGTATACGGCACAACATCATTGTCTTCTGTTGTTTCTGCCGAGTGCCTGAAAAGCGCCCTGCTCACATCTGGCGACATTGATGTATCCCTTCTCACGTCACTGGTAAAAGGCTATCGAACCACAAGCGTCTCATCGATCCGCTCGGCTATCGAGCCGCTGCAAGGTGCGTGGCCGTTCGACGTCGTTCCGCACGGCTACAAAATACAATTCAAGCCACGCGGCAGCGCCAGCGTGGCGACGATTGCGGCTTCCGAACTCGATGCGCGCGGTATTGGCGAGGCGCCGGGCGTGTCGGTCACCAATAGCCGCGAGATGGATTCCGTACTGCCGCGGCGAGTGGTCCTGAGCCACCTCGACGTCGAGCGTGAATATGACTCGGGCCAGCAGTATGCCGAGCGGCTGAACACTGAGGCGGTCAATGTTTCCGAGATCAGCCTGGCGCTCGTGATGAGCAGTGCGGAGGCGGCCAAAACAGCAGAAACGCTGCTCTACCTCTATTGGCTGGAACGCTACGACCTGACGTTTGCCTTGCCACCAAGCCGTGGTGCGCTGGAGCCTGGAGATGTCATCGTGGTCAACGCCAACGAAGCGACCTACAGGCTGCGGTTGACGTCAATCACCTACACGTCGGACGGGCGCGTTGAATGCGCGGCGAAGTACGATTCGACGGCGGTCTATACAGCGGCGGCGGTCGGCGCAGCGGGTGCGTCGACAGGCGTTGCCCTTAAGCTGTCTGGAGATTCGCGCGTGGCGCTGTTGGATATTCCGACCCTGGCGGACGATCTGAACACAGCGGGTTTCCCCATGGCAATGACGGGGTATCTGGCGGGCTGGCCAGGCGGCGTGTTGTTTCGCAGCGATGACAACGGGCAGACCTGGGTGGATGTGCAGGGGGTATCTTCCCCCGGTGCGACCATGGGTGTGGCGTCCAATGCGCTGGGCGTGGTCGGGACCGATCTGATCGACAAGGCCAGCACGCTCGCTGTGAGTTTTTATGGTCCGGCGCCCAGCAGCGTCAGTGAGTTGTCCATGTTCAACGGCGCCAACCACTTCGCCTACGGCGCGCATGGGCGGTGGGAGATCATTGCTGCGCAGACCTGCACACTGCAGGTGGATGGAAGCTACGTGCTGACCAACCTGCTGCGCGGCAGGGCAGGAACCGAATGGGCAATGTCGACGCATGTTTCCGGCGATGCGGTGATCGCGCTCGATACGTCGCTGTCCTTCCTCACCTCCAATACCAATAGCATCGGCCTTGCGCGGTCCTATCAGGCCGTCACGGAAGGCCGCGCGATCAGTTCCTCCGCGTCCGACCAGGTCGCCTTCACCTATTCGGCGGTGAACCTCAAGCCGTTGAGCCCGGTGTATCTGAACGGCAACCGCCATCCGACAACAAACGACTGGACGCTGACCTGGATTCGCCGCACGCGCATCGGCGGCGCATGGCGTGATCTGGTTGATGCTTCGCTCGGAGAAGCCTCTGAACTCTACGACGTGGAGATATACAGCAGCGGCGCCTATACCACGCTCAAGCGCACATTCTCCAGCCTTGCCAGCGCCACGACACCCTATACCAGCGCACAGCAGGTCACCGATTTTGGCAGCAATCAGGCGACGCTCTACGTCAAGATTTATCAACTCTCAGCAACCGTCGGGCGCGGCTCCCCGCTCATAACGTCGATCACGAGGTAACGCATGTCCAATTCAACAGTCACATTTGACGCTATCGCACAATCCCAAGCCAGCAAGGAAGTTACTGCAAACGCCTACTTCGACGCCGCCAGCCCGGCGACATTGTTTGGGCG
>JAAYVZ010000049.1 GCA_012516935.1 Holophagae bacterium
CGGGAGGTGCCGCGGCTCGATCCGCTGGCCTCGGCAGAGGACGAACGCGTGCTCGATCGCGTTCTCGAGCTCGCGCACGTTGCCCGGCCAGTCGTGCGCCATGAGCAACGCCATCGTGTCCGCGGAAACCCCGCTCACATGCCGCCCCTGCCGGCAGTTGAGCGCGCTCACGAAATGCTCGACCAGCAGGGGGATGTCTTCGCGCCGCCGACGTAGCGGCGGGAGCTCGAGCCGAACCACGTTGATGCGGTAGAAGAGGTCCTCGCGAAAGGTGCCGGCGCGGACCAGCTCGCGGAGGTCGCGGTTGGTGGCGGCGATGATACGGGCGTCGGCGGGGGCCGGCGAGCTGCTGCCGAGCGGCTCGTACGCACGTTCCTGGAGCACGCGCAGGAGCTTGACCTGGACCGCGGCGCTCAGCTCGCCGATCTCGTCGAGCAGCAAGGTGCCCGCCTGCGCGGCGGCGAAACGTCCCTTGCGGTCGCGGTCGGCGCCGGTGAAGGCGCCGGCGCGGACGCCGAACAGCTCAGCCTCGAGGAGCGTCTCCGGGATGGCCGAGCAGTTGACGGCGACGAACGGACCGCTTTGCCGTGGGCTGGCGCCGTGGATGGCGCGAGCCAGCAGCTCCTTGCCGGTACCGGTCTCGCCTTCGATGAGAACGGTACAGTCACTCTCGGCGATCGCCGGCAGGATCTCGAGGATCCGCCGCATGCTCGGGCTGTGACTGACCAGCTCGCCGATCTGGAAGCGCCCTTCGAGCTCGCGGCGGAGCTCCTCGACGACCGTCAGGTCGCGAAACGTCTCGGCCCCGCCCACCACGCGACCGGAAGCGTCGCGCAAAAGCGCGGTCGAGATGGAGATGGGGATGCGGCGCCCGTCTCCGTCGACGATGAAGCAGGGCTGGTTGATGATCGGTTTGCCGCTGGTGAGCGTGCGCTGCAGAGCACAGGCACCCTCGCACAAGCTGGCGCGGAAGACCTCTGAGCAGTGCCGGCCGATCGCTTCGCGTCGGGGGATCCCGGTGATCTCCTCCGCCGCCCGGTTGAACGAGGTGATGCGCCACTCGAGGTCGATCGTGAACACCCCGTCCGAAATGCTTTCGAGGATGATCTCGGTCGGCGCTGGTCGGGGCTGACGTCTCTTCACGCTGGTCACTCGCTACTCCCGATCGGCGCTACCACCCCAACAGCATCATCGCGGAGCCGAGCACCAGACCGGCGGCGGCGTTGACTGCCTTCACCTTCACGAACTCGCGTGGGGACTCGGCGAGGAGTGGCAGCAAACCGTGTCCGTCCTGTACCACGGCCGAGGTGACCAGCACGGAAAGCGGCACAACGCCCTGTGCGAAAAGCGTCACGAAGACCAGCTGCGGGCCGGAGTCGGGGATCAACCCGAGGAGCACAGCGGCCGCGAGAGCCAGAGCCCGGTGGTCACCGATCCACGTGGCGACCGGCAGACCCGCGGCGTCGAGCCCAGCCATGCAGAGCGAGACTCCCAGGACCCAGGCGAACACCCTCGGGGTGTGCCGCCGGGCGACATGGGCGAACAGGTGCTCGCGTAGGAAGTGCTCCGGCACCGTCATCACCACGGCGAGAGCCAGGGTCGTGACGAGGAGGAGTATCCAGCGAACCCAGGACCACTGTCCCGGTCCAAGCAGACCCAGCGCCACGCCAGCGACAAACAGCGCGAGCGCCACGGTCAGGATCGCTCGTGGCCAGCTCACGTCGCGCAGCCGTGGTGGCCTGAACAGCGAGGGTTGTCCAGAAAGCTCGTGCTCGTGCAGGGTGATGCCGTCTGGGCAGGCCGTGCCACGATAGAAGCGGGCACCGCCCACGCGGTCGACCAGCAACGCCACCAGTAACCCGTACACGAACAGCAGGCCGAACACCCCGAGCGCCGCCTTGGGTGCCACGGCCAACATCAGGAACGCCGCGTCGCCGGACCCGGCGATCATCGCCCCGACCAGCGCACCGAAGCTGATCATCCCGTGGGTGTAGAGGGTGACGTCGGTGAAGGCGCCGAGGCAACCGGGCACGAGGGCGACGAGCGTCACGACCGCTGTGCGGACGACGCCGCCGTGCTGCAACCAGCGCCCCACGAGGCCGGCGGAACGCACCTGCAGATACTCGACCAGCAGCATCATCACGAAGACGAACCCGGTGATCATCAGCGTCTCGGCGATCGCGTGCTGGAAGCTCATCACTGCCGCCCGCCCCGGTTGGCGGCGCCTGCTCGCCCCTGGCAGAGGCACTCCCGTCCTTGTCGCCGCCCATCTCGGTGCACCGGACAGGGAATCGGGCCGACCTCGGTTTGCACGACCTCGCCGCCGGCGATCCGCAGCACCTTGCCGAGGACGAGTGCCTCGGCGACGCGGCGTCGGGCCTCCGCCACGAGCCGCCCGAAGGTGGCGCGCGAGACGCCCATACGGGCGGCGGCAGCCTCATGGTAAAGGCCGACGAGATCGGCTAGGCGGAGCGCTTCCAGGGCATCGAGGTCAAGGGTCACCGACTCGGTGGTGTGGAGGCAGGCGCCGGTCGGACAGAAAATCCGGGCCTTCACAGAGGTGGTGACGTGGCGCGGAGCTGCGGCGCGCGGCATGTCGTAAGCATATGCTCACGGGTGGGAATGTCAAGGACTACCGAGGGCGGCGTCGGTCCGCGCGCCCGTACTGGAAGCTGGCCACTTCCTCGAGGTGCTGGGTGCCTCGCCTTCGAAGGTTCCACCCTGCCGCCGTCAGCCGAGCCTCAGCGGCCTCGAGGGTTACGCCGGTACTGGCGTGCTTGCCGCCTCCTTCGCGGTGGACTTGCGAGACGAGCTCGAAACCGGCTTTCGAGAAATCGGCGAGCACGAGCTGACAGCCGGGCATGGCGACGCGTGTGAGCTCCGTCAGAACCGGCCGGAGGTGGCCGAGGTGGTGCAGCACGTTCATCATCGTGATGCGGTCGAAGCTCGCGTCCGAGAAGGGGAGGCTCGAGCCGTCGCAGAGCAGGTAGTGGACGCGGTCAGCGACGGAAAAAACGCGTACCAGCTCGGTCGCGACCGGATGGGTGTCGAGGCTCACGTCACCAGAAAGGACGCCGAACCCACGACGGGCGAGAGCGGCTGCGAGCAGGCCCTGCCCAGTACCGATGTCGAGCACCCGGCGAGAGCTGGGGTCGAGCCAACCAGCGACCGAGTCGGCCGCAGCGAAGCGATCCCAGCCATACGAGCGGTAGCGTTCGGTCCGCGTCCAGAAGGCCGAGATCATCGCGCGGCGATCATGAGAGGTGGGCGACACCCGGGCTCCATACTCCGGAACGAGAACAACGAGAGAAGTAACTCAACGGACGGGAAACCAAGGCCAACGCTGCTGCGCTCGAAACGAACGCGGCGCCTGCCGGTGAGGGCAGACGCCGCGACGAACGCTACTCGTTCGGCTTCCAGACCTTCCAGACGTTGCCGACGAGGTCGGGACCGGGACGGAGGACAGGCTGACCGGGCATCCACCCGGCAGGGGTGGCCTCGGTGCCCTTGCTCGCCCGAACGAGCTGGAACGCCTGGACCTGGCGCACCGACTCGGCGATCCTGCGCCCGACCGGGGGCGTGAGCACCTCCATCGCCTGGATCACGCCGTCGGGGTCGATGATGAACCGGCCGCGCAGCTCGATGCCCTGCGCCTCGTCGTAGACTCCGTAAGCCCGACCGATGTTGCCTGCCTGGTCGGAGAGCATATGGAACGGTATGCCGCCCTCGACCATCTTCGACAGCTCGTGGTCGTTCCACATCTTGTGGACGAAGTGACTGTCCACGCTGCAGGAGAAGACCTCAACCCCGAGGGCTTGCAGCTCGCTGTATTTGTCGGCGACCGCCGACACCTCGGTCGCTCAAACGAAGGTGAAGTCACCTGGGTAGAAGCAGAGCAGGATCCACTTTCCAAGGTAATCCGATAGCTGTACGTTCTTGAAGCTACCGCGGTAGTACGCCGGGGCGTTGAAATCCGGCGCTTTCTGACCAACCCGTGCGGACATCCGTTCCTCCTTCCTCGCGACCTCCGGTGGTGTTTGCGGCGTGTCTTCGGACGGAGGCGATCCGAGGACGGCGCCGGTGACGCGGGCGCAACCTTGTGGCTTCTCCTCCATGAGCCCTCCTTTCGCTCCGGACCATCATACCCTGGCAGGCGGAGTGTGCCGCTGGCAACCGTAGGACATGGCGAAAGCGATCTTCGGGGAGCCGAGGCCATCTCGCTCACGCTGCGCTTGCCGTTGATCGTCAGGTCGTGCAGTCCCGCGAGCCGACCTCCGGTGCGGGTCGAAGACGGTGGCCGCACCCAGGTCGGACCCAGGAGCCGAGAGGCAGCTGAACGATCGCCTTTTGCGTATCATAGCGGCATGTCGCGACGGCTGTTCGACGCGAGTCCGTCAACCCGCTCGGTTCACCTCGAGCGCAGCATGCTGTTCGTGCCGGCGTCCCGCTTCACCATGATCGAAAAGGCCGCTGCAAGCGCCGCTGACGCGGTGTGCATCGACCTCGAGGATGCCCTCTCGCTGGAGGAGAAGATCCCGGCCCGAGGCAACGTCGTGCGGGCGCTGCGCGAGATCGACTTCGGGCCGCGCCTTCGCATGGTCCGCATCAACGGCCTGGATACACCTTTCGCTTACCGTGACGTGGTCGAGGTTGTCGAAGAGGTCGGAGATCGCCTCGACCTGCTGGTGCTGCCCAAGGTCAACCGGGCTGCAGACGTGCTGTTCGTCGATACCCTCCTATCGCAGATCGAGGCGGCCAAGGGCTTGCCCGGCACGATCATGTTGGAAGTCCACATCGAGACCGCGCAGGCTTTCCTGGCAGCGGCTGAGATCGCCGCGGCCACGCCCCGCCTCGACGCACTCATCTTCGGTCCCGGTGACTACGCCGCCTCGATCCGGGCGCCGCTGGCGTCGATCGGCGAAGAGGACGAGCACGACGCCGTCTACCCCGGGCACCGCTGGCACGCGATCATGCATACCATCGTCGCTGCGGCGCGCGCCAACGGGCGCCGCTGTATTGATGGCCCGTTCGCCGGGCTTCAGGATCGAGTGGGGCTGGAACGGGCGGCGCGCATCGCTCGCGCGATCGGCTTCGACGGCAAGCAGTGCATCCACCCCGCGCAGCTCGAGACCGTCAACCGCGTTTTCACCCCGCCAGCAGCCGAGGTGGCGTGGGCGGAGCGAGTGCTAGCGGCCTACGAGGAGGCGCGGGCCGAGGGTCGTGGCGTTGTCGGGGTGGACGGCAAGATGATCGACGCGGCGAATATCCGCCTGGCTCGTGTCACCGTCGAGCAGCACCGCCTCATCCGGTCCCGCCACCGGGGCTGACCGTCAGGACGGGGGAACGCGCTCCAGCACGGCGCGAAGGTAGGTCCAGAACCGGCCCACCGAGGCAACGTCGACCTCTTCGTCGGGTGAGTGGGGGAAGCGGATGGTGGGGCCGAGCGAGACCGCGTCGAGATCGGGGTACGCACCCATGATGATCCCACACTCGAGACCGCCGTGGGTAGCGGTGACCTCGGCCTCCCGCCCCATGACCTCAGCGAACGTCCGCTTCATCACCGCGAGCAGTGGTGAAGCCGCGTTGGGTCGCCACCCGGAGTAGCCGTTGGCATGCTCGGCCGTACCCCCGGCGAGCCGGAACACCGAGGCGATACGGCCGGCGAGCTCTTCCTTCCGGGAGTCGACAGCGCTGCGCTGGAGCGTGACGACCGACGCGGTGCCGCCGTCGAGCCGTGCCACGCCGAGGTTCGAGGAGGTCTCCACCAAGCCCGGCACCTCGGGGCTCATGTACATCATGCCGTTGGGACACGCGAACAACGCTTGAACGAGGCGGCCGGCAGCCTCGCTCTCGACGACCGTGGCCGGCAGCTCGCACGGATGGAGTGAGACGCGGATCGCCGGGTCCGCATGCGCGAACTCGCTCCCGATCGTCGCTGCGTCCGCCTCGACCCGTCGAACCAGGTCCTCCGCCTTTTCGGCCGCCACCGTCAGCACCGCCCGTCCCTCGCGCGGGATGGCGTTGCGGAGGCTTCCGGCTTCGAGGGCCGCGAGGCGGGCCGGGAGCAGGCGCAGCACCTGCCATAAAAGCCGGGCGATCACCACCACCGCGTTGGCGCGGCCGAGGTTGATGTCGATCCCGGAGTGCCCGCCGCGCAGGCCGCCGACCTCGAGCTCGAAGGCGACATGGCCGACCGGCACGGGCTCCTCGGGGGTGGGAAGGCTCGCCAGCGTATCGAGCGCTCCGGCGCAGCCGATGCACAGCTCGACCTCGTTCTCGCCGTCCAAGTTGAGCATCAGCCGCGACTGGAGCAGCCCGGGCACGAGGCCCTTAGCGCCCGTCATCCCCGCCTCCTCGTTGACGGTTATCAACGCCTCGAGAGGCCCGTGGCTGAGGTCGGTCGCCTCCAGCACCGCGAGGATCGCCGCCAGGCCGATGCCGTTGTCGGCGCCGAGTGTGGTGCCCGTGGCCTTGACGACATCACCGCACAGTTGCGGTCGGATCGGGTCGGTCAAAAAGTCGTGGACGACGTCGGGCCGCCGCTGCGGCACCATGTCCATATGGGCTTGCAGGCACAACGGCTGCCGGTCCTCCATGCCGGACGTTGGCGGCTTGCTGATGATGACGTTGCCGACAGCATCCACCGTCGTCGACAGGCCGAGCTGTGTAGCCAGCTCGATGAGATGGCGCCTGATCGCCTCCTCGTGTCGCGAGGGGTGGGGGATCGCGCAAATCGTCTCGAAGTGGCGCCACACCGGTTCGGGTTGCAAGGATGCGAGTACTCGGGTCATGCCGCCTCCGTCGCGCGTCCGGTCTCGATCCCGGTACGCACCAGCCGAGCGTACAGGATTTCAGCCTGGGGCGCACCCGAAGGTGCCGCGCCGCCTACCCCCTTCGCCCGACAGAACCAGGGAGATCTCCCGAGACAGGTCGGCGATACTGAAGGGTTTCTGGAGAAACCGAATCCTGCTTTCACGGACCGCCCGGTGGACCCTGTCGTCCTGGGAGTACCCGGACATGACAATCACCTTGAGGTCCGGCCATTGCGCACGAAGCCGCTCGGCGAGTTCGCCGCCGTGGATACCGGGTAGCAACAGGTCCGTGAGCAGCAGCGTGAATGTCGGCTGGGGAGCCAGCGCCAGCGCTTCCTCGGCGCTGGCGCAGGCGGTAACGCGAAAGCCGAGGATCTCGAGCAGATCGTGTAAACCTGCGCGGGCTCCGGGCTCGTCCTCGACGACCAGTACCCGCTCGCCGTGGCCGAGCACGGACGGGGAGAAGAAGGCCGTTGGCTCACGTGTCGCAATCGGACCGTCCGATCGGGGCAAGACGGCGCGGAATGTGCTCCCGCTTCCGACCTGACTTTTGACCTCGAATCGTCCGCCGCGCTCCTGAACGATGGTGTGGGCAACGGCCAGTCCGAGCCCCGTGCCTTGACGGGGAGCCTTGGTGGTGAAGAACGGCTCGAAGACCCGGTCGAGGATCTCGTCAGGGATCCCGCAGCCGCGGTCGTCGACTTCGACCCAGACCTCTTGGCTGTCGCCCGAGCCGGTGCGGATCGTGATCGAGCCGCCAGCTGGCATCGCGTCGCTCGCGTTGATGACCAGGTTCAGGAGCACCTGATCGAGCTGTGAGCGATCGATCAACACGGGCAGTGGGTCGGAGCCGAGATCGAGATCGAGCGCGACGTTGTCGCGGAGGAGGCGGCGGAGCATCCTCGACGCCGCACGTACCGCTTGGTTGAGGTCGATTCTCTCGAGGCGGGCGAACTCCCGGCGGGAGAAGAGCAGAAGCTGGTTGGTGAGCGCTGCGCCACGGCCGATCTGCTCCTCGAGCTCCACCACGGTCGCCTCATGGCGGTCCGGGTTTTCCCGGCGGGCCCTCAACAGCGGCGCGAGCGAGAGCACAGCCTGCATGACGTTGTTGAAGTCGTGGGCGATCTCCCCGGCGACGCGGCCGACGGCCTCGATCTTCTGTGCTTGGCGGAGCTGCTCTTCAAGCTGTTTCCGGTGGGTGAGGTCCTCGATCGTGCCCTCGTAATAGACTGTGCGGCCGTTACTGTCGCGGACGGCGCGCGCGTTTTCGCGCACGTAGACCTGCGTGCCGTCCGGCCGAACCCAGGTGTTCTCGAAACCGACCACCTCGCCGTCTCGCTCGATCGCCTCGAGGAAACGCCGGCGGTCGTAAAAGCCGTGCCGACCGGCGTCGCTCAGGTCGGTGCGGGCGAACTCCTCGAAGCTCGCGTATCCCGCCATCCGGACCGCAGCCGGGTTGGCCATCAGCACCCGGCCGTCCGGGGTCGTGCGGTAGATGCCGATGACGGCGTGCTCGACCAGTGTCCGCAGTCGCTCCTCGGAGCGGCGAAGCTCTTCCTCGGCCTGGCGCTGGGCGGTGATATCGCGCACGATAATCAGAGCCGTCGCCTCGGTGCAAGGCGCTATGCGGGCTTCCCAGAAGCGTTCGACACCAGCCACGTGAAGGCGGTACTCGAATGACTGGACCTTGCCGGTGGTGAAGGCGAGCGTGAGGTAGTGGCGGGCCTCGGCTGCCGACTCGGGAGGAAGCACCACCTCGAGAGGCCGGTTGAGAAACGCCTCGGGCGGTAGGGCGAAGTCGCCCGAGCTGCCGTGTGCGTCGAGAAAAACCCCTTCGCGGGAAACGGTGAAGACCAGATCCGGGAGGGCGGCGAGCAGCGCGCTGGTGCGCAGCGAGCTCTCGTGCAGCTCTTGCATCGTCAGCCGTTGCTGCTCGGCGAGCTGCCGCTCCTGGGTGACGATCCGACCGCACCCGATGGTACCGATGAGCTCGCCCCGCTCGTCGAAGAGGGGAGCCTTGAAGACGTCGAGATAGAGCATCTCGCCGCGAACCCTCCCGTGCTCCTCGAAGCGCCTGGGGGTGCGGCTGGCGACGACGACGGAGTCGGAGTCACGGCAGATCTCGCCGAAGGTGTGCCAGTGTGGGTTGTCTGGGTGCGCTTCGCGTTCGCGGTTGGCGAAGAACATGTCGGTCTTGCCGATCGGCTCCTCGGTGTCGACGGCGTTGAGCAGGATCTGGCACATCGCGCGGTTGCAGAACGTGTAGCGGTTCTCGAGGTCCTTGGCCCAGATGAGGTCCGGGGCGTTATCGCACATGAGCCGGACCAGGCGGTACAGCGCAGCGACTTGCGGCTCGTCCAGGCGTGGCTCGTCCACGGCTCCCCCTCCTACGGCGCCAGCCCCGGCAGGGTCGCGGGATCACTGGCGGCGAGGTCGCCGAACGAGGTGCCCGATACCACTTCGCTGTCCGGTAGCTGGCACCAGTAGCGGATGTCGTTGTCGGTGTCGACCTCCACATGGGGCAGGTGATTGCAGGCAGGTGCGGTAATCGTGTGGTCGGCGTGCTCACGAGCTACCAGCAGCCCAGAGATCCGACGTGTCGCTCGCCAGACAGCTCGTACAGTGTTCATGTCACTCTCCTGCGTGCGAGAGCTCCCATGCCAAGGATACACCAGAGGCCAGCGCCAAAAAGCGCATGCAGGAGGCTACCGAAGGCTCGCCGGGGGCGATACGCCCGGTGGGCACAATCGGGTCCGTCCGGCACCCCCGAGCCGGTTCGGTGCCACCGGCACCTGGGCCGCTCGCAGGGTCCCGGGACGGCCGGACGAGTTCCCGGGAGACGGCGCGCAGCACCCGGGCCAGCTCGCTGCGCGATTCGCTCGCTGGACCTGCATCCGTCACCAGGGTCTCGGCCGCGGTTCCAAAAAACGGCGCGAGGAGCCGTTGCTTTGCGAGCGCGCGGATCGCACGGCGTCTGGCGATGGCGAACACGAACGCGGCCGGCGATTGCGGTTTTCCCCCGGACCGCCACCGCCGGACGAGCGCCGCGAGCGCATCCTGCGCGCCGTCCTCGGCCAGTGCACGGTCCCGAGTGAGGCCATGGCAGTAGGCCAGGAGCCGCGGTGCCAGCTCGTCGATCGTCGCCTCGAGCTCCATCACCGCAAATGTACCCGCCGCCTCTCGCGGGTAACAGCGACCGGACCGAGAGGCCGCAGGCACTGGAGGCGGGGTCACGGATGGGTCAGGATGGCGCGGATCGGGCTCCGCCTCGGGGAGGCACTCGTCCGCGGCGCGCTCCTACCCGTACGAGCAGCAGTAGTCGGCGACGGTGTCGATGACGAGCTTGAACGAGGCGTTGCCGGGGACGGAAAACGACTGCCCCTCGGTGAACACCTGCCAGCCGGTGGCGCCGGGGAGCAGCACCTTCATCGTGCCGCCCAGCACCTCCATGACCTCGGGTGCGCCGGTGGAAAACTCATACTCGCCGGGGAGCATGATCCCGAGCGTTTTCTTGCTGCCGTCGGCGAACAGGACGGTGCGGCTCGTGACCTTGCCGTCGAAGTAGACGTTGGCTTTCTTGACCACGGTGACGTGCTCGAACTGGTGGTGGGACATGCGCGCTCTCCTCGAGAGGTGGTTGTACCATCGGACGGCTCCTCGCGCCAGGCTGTCCACCCCGATCTACACGAGCCCGATCTCCAAATCGCGGGCCAGAGCGAGGGTGAACGGGGCAAGGCGCCCGGCTTTCGGCTCCCGAAAGGATGGCGTGGTCAAGCAAGCGGCCCCCGCGAGGGGGGCCGCTCGGTAGCTGCTCGAGGAGTCGCTACTTGCCGTTCCAGCGCAAGAACAGGCCGTACCGATCGGCTTCGAAGTCGGCGGCCGGCAGAGCTTTCTCGTCGTAGGTGCGGCGTTCGATCTGGCCGTACACACCGAGCTGATCGGTGATTCCGACGTCGAAACGCAGGTAGCGGCTGTCGAGATCGAACTCGAAATCGCCGTCGTTGGTGTAGCGGTTGGCACCGACGCCGAACGTGAAGCGGCCGAGCATGGCAGAAATCGAGCCCTCGACGTTGGTGCCGTCCTCGCTGTACCGCGATCGAATCGGCGCCGGCGGATAGGGCACGAAAGCGTTGATCCGCGAGTCCGAGCGATAGCTGTCGTAGCCGCCGCGGATGGTGACGGCCTCGATCGGCTTGAGCTCCAGATTCGCGCCCCAGTGCTTGACCTCACCTTTGTAACCGATCCCCTGGGTGGGGTTGGAGGACTCGATCTTTTCGGCTACACCCCGGACCCGGAGCTGGTCGGAGAGCTTGACGGTGACCCGACCGCGCAGCCGCGTACGCTCGGTGAAGTCGGTGCGCACGACGGTCTGGTCGGAGTCGTCCTTGGTCCAGTCGCCACCGAAAGCGATCACGCCGAAGTTGAGCTCAGCGCCGCCGGAGACCCGGTCGATGTCGCGCTCGAAGACACCACCCTGGTTGCCGGGCACCACGATCTCGGCGAGCGCCGGGGTGATGGTGATGTCCTGGTCGATCTTTCCGGCCGAGCCCCAGAGCCGAAGCCAGGTGACGGGGCTGACCACCAGCTTGGCCTCGATGAGATCCTCGTCACGCTCCCAGGCAGTGGTTGCTCGGAGCACCTGGGTGATGTCCCCCGGCAAGGCGCCGGAAAAGTTGACCGTGTCCAGGTAGCGTTCGGTCACGAGCGAGTGGCCGTCGAGCTCCCGGTGGGAGGTTCGGAAGCCGGCGACGAGATCGACGCCGCGAACGATCTCGACCTCGACCCGCCCCTCCCCGCGCCAGTTGAGGTTCTCGGCTTTGCCCGTGCCCACCTGCGTGGCACCACCGAAGAAGCGTTGCAGGGCGAACGAGGCGAAGTGGCCGGTCATTTCGCCGGTCTCGTCGACCTTGCTCTCGGCGTCGGAGCGGACGAAGCTGCCGACGAGGCGGACGCGATCGAGCAGTCGACCCGTGACGTAGGCGTTGAGGAACGGTGTGTCGACGCGCGACCGGGTCCGCAGCGTCATGTGGTCGGAAACAACCGGGGTGCCCAGCACCGGCCGAAGGTTGTTGCCGTCCCCGGCACCGGGAGCGAGGGTCATGGAGTTGACCGAGTCGAAGCTGCGCCAACCCTGCACCACGCTACCGCGGAACCCACCCGCCGCGAAGCCCAGGCCGATCCGGTACTCGGCGACCGTCTCGTCGAGATCGGAGGCGAGGCGGAACTCGTCCTGCCCGAAGTGCAAGGTCGTGCGGGCTGGACCCCGGTAGGTGTGGCGGCTGTAGCCGAACACCGGCGTCAACATCCGGTTGGGGAACAACTCCACGTCGAGGTCGATGGTTTGACGCCGCCGGTCGAGCGTATGTTGCCCCGCCCAGATGCCAGATCCCAAGAGCGGGTTTGCGTACCCGGGAAGCGAGCTGAAGACCTCGTGCCGCGCGTAGTTGAGTCGCAGGCTGTAGAGCTTGCTACGCCCCACGTCGAGGCGCAGGCGTTGGTCGGGACCGCTGCCGAGGCCGGCGGCGCTGAGGCGCAGGCGGTCGTACCCGGGCGTGCCCTTGGTGTCGGTGAGGAGGAGGTTGAGCGAGTCGAGGCGGAAGCCGTCCTTCTCACCGGTCTGGGTGCGGTAGACGTCGGGGTTGCCATCGAGGTCGACCCATTGGTAGCCGATGGCAAGGTCGTACTGTAGGTTCTGCGCTGCCAGGGGGGCTGCGAGGGCCACCGAGGCAAGCACGAGGACGGCAAGCTGGCGTGCTTTCATCGTGGCCTCCTACCTGAGAAGCAGCGCTGAGCTGTTCGAGCCGTGGACGGCGGTGTGGCAGGTGGTGCAGTTCTGGTAGCGCGGGCTGCGCAGATCGTGGAGTGACGGCGGCCGCGAGCCCACGGTGGTGGACGAGGTTGGGGAGTGGCACTCGAGACAGAGCTGCGCCACCCGAGACCGGGTCAGCATCATCGGGTTGACCGAGCCGTGTGGCTCGTGGCAGCCCAGGCAGCCGGCTGTCTCGAGCGACATGTGGCTGAACACGAACGGGCCGCGTTTGTCGGTGTGGCATCCGAGACACGCGATCTCGCCGGCTTTCGAGCGCACCAAGCCTGGCTCGCCGCCTCGCCCGTGCGGATTGTGGCAGGAAGCGCACTGCATTCCAGCTTTGCCAGCCCCGTCGACGCTCTCGTGCATCGGGTGGGTGTACGGCTTGCGGAACGAGCCGGCGACATCGAGGTGGCAGGCAACGCACAGGCTGCTTCCGGACTTGATGAGGAGCGACTCGGGTACTCGCTCGCCGGGGTGCATCGAGTGACACGACTCGCAGTGGACGCCGTGGGTCGCGTGCACGCCCTTGACGTCGATATCGTTGTGACTCTTCCCGGCATGGCAGCTCAGACATAGCGTGGCGCCCGCCGTCCCCTTCGGTATGTCGATCAGGGCTTTATCACCCGCCGCCTCGGCGTGCTCGGCGCCGCCGCTGTGGCAGAAAGCACATACGGCGTTGGGGTCGGCCTCTCGTCCGAGCGCCCGCGCGTGGGGGTTGACCGCAAACGCTGCCGCCACGGTGTCGTGGCAGTCGCCGCACGGCACGATGTCCGCCGCTGCCTCCTCGCCCACGGCCAAGACCGCGGTCGACACGAGGAGGGCCGAGACCCCCAGGGTGGCTAACGTCTTTGCCAAGGTGCTCATCGCATCCACCTTTCCTGGGCGGCGGGCAGCCGGGATCCCGGCTGCCCGCCCTCCATCGCGCTAGCGGGCGTGGGACCTCACTACCGAGAACTCGCGACCTGCCCCGTGGCAGGAGGCACATGCCTCACCGAACGGCGCGTTGTTGACGTACGCGTGGGCTGCGGCGTGCAGGCTCGAGTGGCAAGAGAGACAGGCTGCCGCTCCGGCCTGCATCGGCGTGTACCAGTCACGGAGTGTCGGGGTTGGCAGCGCCTCCTCGGGCAGCGGTAGGCCGTAGGAATTTGGCTTGTGGCAGGCTTCGCAGTTGCGTCGGTCGCCGGGATAGACGACCTCGTTGAAGTTGATGGGGTTGCCGCCGTAACCGTAGACTGTGTAGTCGCGCTCGAGCTGCTCGCCGGTGTGGATCTTGTGGATCATGTACTTCATGTGCACCGACTCGGCTGGCCGCTTGTCGGCGGGGCGCCAGGAGGCATCGGTCTCCACCGGGTTGTGGCAAATCACGCACTCCTCGATCGTGAACCGCTGCCCGCCGTGCAGGGCGAGAACATCATGGCACTTGTTGCACTTGGCGAGGTCGACGATGGCGCGGTGGGCGATCGGCTGGGCGTCGGTGACGGCGACGAGCCGGAACGGATTCTGCGCCGCCTCACGGACTGCCGCGCTCGGGCCGGGGTTGAGCCTCACGTTGCGGTACACGTCGGCGGACAGCGCCCACGTCCCCATGGCGTCGGTCGGGAGGACATTGGTGAAGGTGTAGGTCGCCGTCTCGCCCTTCACTGTCGCAGCGCGGGCGTCGCCACGTACGTAGCTGGTGTAGTCAGCGGTCGGGCCGCCGAGCAGGAAGTTGCAGGAGTTGAGGGTCGAGGGGGGCACGAACGACCCATCGTCGAGGTTGTAGGTTCTGAAGCTGACCGTGATCTTGCCACCCGGAGCGGCGCCTTCGACGTCCAGGATCTCGATGCCCAGCCCGCGGAGCTGTGCCGACTTGGTGGGGATAACGTGGGCTCCCTTGACCGAGGCGTCGAACTCGAACTCGCCCTCGGGCTGGTGGCACGCGGAGCACGCCGAGTCGTCGGCAGCGGCGCCGCCATCGTGATTCTCTCCGGTCTCCCAGTTGATGCTGTCGTGGCACGACCCGCAGGCTTGGCGGCTGGGGTTGGAGTACCAGATGTGGCCTTCGGGCGCACTCGGCTTGTGGCAGGTCGTGCAGTTGCGCACGTCTTGGGGGTAGGTCACGTGCGAGTAGTCATGAACGGCCTGCTGGTAGCCGATGATGGTGTAACCCTTGGTCAAGTTGGGACCGAAGTGGATCTTGTGGGTCATCTCGGCCATCTGGACGTTGTTTCCGGTGTCGGGATCGAGCGACTGCGTCGTGTTGTGGCACAGGACGCAGAGCTTGACCTCGCGACGAGCACCGCCGTGTAGTGCCAACGGGTCGTGGCAGGAGTTGCAAGTCGCCGTGGCGACCGCGTTCCAGGTGTCGGTCACCGCCGCGCCGTCGGGACGGAAGTCGTAGAGGACGTTGTCATAGTAGGTCTTCTCGATGATGGCGGCGAGGTTGCGGGAGCCGTAGATGCCGACCGTGTGGGTCTTGGTCTTGTCGTAGCCTGTCGGCAGTGCGGTCCTGAACTTGTAGGTGTAGGTGCCAAGCTCGACCCTCGTCCAGGTGCCCCCCGAGTCGGCCGCGGCCTGGGTGGCCGACACCTGAGTGATCGGGCTTTTTTGCACGGTGGTGGTGTACGACACGTAGTCGCGACGCGCCGCGTCGTACCAGGCGAGGATGAATGACGCCGAGCACGGACCAGGAGTGATCTTCCCCTCCCGATCGAGCGGCTGCCCCATGTCGTCGGTGAGCTTCACGGTTGCCAGAGGCCTGCCGTCAGCCGGGATCTCGAAGCTCAGCAGCTCGATGTTGTAGCCGGGCCGGATATACTCAACCTGCTCCTTGGTGAGGTATGCCTCGATCTGGCTCGCCTGGTAGGTGACCGCCGTTTCGGGCTTGACGACCCGACGCAGCCCCTGGGATGGGACGTGCGACGGCACGGTCACCGCAGCAGCAGCTGACAAAAGCAAAACTGCCCCGTTGAGCACCATCATGACCTTCACTCCTTTTCTCGTGGCGGCGGATCGATCCGTGCCACGGCCCCCAAGCGTGAAGACCTACCGGGCAGAGCGAGCCGATTCAACCATCTCCAGGCAGCCCATCGAGCCTCGAGAGATGGTTCCGATCCTCCCAAACGCCCGTTTCACACGACTACCCTAACGGTCGTTTGATGGGTTGTCAAGAGGATCGTTCTCAATAGGTTAAAACCGACTCCTCGATCCGGATTGGAGGCCCGACCAAAGACCGGTCGGAGCCTACCGGGGGCGGCCGGAGCCAGGGCTGCCGCGTTGCTGCGTGCCGACGCCCAAAACGAGCCGGAAGGCCCTGTCTTGCCGTGTGGTGCGACGGCGTCCGAAGCCTTCAGACGTGGTGAGGCTGTCGACGAACCGAGCGCTGGTCTGGCGAGCGCGGCTGCTCGAGGTGGCAGGGGAGAGCGATCGAGGTTGAGCGGCCGGGCCGCAACAAGTGCGACCCGGCCGCTCCGACGGCGGGCAGAACGCCCATCATGTCGAAGGGGCAGGAGCTATCTCGACCATTCCGCGAGCAGAGCCTGGGCTGGTGCGATATCGGCCTTGGTGTCGGCCGCCTGCCCGATCTCGATGGCCTTTTTCGCCAGCGCGATCGCCTCGGCCTTGTGGCCCTTGCTGTAGGTCCACCGGGCTTTGCTCAGGGTGTTGTAGAACGTGGCTTTGGCGGCGATCGACCGGTCGATCCAGGTCCCGGCCTCGTCCAGGTTCACGTTGTTGTCCAAGCAGAACGCGGCGGCGCGGAACGGCGTCCGCCAGTCATCCGGCTTGGCCTCGGCCACGGCCTTGCGGGCGGTGGTGAGGACTTTCTGGATGACCTCGGCTTTGACCGTGAAGGCAACCTCGAGCTTCTCCCAGGCCAGCACCACATCGACGGACTCGGTGGTCAGGTTCTCGAAGCGGAACTGCATCCACTCCTCGTGGGCAGCAGCGGGTCGCGGCTTGACGGCAAAACGCAGCACGTCCTCTTCCTGTTTGTACTCGTAGGCGCCCCAGAGCTTGGCCCCCTTGTTGATGATGACCGTCCAGCTCTCCTTGCCCGGGATCGTGAACAGGCCGTAGGTGCCGGCCGCGACCGTGGTGCCGTCGATCGTCACGGCGTCAGAGAAGGTGATGGTCGTGGCCTCGTTGGCTCCGGTGCGCCAGACCTGGTCGTATGGTACGAGCCCACCCCAGATCACCCGACCCTTGACGCCGGGGCGGTAGTAGGCGAGCGAGATGTCGGTGAGCCCGACGGTCTGCGAAACGGTGGCCTTCGGGCTCACGCGGGGCAGGTCGAGCTGGGCCAACGCCGGGACCGCCCCAACCAGGGCAGCGGCGAGGACGACAAGGACGAACGGTACGCGGGCACTTTTCATCGGTCGGCTCCTTTCGGTCGTGGCGCGGCTTCTCCCGCGCTCACATCCAGTACCTCTGCAAACGGGAGAGCTTGCGGCTTCTTCCCTCCTGACTCTCAGCGTGTGGCTCGTGGTATCCGGTACCTTCCAGCGGCCGCCTGTACCCCCCATGCCGTCACCACAACCAGCAAACAGCCGATGAGGTTGAACCAAAGAAACGAGATCTCGGTCCAGAAGTAGCAGGCGAGCACGACCACTTCTCCCGCGACCGCGGCGACGAACACCGCGGTGCCACCGACCCGAGGCAGGAAAAAGGCGACCACGAACACGCCGAGTATCGTGCCGTAAAACAGCGAGCCAAGGACGTTTACAGCTTCCACGAGCGAGCCCATCCCACCCGCGAGCTCGGCGAAGCCGATGGCGAAGACGCCCCAGGCGACGGTCACCACACGGGTCATGAAAACGGTGTGGGCGTCGCCTCCGTTGGAGTGGAGCAGCCGCCGCACGATGTCGACCTCGGTCGTCGCGGCCAGGGCGTTGAGCTCGGCGGCGGAGGCCGACATGGCGGCAGCGAACACGGCCGCCAGCACCAGGCCGACCACGCCGGCCGGCAACTGGGCGACGACGAACGACAAAAAGACGTAGTTGGTGTCGTTCGGAGCCCCGGACCCATCGATGAGGCGCAGCGCCTCCCGGCGCGCGTTTTCGGCCTCGGCGCGAGCGTCGTGATACGCGGTCTCGGCGGCAGAGAGCGCGAGGGCGTTCCCGGTTCGCCGGGCCTCGAGGTATGCGTTCGCCGCAGCGGCGCGAGCCGCTGCCGCCACCTCGAAGCGGTCTTCGGCCGCGCCGAATGCCTGACCGTGTACGCCACCGCGGGCCTGGTTCACCGCCACCGGGTTGTGGAACACCGGCCCCGGGTTGAGCTGGTAGAAGGCGAAAACGGTCACGCCCAGCAGCAGTATGGCGAGCTGCATCGGTACCTTGAGCATGCCGTTGAGCAGCAAGCCGAGCCGCGAGTGGGCGACGGAACGACCCGTGAGCAGGCGCTGCACCTGCGATTGATCGGTACCGAAGTAGGCCAGAGCGAGGAACGTCCCGCCGATTAGCCCAGAGAACAGCGTGTATCGGTCGTTGATGTCGCCCGAGACGACGATGGCGTTCATGCGCCCGGCGGTCCCCGCCACGTGCCAGGCGTCGAAAAGACCGACGCCGTCCGGCAGCCGTGCCCACAGCACCCCGAACGCGGTGGCCATGCCGGCCAGGATGATGCCGACCTGCAGCCGTTGCGTGTAGCTCACGGCGCGCGTCCCGCCGCAGGTGGTGTAGACGACGACCAAAAGGCCGATCACCGCGATCGTCGGCCGGATATCCCAGCCGAGGATCACCGAGACGATGAGAGAGGGGGCGAAGATCGTGAGCCCTGCGGCAAGACCTCGCTGGAGCAGAAACAGCAGCGCCGTCAGCGTGCGCGTCTTGAGGTCGAAGCGCGTCTCCAGCATCTCGTAGGCGGTGTGAACCTTGAGCCGATGGAAAAGCGGCACCGCCCAGATCGAGATGGCGATCATGGCGAGCGGCAGGCCGAGGTAGAACTGGGCGAAGCGCATGCCATCGGCATACGCTTGGCCTGGTGTGGAGAGGAAGGTGATCGCGGATGCCTGGGTGGCCATGATCGACAGGCCCACCGTGGTCCAACGCATCTCCCGTCCGGTCAGGAACTGCTCGCCGGAGCGCTGGCCACGGCTGCGCCAGACTCCGTACGCGACCATTGCGACGAGAGCCGTGACGAGCACGCCCCAGTCGAGCTGGCTCACGGCCCGACCCCGCTCATCGGTACGCCCAGGTCAGCGCCGCCATGACGGCGATCCAGAAGCCGAGGTTCGCCAACACCACCAGATAGAGCCGGCGCCAGCTCCCGCCGAACGGTGGCGCCTCGTCCCTATCCATGGCTCCTGCCGGTCCCGAGGAGGTTGAGGAACAGCCTGATCGCGCCGGGGTTGCCGGCTGGCAGTTGGCGGAAGAACGCCAAGCCGGTGTACACGTATCGCCCCCTGCCGTGGCGGGCGACGAGGAGCGAGCCGGTCAGCTCGTTTTCGCCAGGGTCGTGCATGCCGAGAGGCGCGGCGTAGGCCGGGTCCCACTCTTCGGCGAAATACAGACCCCGCTCCTGGATCCATCCAGCGAAGTCGGCGTCGGTGAGCCGGTTCGGCTCCGAGAGGACCGGGTGCTCGGGGAGGAGGAAGCGGACTGGGGCGGCCTCGTCGGTGACACGGTTGCGGGAGAGCTTGAGTGGGAACGGCGCGAAACGCGCCATGTCGAGCCCACGTTCGGTGTTGTACTGCATCACCAGAGTGCCGCCGCTGGCCACGAAGTCGAGAAGCACCGGCATCGCCGTCGCCAGCTCTGGGCGGGTGTTGGCGGCGCGCACCCCGGTCACCACGGCGTCGAGCTGGGCCAACGCCGCTCCGTCGAGGTCCGCCGCGTCGAGCGTCACGACCACGAGGCCGAGCTGGCGCAGTACCTCTCCGACCTCGTCGCCAGCGCCCGGGATGTAGCCGATGCGGCGGACGCCGGCGGTTGCTCGGACGCGAACCGCCCGTACGACCGACGGGGGCAAGAGCTGCAGCGGCGGGATGTGCGGGTAGTCGAGGACCTCGTCGCCGCGCGCCACGGTGGCTGCACCGTTCAGCACCACCGCAGCGATCTCACCCGCGGCCGGATCGGAAGGTGCCGCGACCTCGAAGACGACGGTCTTCTCCTCGTCGATCCTGGCGAGATGGACATCGACCGACTCGGGCTTGGCGGCGAAACCCGGCGGCAGCCGCAAGGCCAGCCGGGCGAAGGCATCCGCGCGGTGCGCCCGCACGCGGAGCGGGACCGGTCGGGGTGAGCTGTCGGCGAACACGAGCACGGGCGCCGCGAAGGTCGCCGTGACCGGCGGCACGATCGCAACCGGGCAAATGCGCTCGCCGTTCACCGGGTCGGTCAGGCGGTGCTCCACCGGGACCGCCAGCTCCAGCTCGTTCCCGGCGAGCGCAACCGTGAACGTGACGCTCAGCGGCGCCGGCGCCTCAGGCCTGCCGACCAGCCGGAGGTCGCCGATCTCGTACCGCCCGTTGCGGTGCTGGCCGGCGAGCCAATACGGGTGCGTGACGGGCATATCGGCCGGCACGGCCAGCGCCAGCTCCGTGACCTTGGGCTGGTTGGTACCGAGCGCGGCGTCGGCCGGCAAGGGCACGCCACCGAGCGAGGGCGTCACGCGCAGCAGGCGGAGCGGCGCCGGCGAGCGGTTGATCGCCGTGGCTGTGACCTTGAGCGTCGAGCCCGGCGACACCGATGCCTCACTGGCAGTGGCCTCGAGCCACAGGCCGGTGCACGCTCGGATGAGGGCTTCGAGCTCGCCCCGCTTCACGTCGACCCAGGGGTCCGGTGCGAGGCGCCGAAGCGCTTCGTGGGCCTCAAGGAGCGCGGGGACCGCCAGGTGCGGTGCGGCATCGGCGTAGGTAGAGCGGGCCCGGCTGAGGGCTGCCTCGACGGCATCACCGCCGGGGAGCCGGCGCCACGACGTGTCGATACCCTCCATCAGGTCTTTCTCGGCAGGGGAGCCGGCGACCAGCTCGAGCTCGTTGGGAACCGGCCCTCGCCGCGGTGAGCTGCCGAACCCCTGGCTCTTGTGGAAGGTGCGGGCCGTGGCCGCAAGCTCGGTGTAGGCCTGGCCGAGCAGTGGGTCGTAGGTGCCGAGGTCCACCGTCAGGCGGGGTGTGCTCGGCACGGGTTGTCCTTCTCGGCGCCAGGCGTTCCACAGCAGCCGCGTGGCCTTCCAGGGCGCTACGTGCGCCAGTTGCTCCGGGAAACGCTGCGGGTCTCCAGCCGCCTCGAACGCCTCTCGGGCGAGGATCGCCGAGGCGGTGTGGTGCCCGTGCCCGCCCTCACCGCTCTCCGGGAACCGGGTGATGACGACGTCGGGGCGGAAGGAGCGGATCACCCACACGACGTCAGCGAGGATCTCGTCGTGGCCCCAGAAACGCAACGTTTCCTCGGCCGTCTTCGAGTACCCGAAGTCGATGGCCCGCGTGAAGAACTGCTCAGCTCCGTCGACCCGCCGAGCGGCCAGCAGCTCCTGTGTGCGAATGGCACCGAGGGCGTCGCCCTGCTCGGTGCCGATGAGGTTTTGGCCGCCGTCGCCGCGGGTGAGCGACAGGTACGCGGTCCGCAGGCGGCGGCCTTTGGCCAGATACGCCAGCAGAGCGGTGTTCTCGTCGTCGGGGTGGGCCGCCAGGTACAGCACCGAGCCGAGGACCGAGGCCTTCTCCAAGGCGAGCCGCCGCTCACCCGCAGGCGGGAGGTTCTCGGCGACGATCGGCGACGAGGCACCCGCGAGGGCAAAGACGAGAGCGAAACAGAACCAGCCGGCCATCCACCTTCGAATCACGAACACCTCCGCGCCACGCCCGTGGCGATACATGCTACAACCCCGCTGCGCGGCGGTGCACGCCCATCCGGCGCTTGGCGAGCGCGCCAACGCGGACCTTCCGCTTTCTCCGGCAGGTTCCTCGCGCGGTGATGAGACCAACCAGGGCGAGGCTAAGAGGCGGCGCGAGTCGAGCCGCCAGGTGCTTCCATGCTCCGACCGATGCTCGCCAGCGCCGCGGTCAGCGGCTCGAGCGACGGGATTGGGGTTCGATCGGGCTCGTTGTCACCGTAAACAACGGCCACCACATGATCGGACGCAACCACTGGAAGCACGGCCACTTCCCTCGGCCATTCCCCCCCGAGCTCGGCGACCAGAGTCTCGTGAAGCCTACCTTCGGGCAAGCTGCCGTGGTACGTGGCCTTGCCGCGCACGACCTGCGCCAACACGGACGGCTCGTCGAGCGGTAGCCACAGGTTCCGCACGCGCTCGTCGGCGGAGGTCTCCTCATCTGCCAAGCCGAACTGGCCGACGCCGACAGCACCGTACTGCTCCACCAGGAGGAGCACGCCGCGCCTGAGCACACTACGTGCCTGGCGGAGAAGCCGCAACGTCGTCTCGGCAGTGAAGGCAGGTCTGGCTTGGCTGGCGATGATCTGTCGGAGCGTGACCGGTTCTCCTATCGGTGGGGGCTGGGGCGGTGGTGAGGATCTTGGCCTGCGGGCAGCGGTCCGCCGGCCGCCGGCCGCGGTTGTCGTGCCGTGAGGCTGTTGTACCTCGTCCTGGCGGCGTGCGAGGTCGAGGGCGACCTTGTGCGTGTTGAGCCCCCGCTCGGCGAGGAACTCGCGTCCGTCCACCTCGACCTCACCGCGATCGGGGATGTCGAGCGTCTCGAACTTGAAAAACCCTTCCTGCCAACTCAGGAGGTCAGAGAGTACGCGCTCGATCTGATGCTGCACGACGCTCTCGAGGTCTTCCGCCTTGAGGGCGCCCATTTCGACCAGAATCCTCCCCAGTCGCCGCTCCTCCCGTGAGCGGTGCTGCTTGATGAGAGCCTTGCGAAGCGTTCCCTCATCGACGAGCTTGAGGCACACGAGAATGTTGCCGAATGCCTCGCGGGCGGAGTTGGAGGAGGCGTAGATGATGCGGCCCTTGCGGAACACGACCATACCCTCGGCGCTGGTACTGGCCAGGCTCAGCCGGCCGGTCTTTTCGGTCATGAAAAGCATGTCGAGGATATCGATCAGGGGTAGCTCGCTAAGTGTTCCGACGAGGCTCATGACACGGTCTCCCGCAGCTCGGCTGCCGCCCGACTCGCGAGTGGCAGGTACCCGCCGCGCGCCGGCCATCGAGACGACGCGCCCACCTGCCCGCAGCAGCGTTCATTCGCATGACAGGATTGTAGGGTCAAAGCACATTGTGGGCAACTATCCGACCTGACCGGTCGGAGCCGTGGACGGTATCTGGCTGCCGGTGCGGCGTCGCCGTTTCGTGCACCGGTTCCGATCTGGACCCAATTGCACGGCTGGCCGCACCTCGATCTCGAGCGCAACGCCACGGCTGGCAATCGATGGTCGCCCACCGGTAGACGCTTTCTCGGCGACCGGGCGATGATACCGAGGGAGGGCTCATGACGCTCAAGGAGATAGTCGCTATCACGTTCGGCTTGGGTCTGATGGTCAACGCCTCGCTGTTCGTTCCGCAGGCGGTGAGAATCCTCCGCACACGCAGCGCCAAGGACGTCTCGTTACTCACCTTCGGTGGGTTCAACTTATTGCAGCTCATCGGTATCGCGCACGGGTACCTGCAAGGCGACATGTCGCTGCTGCTCGGGATGGTGGCGAGCTTCGTGGCTTGTGGGGCGGTGACAGCGGGCGGGGTCGTGTACCGGAACCGCTGACATGAGGTGGCTGCCCAGGTCCCGAGCCGGCACATCCACCTCGGGTGTTCCAGGTTGAACCCGGCCGGCTGCTGGATCCCCCGCGGTGTTCACGTCGCGAGGTGGTGAAACGCCTTCACGAGCTCCAGGGCAGGTGTGGCGGCGGAGCGGCCCGCCGGCGCGGCCAGCCTTCCCTCGCGGCGAAGCTCGCCGCAAAGCGCCGCGAGCGGCTCGCACCACACCCAGGCGCCTCGCACGGTGGCGTGGAAGGCGCGGTTCGGGCGCAGGCGGCGCCACCCCGTCAGACCCATCTCCACGACGCCGAGACCGAACAGAGCGCGAAAACCCAGCGCCGCCGCAACCGCGCCCGGCGACGCCGGGCTGATCGAGGTGAGCCGGCCGCCGAACAGGCGGGGGAGGTCGAAAAGCAGCACGGCGCGGGCGTGCTCCCAGAAGTACAGCGCCCACTGGCCGGCGCCGATCCCGGTCTCACTGCCGGAGAAGCCCACGCCGATCGGCGAGCCCGGCACGGCGATCGCCCACGCCAGGCAGCCCAGAGCGATGCTCGCCATCACCGGACGGTTGTGTGCCTTGGCTCTCCACGACACGGAGGCGCGGCCGCGCATGCGAACCAGGAGCGCGCCCAGGTAGTCGCCGAGCGGCCACCGTCTGCAACGACGCCGAGATCTCGGTCAACCGTGATGCGCCCTGCCACCGAACACACGCTACAATCCTGGCATGAGAAAGACATTGGTTGTCGGATTGCTCGCTGCGAGCCGAGCTCTGTTCGCCGTGCCTGTGTCACAGGGTGAGGAACCTCTCCCTCCGAAGCTGTTGCAGATCGCGAACCGGTCGAAGCTCGTCTACGAGATAGGAAGCACACCCGTGAAGAAGCCGCTGTCGGATGTCGCGTGCGAGGGCACGTCGAGCGGCTTCCGGGCCGCCCGTGCCGGCAGCGCGAAGGTGGAGCTGGTGCCCTGGGAGCCGAAGCCAGATGCGAAGCCGCACTTCGAGGAGGCCGAGAGGCTATTCGGCGCCAAGCAGATGGATGAGGCTCTGCAGGCATACGACAAGGGCCTTGCCCTCGACCCCGAGTACGGGCCGGGCTGGCTGTTCTCTGGAGACGTGCCGTTCGGCAAGGGAGACCACCTCGAGGCACTCAGGCGCTACCGGCAGGCAATCGCGCTCGACCCCACGCTGGCACAGGCGCACCGTTTCGCGGCCCATGCGTTGGAACGGCTGGGACGCTACGACGAGGCGCGCGACGAGTACCTGGAGGCGCTTCTCTACCGCCCGGGCTACAAGGAGGCGGATCAGGCCTTGCGTGCCCTGGCGCTGCAAACCGACTTCTGGGTCCGCAGGGTGCCGTTCGTTCCGCCCGCCGGGTTGGTGGGGGAGCGGGCTGGCAAGAACGTGCCGGTAGGCGTTGCGGTCGGCAAAGAGGAGGAGATCCCTGGCTGGTTGACGTACGCCATGTGCAAGGCGATCTGGCGAAACGAGGACGATTACCGTGCCGAGCGGCTGGGCCGCCGTGAACCATACCGGCTGACTCTCGACGAAGAGCTCGAGTGCACGAAGGCCTACTTCGAGGCGCGTGTGGCAGCGCTCCCGAACCCGCCTGGAGCGGGAGCGGAGGAAGACAGTAGCCCGACCTCGATGGGCGGCGACTCTTTTGCGGATGCCCCGAAGGACCTCAGGACACTGATCGAGATCTACCAGACAGGCGTCCTGCCCGGCTACGTGCTGGTGGAGGGCCTCGGCGCGCGGTGCCCCGATATCATGCGGACCCTGGCACCGAATGGCATCGAGGCGGCTCGCCGTTACCTGCGGGAGTCCGTGATCGTCCGCGATCGCGGGACGAAGTCGGGCCCACCCACCTCGACGGCCGCGCCATCTCCAGCGACGCCGACGGTGAGCCCACCAGCTGACCCTTCGCGCGGTTTGCTGGACGCTGTTCCATCTCGGTCATGAAAAACCTGTGCGCGCTCGTCCTGCCTTCCTTCGCTTGGTTGATGGCTCTCGTCGCAGGTGCGTCCGGTAGCTGGGGCGCCAATCTGCCGACCGTGCGCGAGGAGGTGGTGCCCGCGAGCGGGCAGCGCTACACCATCGTGATCCCGGGCGGCTACTCGCCCGGCAAGCCGGTGCCGCTGGTGCTGGCGCTGCACTACGGCGGCACCGTCACGCCCTACTTCTCGAAGCCGTTCCTGGTCAACCTCGTGGAGCCGGCGCTCCGCAAGCTGGGCGCGATCATCGTCGCGCCGGACTGCACGGCCGGGCGCTGGACCGAGCCGCAGGCCGAGACGGACGTCCTGGTGCTGCTCGACCACGTCCGCGCGAGCTGGGCGATCGACCCGGCACGGACGCTGATCACGGGATTCAGCATGGGCGGCATGGGGACGTGGGCGCTCGCGGCCAGACACCAGGAGCTCTTCACCGCGGCGCTCATCGTCGCGGGCAGGCCTCAAGAGGGTTCCGCCGAGGTGGCCTGGCGCATCCCGCTGTACCTCATCCACAGCCGCAACGACGAGGTGGTGCCGCTGGGGCCCACGGCCGCCATCGCCAAGGTGCTCGACGACAAGGGCGTGAAGGTCAAGCTGGTGGTGGTCGACGGCGTCACCCACTACCAGGTGCCGGCGTTCGTGCCGTACATGCGCGCGGCGATCCCCTGGATCGAGCGCGCTTGGAAGAAGTGACCTCGTTGTCGTCGCGGGCTCGGGCGACGAGAACGCCGGCCCTTTGCGCCACCTCCACGGACCCCGACGGTGAGCTTGGTCCGGGGGTAGAGGAAGCGCCGACCGGGTTCGCGGCCCCGTCCAAGACGACGGTCACGGCCACGACGACCACGCCGCGGGCGCGGCAGCAACGTCGAGCCGGTTCGTGCGTACAATCATCGCGGCGCCGGGACGGTGATCGCGGCGCCGGAACCGGGAGACCGAACGCATGCTCAAGACGGTCGTGATGATGGTATTGCTCGGATTGCCAGCGGTAGCACTCGGCGCGGGCGAAGACGATCCCTACCTCTGGCTCGAGGAGATCGGCGGCAAGAAGGCGATCGCGTGGGTGAAGGCGCAGAACCAGCGGACGCTCGCCGAGTTCGGAAAAAAGAAGGAGTACCGCGGGCTTTTCGCCCGTCTGCAGGGGATCCTGGACGCCAAGGAACGCATCCCGTTCCCGGGTTTCCGCGGCGGCATGGTCTACAACTTCTGGACCGACGAGGTGCACGAGCGCGGGATCCTGCGGCGCACGAGCCTGGCGTCGTACCGCACGCCGGCGCCGGACTGGGAGACCGTGCTGGACATCGACGCCATGGCCAAGGCCGACGGCGTGCCGTGGGTGTACAAAGGCAGCAACTGTCTCGGCCCGGAGGATCGGCTGTGCCTCGTGAGCCTGTCACGGGGCGGGGCCGACGCGGCCGAGCAGCGGGAGTTCGACAGCGCCAGCAAGACGTTCGTGGAGGGCGGGTTTTTCCTTCCCGAGGCGAAGAGCACGGCGGCGTGGAAGGATGCCGACACGCTGTGGATCGCCACCGATTTCGGCGAGGGCTCGCTGACCTCCTCCGGCTACCCCCGTATCGTCAAGGAGTGGCAGCGTGGCACACCACTCGCCTCGGCCCGCACGGTCTTTGAGGGTCGTGTCGAGGACGTTGGTGCCTGGCCGCTGGCGGTCGAGACACCGGAGGGTCGCTTCATGCTGGTCACGCGGCTGCCGAGGTTCTACCTCGCCGATACCTTTCTCGGCCTGGGTGACCGGCTCGTCCGCCTGCCGATCCCCGAGGACGCGGACTTCAAGGGGATCTTCCGCGACCGAGTGCTGTTTGCTCTGCGGACCGACTGGAAACCCGGCGAGACGACCTACCCGGGTGGGGCGCTGCTTTCTGTCGACCTCGACGACTTGCTCCAGGGGCGCCCACTCTGCGACGTGCTGTTCGAGCCCACCGAGCGCTCGTCGCTCGAAGGTGTCGCAGTCACTCGCGACTTGGTGCTGGTGAGTACGCTCGACAACGTTCACAGCCGGCTGTTCCGCCTGGAACCGACCGCCGTTGGCTGGACGCGCGAGGAGATCCCTCTGCCCGGTCTCGGGGTCGCCGGGGTCATGGCGACGCGCCTCGAGGACGATGCCTTCTTCTATACCTACGAGGATTTCCTCACGCCCCCGTCGCTCTATCTGTCGGTTGGCGGCAAGGTGGAGAAGGTCAAGACCCTGCTGCTGCAGTTCGCCGCCGACGGTGTGCGGGTCGAGCAGCACGAGGCGACCTCGAAGGACGGCACCAGGATTCCGTACTTCCTCGTGTTGCCGAAAGGCTTCGTCGCCGACGGAGCACGGCCGACGCTGCTGTACGGCTACGGTGGGTTCGAGAACTCGGTGCTGCCCGGCCACAGCGCGATGACCGGCGCCGCGTGGCTCGAGCGAGGGGGCGTGTACGCGCTCGCCAACATCCGCGGCGGGGGCGAGTTCGGCCCCCGATGGCACCAGGCGGCGCTCAAGCACAACCGGATCAAGTCGTTCGAGGACTTCATCGCGGTCGCCGAGGACCTCGTCGCCCGCCGGGTCACGTCTCCGAGGCACCTCGGGATCATGGGTGGGTCGCAGGGAGGTCTGCTCGTCGGCGGAACGTTCACCCTGCGGCCCGACCTCTTCAACGCGGTGGTCTGCCAGGTGCCGTTGCTCGATATGCAGCGCTACCACACGTTGCTGGCCGGGGCGAGCTGGATGGCGGAGTACGGCGATCCCGACACGCCCGAGGACTGGGCGTTCATCCGGCAGTGGTCTCCGTACCAGCTCGTGCGCAAGGATGTGCGCTACCCGAAGGTGTTTTTCTGGACCACCACGCGCGACGACCGTGTTCACCCCGGGCACGCCCGCAAGATGGTCGCCAAGATGACCGACCTGGGCCACCCCGTCTACTATTTCGAAAACCTCGAGGGCGGACACGGTTTTGGCTCGGTGAGCAGCCAGAAGGCCCAGATCAGGGCGCTGGAATGGACCTACCTGTGGACGATGCTCCGGTAATCATCCTGGTGCGCCGAGTCGGCTCCCACCGCGGTAGGGATGCGGGGAGGGGCGGTCCA
>JAAYVZ010000050.1 GCA_012516935.1 Holophagae bacterium
GGAGAGGGTGTCAAGCGACAAATGTATTGACCCCCGCGGCGACAGAGGTCTTGACCCCCTGGGTGGGAGGGTGGGGAGAGGTTGCCGGTGGGGGCCGGAGCGGTGAACCAGCCACACCGCAGGAACGTACAACATCGGCAGCGGGCCCTTCGGGAGGACGGAGGACGGGATGACAGCGGAAGGCAAGGCCGGGCGGCCGGACCTGGGTGCTCTGAGGATCGACGAGAGCCAGCGCGGCACCGGCGGCGGGCCGAGGCTGAAGCGGTGGCTGTGGGTGGTGCTGGTGCTCGTGGCGGTGGCTGTGGGGGCGTTGGTGACGCTCGGCGGCAGGCCGCCCGAGGTCAAGGTGGCCTCGGCGCGCGCCGCTGGCGGACGAGCAGCGGCGCTGCTCAACGCGTCGGGGTACGTGACGCCGCGGGTGCGGGCGACGGTGGCGGCCAAGATCACCGGCCGGGTGGTCGAGGTGCTGGTCGACGAGGGGATGCGGGTCGAGGCCGGGCAGGTGCTGGCGCGGCTCGACGAGTCGGACGTGCGGGCGCGCCTGGTGGCGGCGATCGCCGAGCGCGACGCGGCGGAGGCGGCGATCGCCGACCTCGAGGTCAACCTCGCCAACGCCGAGCGGGAGCTGGAGCGGCAGGAGGATCTCGAGAGGGACGGGGGGTCGTCCGTTCAGGCGCTGGACGCGGCGCGCACCCTCGCCCACAGCCTCGAGGCGCGCCTCACGCTCGGCCGCCGGCAGGTAGCGAGCGCCGAGGCGGCGATCGGCATCGCACGGCAGGACCTCGCCAACTGCGTGGTGCGGGCGCCGTTCGCCGGTGTGGCGGTGTCGAAGGATGCACAGGTGGGCGAGATGGTCTCGCCGGTCTCGGCCGGTGGCGGGTTCACGCGTACCGGGATCTCGACCATCGTCGACATGACCTCGCTCGAGATCGAGGTCGACGTCAACGAGGCCTACATCGCACGGGTGCAGCCGGGGCAGAAGGTCGAAGCGACGCTCGACGCGTACCCCGACTGGAAGATCCCGGCCAGCGTCCGGACCGTGATCCCGACGGCAGATCGGCAGAAGGCCACGGTCAAGGTGCGGATCAGCTTCGGCGCGCTCGACCCGCGTATCCTCCCCGACATGGGCGTGAAGGTGGCGTTCCTGGCCGCCGAGCAGGCGGGCGAGGCCCCGGTCGCCGCGGCGCTTATCCCGCGTGCAGCCGTGCAGCAGGACGGCGGCCGACCGGTGGTCTTCCGGCTGCGCGAGGGCACGGTGGAGCGGCGGGCGGTGACCCTCGGTGTCCTACGCGCCGACGAGGTGGAGGTGCTGGCTGGCGTGGCGGCGGGCGATAGGCTGGTGGTCGACGGGCCGGTCGGGCTGCGCGACGGGCAACGGGTCAGGGTGAGGTAGGAGACAGGTCGGCAGGGGCCAGGAAGGCAACGGCCACGGGTCGGATGCTGTCCGCCTGGCGCGGTCGGCGGTGGGGTCGGGAGGTCGGTATGGTTCGTGTGGATGGCCTGGGGAACGGCAGCCTGATTCAGGTGCGTGCACTCGACAAGCGGTACCTGCGGGGGAGCGAGGAGATCCACGTCCTGCAGGGGCTCAACCTGGACGTGGAGGCGGGCGACTTCGTGGCGTTCATGGGGCCGTCGGGCTCCGGCAAGACGACGCTGCTGAACCTGTTGGGCGGGCTCGACGTGCCGACCTCGGGCTCGGTGACGGTGGCGGGGGATGAGATCTCGCGCTTGTCGGCCGCCAAGCTCACCGCCTGGCGGGCGCGGCACGTGGGGTTCATCTTCCAGATGTACAACCTCCTCCCGGTCCTGACCGCGTTCCAGAACGTGGAGCTGCCGCTGCTGCTGACCAAGCTGTCCAAGTCGGAGCGCAAGCGGCACGTGGAGACGGCACTCGACCTGGTGGGGCTCGCTGACCGCATGCACCATTACCCGCGCCAGCTCTCGGGCGGGCAGGAGCAGCGGGTGGCGATCGCCCGCGCGCTGGTGGCCGACCCGACGTTCCTGCTCGCCGACGAGCCCACGGGCGACCTCGACCGGCGCAGCGCCGAGGAGATCATGGAGCTCATCACGCGGCTGGTGGACGAGCACGGCAAGACGGTGCTCATGGTGACGCACGACCCGCGGGCGGCGGAACGCGCCCATGCCCTGCTGCACCTCGACAAGGGCGTGCTGGTCGAGGCGGTGTGAGGAGCCGGCGATGAAGTACCTCCCACTCGTGTGGGCCAACCTCACGCGCAAGAAAATCAGGACGACGCTGACGATCGGCTCGTTCCTGATCGCCATGACGCTGTACGGGCTGCTGGCGGCGGTGCACGCGGCGTTTTACCAGGGCGTGGACGTGGCCGGCGCCAACCGGCTCGTGGTCATCAACCGCACGTCGCTGACGCAGCCGCTGCCGGTCTCGTACCGTGAGCGGCTGCTGCAGATCGACGGCGTGACCGCCGCCACCCACGCCTCGTGGTTCGGCGGCGTCTACCAGGAGGAGAAGAACTTCTTCGCCCAGCTCGCCATCGAGACCGAGACGTACCACGAGGTCTTTCCGGAGGTCGTGATCGATCCCGGGCAGTGGCGCGACTTCGTGGCCGACCGGCAAGGGTGCGTGGTGGGCGCCGCGACCGCCGAGCGCTACGGCTTCGCGCTGGGTGACCGGGTGCCGCTCAGGGGCACGATCTTTCCCGGGACCTGGGAGCTCAACGTGCGGGCGATCTACACCGACCCGCGCCCGGGCGGCGACGAGACGCAGCTTTGGTTCCACAAGAAGTACCTCGAAGAGAACGGGCCCAACTGGTTCAAGGGGCTGGTCGGGTGGTACACGGTCGTGGTGGCGAGCCCGGACCGCGCCGTCGAGGTTGCGCGCGCCATCGACGAGCGGTTCGCCAACTCGGCGCACGAGACCAAGACCGAGCCGGAGCGCGCTTTCGCCGCCGCGTTCGTCAAGCAGGTGGGCAACCTCGAGCTCATCATCCTGTCGATCGGTGGGGTGGTGTTCTTCACGCTGCTGCTGGTGACCGGCAACACGATGGCGACCTCGGTGCGGGAGCGGGTGGGCGAGCTGGCGGTGCTCAAGACCGTCGGGTACTCGGACCGCTTCGTGCTCGGGCTGGTGCTCGTGGAATCCCTGCTTATCGCGCTGCAGGGTGGGTTGTTGGGGATGCTGGTGGCGCTCGGCATCGCCCCCGGCCTCGGCCAGGTGGTGCCGGGTCTGACCTTTTTCGTGCCGTTGTCTCATCTCGTGCAGGGGGTGGTCCTGACGGTACTGGTGGGGCTGGGGGCCGGGCTGCTGCCGGCGCTGGCGGCAATGCGGCTGCGGGTGGTCGACGCGCTGCGGAGGGTGTGAGATGGCGATCCCGCTCGTCTACAGCATGCGGAGCGTGCAGCAGCGCTGGGCCTCGGCGCTGGTGGCGGTGCTGGGCGTCACCGGCACGGTCGGGGTGCTCGTGGCGACGTTGGCGATGGCGCGGGGGTTCCGGGCCACGCTCGTCGCCTCCGGCTCGCCGTCCAACGCGATCGTCCTCCGCTCGGGGGCGTCGACCGAGATGTATTCGGTGCTCGACCTCGAGCAGGTCAGGCTCGTCGAGGATGCGCCGGGCGTGGCTCGCGGGGCCGAGGGGCCGCTGGCCAGCCCCGAGGTCGTGGTGGTGGCGGCATTTCCGCTCGCCAACACCGGTACCGACGCCAACGTGCAGGTGCGCGGCGTCTCGCCGCGAGTGCTCGCGGTCCGGCCGACGGTGCGGCTTGCCGAGGGGCGCTTCCTCCAGCCTGGGCTCGCGGAGCTCGTGGTGGGAACCAACGCCTCGCGGGCCTACGCCGGGTTCGGGGTCGGGCAGACGGTGCGCTTCGGCGGCGGCACCTGGACGGTCGTCGGCCGGTTCGACGCCGGCGGCAGCGCCTTCGACTCCGAGCTGTGGTGTGACGCCAACGTGCTCAACCAGACGTACCAACGGCCACAGAATGTCTTCCAGTCGGTGACGGTACGGCTCGACTCGGTGGCCAGCTACCCCGGTTTCGCCGACGCGCTGTCGACCAACCCGCGGCTGCGCGTTCAGGCCGAGCCCGAGCTCGCCTACTACGAGAAGCAATCGCAGCAGCTCACGCAGATGATCACGATCCTGGGGTCGCTCGTGTCGCTGGTCATGGCGGTGGGCGCGATCTTCGGCGCGCTCAACACGATGTACTCCGCGGTGGCGGAGCGCTCGCGGGAGATCGCGACGCTGCGCGCGCTCGGCTTCGGTGCGGGCAGCGTGGTGGCGTCGTTCGTGGTCGAGTCGGTGCTGATCGCCACGGTGGGCGGAGCGATCGCCTGCCTCGCGGTGCTGCCGCTCAACGGCTTCACCACCGGCACCCTCAACTGGCAGACGCTGTCGCACCAGTCGTTCGCGTTCAAGATCACCCCCGGGATCCTGGTCCTGGGGATCGGGTTCGCGGTGGTCATGGGTCTGGTCGGCGGTGTGCTGCCGGCGATCCGTGCCGCGCGGCTGCCGGTCGCCACCGCCTTGCGCGAGCTTTGAAGCCCCGGCTCGATGGACGCTGGGGTAGCGGCGATACCTGCCGAGGTATCAGGCTCGGCCCCGCGCCCCGTCGAGCGGTGCGGATCTCGTGTCGAATCAGCGATCTCACTCGAGACCGTGGATGGCATCCGGATTGCCTCGAGCTCGGCAGCGAGTCGATTTCAAGCGACGGCTCGGGCGCGGCGGGTGCGTGCCAGCACCCGGTGCGCGGGAAGGAGGACCGAAGATGCGGGTGAGGAGCTGGTGGATCGTGGCGTTCGGCGTGATGGTCGTGATCGGTCTGGCGGGGTGCAGTTCAACGGCGCCGCAGCAGCAGGTGACGGCGGAGGCTGCGCCAGCCGCGGTGACGGTTGCGGCGGATCTCGGCGACAACGCGGTGCTGACGTTCTACCGCAAGAAGCGGATCGTCGGCTTGGCGCTCAACACCTCGGTGTACGTGGATGGCGTCGAGGTCGCCGAGCTGGACCCCGGTACTTACGTCAAGGTCAAGGTGGCGCCAGGCGCGCACCAGGTGTGGGCGGACGAGGAGAAGGATGCCTTCACCTTGACGGCCGAGGCCGGCAAGACCTACTTCGTCCGCATGGAGCTGCGGCCCGGCATGTGGAAGGGGCACGGGAAAGCGGTGCTGGTCGACGAGGCCACCGGTGCGGCCGAGTTCGCCGAGTACAAGTGCAAGCTCGCCGACGAGATCAAGGTCCCGTCGATGGTCGTGCAGTAGGCGCTCGGTGGATGTGCGCCCCAAAAAGGAAGAGGTCATAGAAGGAGTGAAGGTCGAGGGCAGCACCTCTGGCCCCTCACCCGGCTCGCTGCGCTCGCCACCCTCTCCCCGCTATGCGGGGCGAGGGATCCTTTGCTCGCGAGGGCAGCAGAGTTCGATCCCTCGCCCCCGCGAGAGCGGAGGGGAGGCAGGTCTCATCCCTCGCCCCCGCGGCAGCGGGGGAGAGGGCAGGGTGAGGGGGTAACAGCGCACGCTGGCGCAGCACGCAAGGTCGAGGCCAGTACCTCTGACCCCTCACCCGGCTCGCTGCGCTCGCCACCCTCTCCCCGCTATGCGGGGCGAGGGGATTTCTCCCCGCGGCTGCTCCCTCGCCCCCGCATCAGCGGGGGAGAGGCGGGTCTCATCCCTCGCCCC
>JAAYVZ010000007.1 GCA_012516935.1 Holophagae bacterium
CGAGCGGGTGCAGGCCTGCTCGAGGAAGGTGGCGTACGGCGCCGCGTCGTCGACGAAGGTGCAGACCGCGGTCGGGACGCCGCCCTCGGGGCACGGCGCGGTCTGGGCGGCGGCAGCGCCGGCGGCAAGCGCGGCGAAGCAGACAGCCGACAGGAGCGAGCGGACGGTCAGAAAGCGGCGGTGGCTGGTCATGGGTATGCCTCCTGGGTTCATGGCATTGGGTCGCCGACCTGCCTGACCTTGTGGAACTCACAGCCCGTGAGGCTATTCGAGATGACGACCTCACGAAAACGCTCCGAGCAGTAGATTTGGACGTCGAACCCTTTGGGCCTGAAGACGTGGTACTCAGAAAGCCGGTCAGGTCTCAAGACGGGGATGAGCATCATCTGGATTGTGCCTCGACGGCGTTCCAGGAAGTAGTCGTCGGGATACACAGTGTAGCGGCTTCGCCCGAGGTCAAGCGCGTCGACTACTGGGACATTCGCGATCGCATAGCCGGGTAGTTCGACCCCGTCAGAGTGGAAGACCCGGACGGGGACATACTGTATCCCCTGATCAACGCCGGCTTCTGCCAACAGAGCGCGCAGACGCGCGGAGAAAATTGGCAGCGAAAGGTGGTTGCCGAGGAAGTCCTCACCGGCACCATCGGAGTCGGGGATCGCCTCGAAGCTGATCTCGTCGGTCCATGACACAGGCTGGCCGACCGTGAACGCCCAGGACTCCGGCAAGCCGATTGACGCCTTCACTGCCATGAGCCCAACCTCTTCTGGTTGATCCAGCATGTACCACTGCATCGAGTTCTCCCAGCGAATTGGGCGTTATGTCGCCTTCATCGCGCGTGCCTCTAGTTCGGCGGCGTCCATCACGTACGGGAGCCGCGGATCCTTCTTCAGGATTCTTTTGATTACCTCAAGCTGCTTTAGGAGAGCCTTCGCAAACTCACTTCCCGAAAGGCCCTTGGTGGCATCCCGCAACTGGTCCAGCACCCACTTGTGATAGGCATTCGTGTGACGACCTGAATGCCCAACGAGCTCGACGATGTTCTCCACTGACTTCTTGACCGACAAGCCAGCTTGCTCGAACAACTCTGCGAACTGTGGACCGAAACGCTTGTTGATATGGGTAGCAATATGATGAAGCTCGCTGCCGCTCTTCGCCACGGCTCTTCCGCCAACGAACGGAACGAATAGAGAGACGCCGCAGATGCCGCGCTCTGACCACTTCACAGGCTCAGACGTTATGGGATCGTAGCCGGTGAGAGCCACGGTCCCGTCTTGGAACTCACCGAGTCCCGGCAGGAAGCCGGCCGCAATGGAGGCAATGTCGTTGAGCCACTTCGGCGGCTGCCAGGCGCGGCCATCAGGATCAACAAGGATCACTGGGTTCCCAACAGTGTAGGCGTACCGATTCCAGCTCATCGGCCTCGTTGTCCGGCTGCCTCCCGGATCCACGCTCAGCAGCCGCCCCATCTTCACCCCGTAGTACCTGGCATGCATGTAGTCGAGGTCGTCGGTGGTGTTGGTGGGGCTGCCGAGGTCGCGCTGGTGGCCGGGGAAGCGGCGGGTCTCGGGGTCGTTGGCCGGGGGGCTGA
>JAAYVZ010000051.1 GCA_012516935.1 Holophagae bacterium
ATGCGGTAGGACGTCAGGCCGGCAATGGGCCTGCGCGTCGGAGATTGGCGCAGGCCGCAAGGAAGACATCCTTGACCGGGCAGCCGAGCGGGAGCTGGATCAGGATGCGGCGGACGCTGAGGCTGACGACGGCACCGATCTTCAGGAGCTCGAGGCGAGTCGATGGCGAGAGCCTAGCGACCATCGAGGCATACGGCGTGGCGAGGATGCTCGAGGAGGTGCAGCAGGCACTCAACGCAGGTCGGTACCGTCCGACGCCAGGGCTGCGGCGGCACATTCCGAAAGCCGACGGAAGCTTCCTCGGCTGTCACCTGCACAAGCGCGTGTTGGGCTGCCTGCTGGGGCAGGGGCGGCGGGTCTACTTCCTGCATCGCTGGCCGAGCTCACGAGCCATGCAGCGGGTGCGGCGGCGGTTGCACGAGCTGACTGACCGGCGCTGGTGTGGCGTGAAGGACATCCGGGTGGTGATCCGGAACCTCAACCCCGTACTGCGAGGTTGGGGCAATTACTTCCGGACCGGGAACGCGGCCGAGAAGCTCAGTCAGGTGGACCGGTACGTGGAGGAGCGGTTGCGGAGCCTGATGATCACGCGCCGTGGTCGCAACCTTCACGCCGGCCAGGCTCAGCGGTGGACTCGGGCGTGGTTCGAGGGACCTGTATCGCCTGCGAGGCACCATCCGATATCCGGGAGCCGCGTAACGATGCCAAGAAGCCCACCGGTACGCGGTGTGCGGGAAAACCGCACGCACGGTTTGAAAGGGAGTCTTGACCTCTCCGCTTGCCAACCGGCAGGAAAGGGGTAAGGATCTACCAAGAATCGCACCTGTCCCGCCCGGCGAGATCAGCCGGGCTCGTCCGCTGTCGGGGATCGGTCCCATGGAAGGAAGCCGCGGCAACCTGTGGTGCCAAGCGCGCAGGGTGGGCGGGGGGCTACAATCGACGCAGTCATGGACGAACGCGAGTGGGAGACCCGGCGTCGTCGCATCGATCCGCGGCTTGCTGCGGCGGGGTGGGACGTGCGGCCGTTCTCGTCCCTGTACCGACCGGGACCGGGACAGGCCGTGGCCCAGACCGAGCTGCCGACCGACAATGGCCCCGCGGACTACGCGCTCACCCTCGACGGCAAGGTCATCGCCATCGTCGAGGCCAAGCGCGTCGGTCTCGGCCCGCAGGAGGTTCTCTCCCAGGCCGAGCGGTACGCACGCGGCCTGACGGGCAGCCAGTTCAACTTCGATGGCCTGCGCGCGCCGTTTCTGTACGCCACCAACGGCGAGGTCATCCACTTCCGCGATGCTCGCCACCCGCTGAGCCGGGCGAGGAAGCTGGCGGCATTCCACAACCCGCAGGCTCTCCGGGAGCTGCTCGATCGCGATGCCGACGCCGCGCTCCAGGAGCTGCAGGCGCTCCCCAACGACCACGCCAGGCTCCGCCTCTACCAGCGCGAGGCCAACCAGGCCGTCGAGGCCGCGCTCGCCCAGCGCAAGCGCCACATGCTGCTCGCCATGGCCACCGGCACCGGCAAGACCTTCACTCTCGTCAACCAGATCTACCGCCTCATGAAGGCGAAGGTGGCGACCCGCATCCTGTTCCTCGTCGACCGCCGCGCTCTGGCGGCCCAGGCCGTGCGCGCCTTCGCCTCGTTCGAGCCCGAGCCGGGCCTCAAGTTCAACCAGGTCTACGAGGTCTACAACCAGGCCTTGCACCGCGACGACCTCGGCGACGAGCCGTTCGACCCGAAGACCCTGCCCGCGAGCTACCTGGTCTCGCCCCACAAAGGCCACGCCTTCGTCTACGTCTGCACCATCCAGCGCATGGCCATCAACGTGCTCGGCCGCAACGCCATCCTCGGCCTCGGCGACGAGGACCTCGACGAGGACGCCGATCGGCTCGACATCCCCATCCACGCCTTCGACCTCATCGTCGCCGACGAGTGCCACCGCGGCTACACCAGCCAGGAGCTGTCGGTGTGGCGCAGCACCCTCGATCACTTCGACGCCGTCAAGATCGGCCTCACGGCCACACCGGCGGCGCACACCACGAGCTACTTCCGGGACATCGTCTTCCGCTACGAGTACGAGCGTGCGGTGCGGGAATGGTTCCTCGTCGACTACGACGCCGTCGCCATCCGCTCCGACGTGCGCATGCGCGGCGTCTTCCTCGACGAGGGCGAGCAGGTCGGCGTCGTCGACACCCAGACCGGCGCCCAGCGCCTCGACCTGCTCGAGGACGAGCGGCAGTTCAACCCCGGCGACGTCGAGCGGCGCGTCACCTCCCCCGACTCCAACCGCAAGATCGTCGAGGAGCTCAAAAAACACGCCCTCCAGCACGAGCGCGAGTGGGGCCGCTTCCCCAAGACGCTCATCTTCGCCGACAACGACCTGCCGCACACCTCGCACGCCGACCAGCTCGTCGACATCTGTCGCGACGTTTTCGGCTGCGGCGACAGCTTCGTCACCAAGATCACCGGCCGCGTCGACCGCCCGTTGCAGCGCATCCGCGAGTTCCGCAACCGCCCGACGCCAGCCATCGCCGTCACCGTCGACCTGCTGTCCACCGGCGTCGACATCCCCGATCTCGAGTTCATCGTCTTCCTGCGTACCGTCCGCTCGCGCATCCTGTTCGAGCAGATGCTCGGACGCGGCACCCGCAAGGGTGACCACTATCCCGACAAATCCCACTTCACGGTCTTCGACTGTTTCGACGGCACCCTGCTCGCGTACTTCCGGCAGGCCACAGGTATCACTGCCGAGCCCCCGACGCCGCCCACGCGCAGCATCCGGGAGATCGTCGAGGACATCTGGGCCAACCGCGACCGCGACTACAACCTCCGTTGCCTCGTCAAGCGGTTGCAGCGCATCGACAAGCAGATGGCGGCGGAGGCACGGCCGCTGTTCGCCGCGTTCGTCGAGAACGGCGACCTCGGCCGCTTCGCCCGCGCGCTGCCGCGCCGCCTGACCGACGACTTCACGAGCACCATGCAGCTCCTGCGCGACCCGGCGTTCCTCGACCTGCTCGAGCACTTCCCCCGGGCGCCCCGCACCTTCCTCGTCGCCTACACAACCGAGGACCAGGTCTCCTCCCAGTGGCTCATCCGCGACGGCAGCGGCCACCAGTACAAGCCCGAGGACTACCTGGCTGCCTTTGCGACGTTCGTGCGCCACAACCCCGAGCACGTGGAGGCGATCCGCATCCTGCTGGATCGCCCGGAAGGCTGGAGTCCCCGTGCCCTTACCGAGCTGCGCCAAAAGCTTGCCACCGCTCCCCAGCGCTTCGACGAGCAGACCCTCCGCAAGGCCCACAAGCTGCGCTACGGCAAGGCTCTCGTCGACATCATCTCGATGGTCAAGCACGCCGCCCGCGACGAGGCGCCGCTGCTGACAGCCACCGAGCGCGTCGACCGCGCGCTGGCCGCCGTCACCGCGGGCCGTATCTTCACCCCGGACCAGCAGCGCTGGCTCGACCGCATCCGCCTCCACCTCGTCGAGAGCCTCTCCCTCGACCTCGACGACTTCGACCTCATTCCGGTCTTCACCCGCGATGGCGGCCTCACCGCCGCGAGCCGCGCCTTCGGCGGTGCCCTCGAGCAGCTCGTCTCCGACATCAACGCCGCCCTCGCTGCCTGAACGAAGTGGGCGATTGTCCCGGCAGCGCCGGCGCCGCGTGGCTGCCACGGTGCAAAGTTCTCCTTCCCTGTGGGAGAAAAAGTCTTGCTTTTCTCCCTGAAGGAAGGAGAAAATACCACGCATGGTGGAGTCAGGTACTTTCGGTGGCTTTCGCGCCAGTCTCGCCGAACAGATCGCTGCCTCGCTGAGTGGGCCCATGCGCGAGGCGACCCCTCGTCGAATGAGGGGCACCGTGGCGCTCCCTGGAAAGGTGACGGCGGTCATCGGCATGCGGCGGTCGGGAAAGACCACGTACCTGCACCAGCTTCGGCGCCAACGACTCGAGCGGGGAATTGAACAAAAGTTCTTACCTTACATCAACTTTGAAGACGAGCGGCTGTCTGGCCTGCAGATGCACGACCTCAGCCTTCTGGTCGAGGAGTACTACCGTCAGGTTCCGGCGGCGCGCGGGCAGCACGTCGTGACCTGGTGCCTCGACGAAGTCCAGGTGGTGGACGGTTGGGAGCGCTTCGCGAGGCGGTTGCTCGACACCGAGAAGATCGAGCTGTTCGTGTCGGGCTCGTCGGCAGCGCTGCTCTCCCGAGAGGTCGCGACCTCCCTGCGCGGCCGAGGGTGGGAGGTGGTGATCTACCCCTTCAGCTTCGAGGAGTACCTCCTCCACCACCGGGGTCTTGGTGTCCCAGGCCCTGAAGATCGCCTGGTCCCGGCCGAGCGGTCACGCCTCGAAGGGGCGCTGCTCGAGTACCTCGCCTGTGGAGGGTTCCCCGAGGCGCAGGGTCTTGCGACCGCCGATCGCCAGCGCCTGCTCGCCGACTACGTAGATGTCGCCATGCTGCGGGACGTTGTGGAGCGGCACAACGTCTCCAATGTGACCGGGTTGCGATGGCTCGTCCGTCACCTCCTCGGCAACCCGGCCGGCAAGTTCAGCGTCGAGCGGTTCCATGGCGCCTTGAAGTCGCAGGGTGTGGCCATCTCACGGGACACCGTTCACGAGCTCCTGGGCTTTCTGGAAGATTGCTTTCTCGTGCGGACAGTCTGGGTCGAGGCGGATTCCGAGCGTCGTCGCATGGTCAACCCCCGAAAGGCATACCCGGTTGACCCCGGTCTCATCCCGGTCTTCGACAGGACAGGTCGGGCGAACCTGGGCCACGCCCTCGAGACCGCCGTCATGATCGAGCTGGCTCGCCGACGCTGTGAGGTGACGTACGTACGCACCGAGGCAGGTCACGAGGTCGATTTCCTCGCCCGGCATCCCGGTGGGTCAATGCAACTGGTCCAGGTCTGTGCCGATCTCGACGCCTCAGCTACCAGGGAGCGCGAGGTCCGGGCGCTGGTGGCGGCGTCGAGCGAGCATCCCCGAGCGACGCTCCACCTCATCACCCTGACGCCGGAGACGGCACACGCCATCCCCGAGGAGATTTCGCTCCACTCCGCGGTCGAGTGGTTCCTTCAGCCCCGGCTCGAGTCCGAAGATGGCGGGCGCGGACGTCCCGACCGCACCGCCAGGCAGAGGTAGCCACACCCCACCAACCGTCGCATGGGACCAGGAGCCACGGGCCTCCAGGCCCGCTCCGGCCCCCCCACTCTGCGGGGCTGGAGCCCCGCGGTCCTCGGACCGCCCGGTCACACGCCAGCACCTTCCCTCACCCGGACCAACCGTCTAGACTCCCCTCCGACCGAGGTGAAGCACATGTCCCGTCCCCACCGCACCGCGAGCGAGCCGTTGGAGCCCTGGGGCTCCCTGCGATGAGCGACATCGGCCAGAAGCTCTGGGGGTTCTGCAACACCCTGCGTCACGACGGCATCGACTACGGCGACTACATCGAGCAGATCACCTACCTGCTCTTCCTCAAGATGGCCGACGAGCGCAGCGTCGAGCTGCCCAAGGGCTGCTCCTGGCCCACCCTGCGCGACACCTCCGGCACCGAGCTGCTCGACCGCTACACCGACCTCCTGCGTACCCTCGGCCGGCAGCCCGGCATCCTCGGCGACATCTACGCCGGCGCCCAGTCGCGCTTTGCGAACCCCGTCAACCTCAAAAAGCTCCTGGGCCTCATCGACGAGACCGACTGGTCCGCCCTCAACATCGACGTCAAGGCCACCGCCTTCGAGGACCTGCTCGAGCGCGCCGCCAACGAGGGCAAGAAGGGCGCCGGACAGTACTTCACCCCGCGCCTCCTCATCCAGTCGATCGTCCGCTGCCTCAAGCCCGACCCGTGCGCCCACGCCGACTTCACCGTCTGCGACCCCGCGTGTGGCTCCGGCGGCTTCCTCGTCTGCGCCTACGAGTGGCTCATGACCCAGACCCAGGGCGGCGCCCTCGACCGCGACACCGCGCGCCGCGTCAAGGAGCGCACCTACGTCGGCCAGGACCTCGTCGCCCGCCCGCGCCGCCTCGCCCTCATGAACCTCTACCTGCACGGCATCCACCCCGACATCCGCCTGGGCGACTCCATCTACGAGGCGTTCGACGGCCGCCGCCACGACGTCGTCCTCACCAACCCCCCGTTCGGCACCAAGGGCGCCAACCAGGCCCCCGACCGCGACGACTTCACCATCGCCACCTCCAACAAGCAGCTCAACTTCCTCCAGCACGTCATGCAGATCCTCAAGCCCGGCGGGCGCGCTGCCGTCGTCGTCCCCGACAACTGCCTGTTCGCCGACCAAGCCGGCGAGGTCTTCGCCATCCTCACCCAGGACTGCGACCTCCACACCGTCCTCCGGCTGCCCAACGGCACCTTCACCCCCTACAGCCCGGGCACCAAGACCAACGTCGTCTTCTTCACCAAGGGCGTCTCCACCGAGCGCGTGTGGATCTACGACGCCCGCACCAACGTCCCCCACATCACCAAGAAGGACCGGCCGCTGTCGGCCCAGCACTTCGCCGACTTCGAGCGCTGCTTCGGCCCCGACCCCCACGGCCGTGCCCGCCGCGCCCCCGAGGACGCCCCCGACGGCCGCTGGCGCCCCTTCCACATCAGCGAGGTCCGGGAGCGCCACTTCAAGATCGACGCCCTCAAGTGGCTCAAGGACGAGACCCTCGACGACGGTACCGACCTCCCCGAGCCCGACGAGCTGGTCACCGACGCCATCGCCGAGCTGCAAGCCGCGATCGAAGAGCTGCAGCAGGTGCTGGTCCTCCTCGAGAACGGGGCAGAAGTCGGGTCAGCGGAACCGCCACAACCCGCCGCGGCCCCCCACGCCCCCCAGGCAACCGATGTAGGGGCGGGGCTTGCCCCCGCCCAAGAGGCGGCGGGTCCAGCCGGCAGGGCTCCGCGCGATGGAAGCGCACCGGCATGAAGACCGCCTCATGACAGGGCGACCGGCCACCGACGACGTCATCCCAGGAGCGTTTGCCCTCTCTGTGGGAATGCCGGACCTTCCGGCTCCTGATGGCTGGCGCTGGGTGAAGCTCACGGACGTCGCGAGGCTCGAAAGCGGCCACACACCGAGCCGCAAGCACCCTGAGTACTGGGACGGGGACATCCAATGGCTCGGAATCCAGGATGCGAGGCAGCACCACGGCCGGGAGATTCTCGAGACGCGGCAGACCATTTCCGAGCTTGGGATTGCGAACTCCTCAGCCAGAATCCTGCCCGCTGGTACGGTGTGCCTATCGCGCACCGCGTCCGTGGGCTACGTCGTCAGACTTGGCCGGCCCATGGCGACCAGCCAGGACTTCGTGAACTGGGTCTGCTCGGAGGATGTCGAACCCGAGTATCTCATGTACCTCTTCATCGCTGAAGCCGACAGCATCCTCCGGTTCGGCAAGGGGTCGACCCACACAACCGTCTACTTTCCCGAGGTCAAGGCATTCCACGTCTGTCTGCCGCCGCCGGAAGAGCAGCGCCGCATCGTCGCCAAGGTCGAGGCCCTGCTGGCCCGCGTCAACGCCGCCCGCGACCGCCTCGCCCACGTCCCCGGCATCCTCAAGCGCTTCCGTCAGTCCGTCCTCGCCGCCGCCTGCTCCGGCCGCCTCACCGAAGAATGGAGAGTAGACTCCAGCTTTCCTGAGGAGTCGGTCGACCTTGGCCAAGTGCTTGCCGAGATCCGGACTGGTCCCTTCGGTTCCGCGTTGCACAGTTCTGACTATGTCGAATCGGGAATTCCCGTCATCAACCCGACCAACCTGGTAGGAGGGATCATTGTCCCGACAGCGTCAGTCAGCGTGACTCGGGACACGCGGGATCGACTCGCGGAGTTCGTCCTGAGAACCGGCGACATCGTCATTGCTCGGCGAGGTGAAATGGGTCGCTGTGCCGTTGTGGGTGCCAGGGAAGCAGGCTGGCTATGCGGCACCGGTTGCGCCGTGTTGCGGCCTAATATGCGAGTTCTCCCGTCCTTCCTCCAGTTGGTTGTCTCGTCGCCGGAGGCTCGTAGGTACCTCGCTGCGTGTTCCGTCGGATCCACGATGCAGAACCTGAATCAGAAAGTCCTGGTAGGTCTTCCAGTCTGGCTGCCGACTATTGGCGAGCAGCGTGAAATCGTCAACCACGTCGAGGCCCTCTTCGCCCTCGCCGACACTATCGAACAACGCGCCAGCACCGCGCTCCGCCGCATCGATCGCCTCATCCAGTCCATCCTCTCCAAGGCCTTCCGCGGCGAGCTGGTGGGGCCGTCGCCGGCGCCACCGGAAGGCGCTGATGAGGAATGAAACAGGCGGTCGAACCAGTCGCGGCGGGCCACACGCAGATTCCGCCCGGCGGGTGGTGGCGGTCGAGCCTTGTCGCGGTTTCACCGTCTCTGATGCGCGCTTTGCCCTTGGTCCTGGATGCTCAAGCATCTCGACTACCGGCCGGGCGCGGACATCGGCACTATAGTGGTAGATCAGGGAGGCGAGATGAAGCTCGGGAAGCTCAGGCGGGTCAACCTACGCGAGTACTGGCGACACGAGGCGTTGGACTTCACTCGGTGGCTCGCAGAGCCGGAGAACCTCGAGCTTCTCTCCGATGAGGTCGGGGTGGGGATCCACGCGATCCAAACCGAGGCAAGTGTGGGGCGGTTCAATGTCGACATCCTGGCTGAGGAGGAGAACACCGGCAGAAGGATCATCATCGAGAACCAGCTCGAGAAGACCGACCACTCCCACCTTGGTCAGCTCATCACCTACGCGGCAGGGCTGGAGGCCGAGTACGTCGTCTGGGTCGTGCGGGAGGTCAGGGAGGAGCATCGGCAGGCTGTGGATTGGCTGAACGAGCACACTGGCGAGCAAATCAACTTCTTCCTCGTGGCCATCGAGCTCTGGCAGATCGGGGACTCACCACCGGCGCCGAAGTTCAACGTGATCTCGCGTCCGAACGAGTGGACCCGTTCTGTCCGCGGCAGTACACAGGCCGGCGATTTGACTGACACCAAGACAAGACAGCTCGAGTTCTGGCAGCAGTTCAAGGACTTCGCTGCCGCGAGGCGGCCCGAGCTGAAGCTCCGGACCCCACGCCCTCAGCACTGGTTTAACATCGCGATCGGCCGAGCCGACTACCACCTTTCACTATCAGTGGATTCGCGTGAGGGAGAAGTCCGCTGCGAGCTCTACATCCCGGACTCAAAGGAACTCTACCAGACGTTCCTCTTGAGGCGCGAGGAGATCGAGGAGCAGCTCGGCATGACGGGGCAGCTCGAATGGCAGGAGCTCCCTGGCAAGAAGGCCAGTCGTATCAGAATCTCCCACGAGGTCCGCTTCCTCGACACTGGCAGTTGGGAGGCCGCATTCGAGTGGCTGATGGAAACCGCGGTCAAGTTCAAGCGGGTCTTCACGAGAGACTGGACCTAAAGTGAAAGTGCTAGGACTACACCTGGCAGTTGGTGGGTTCCCTGGATCCAGAGGCCCCGAGTCTGGGGAGAGAGGAACAGGGAGAGGAGATGACACAGCAGGAGAAGGTGATCAAGGTGAAGGTGGGGCTGTTGGAGTTGGCCAAGCAGCTCGGCAATGTGTCGCATGCCTGCCGGGTGATGGGCTACAGCCGGGACAGCTTCTACCGCTTCAAAGAGTTGTATGCGACGGGAGGCGAGGCGGCGTGGCAGGACATCTCGCGCCGGCGGCCTTTGCTGAAGACCCGTGTCCCGGCGACTGCGGCGCCCAAGACACCTTCTATGTCGGGACTTTGAAGGGGGTCGGGCGCATCTACCAACAGACCTTCATCGACACCTCCGCGAAGGTGGGGTTCGCCTAGGTGTACGACCGCACGACGCCGCTGACCGCCGCCGACCTCGTGAACGATCGCGTGGTGCCGTTCTTCGACGAGCATGGTGTTCCCCTGAGCCGCGTCTTGACGGACCGCGGCACCGAGTTTTGCGGCAACCCCGAACGCCATGAGTACGAGCTGTACCTGACCGTCGAGGACATCGACCACACACGAACGAAGGTCAAAAGCCCCCAAACCAACGGCATCTGTGAGCGCTTCCATAAGACGATCCTCGATGAGTTCTACCGGGTGGCGTTCCGCAAGAAGATCTACTCCTCGCTCGACGAGCTGCAGGCTGACCTCGACATCTGGATGCGGCAGTACAACGAGGTGCGACCGCACCAAGG
>JAAYVZ010000052.1 GCA_012516935.1 Holophagae bacterium
CCGAGCGTCAGGATGCGGGTCTCGCGCGAGATGTGGGCGAGGTGGCTCATGCCGCCCTCCCGGCGCTCTCGAGCGCCTGCGCGAAGTCGGCGATGATGTCCTCGATGTGCTCCAGTCCGACCGAGATCCTGATCAGATCCGGACCCACCCCCGAGGCCTCGAGCTGTTCGGGCGTGAGCTGCTGGTGCGTCGTCGAGGCCGGGTGGATGACGAGCGTGCGCGCGTCGCCGACATTGGCGAGGTGGGAGGCGAGCCGCACCGAGTCGATGAAGCGCCGGCCCGCTGGAAGCCCGCCTTTGACGCCGAACGCCAGCACGGCACCAGCGCCGTGGCGAAGGTAGGTGCGGGCGCGGCCAAACGATGGGTGCTCGGGTAGCCCCGGGTAGCTGACCCAAGCGACGGCCGGGTGGGTCCGCAGCCACCAGGCGAGCTTCGCCGCGTTGTCCACGTGGCGCTGCACCCGCAGCGAGAGCGTCTCGAGCCCTTGCAGCAGCAGGAAGGCGTTGAACGGCGACAGGCAGGGCCCGAGGTCGCGCAGCGCCTCGACCCGTACCCGCGTGGCGAAGGCGACGTTGCCGGATGGCGATGAGGGACCGAACGCCTCGCAGTAGCGAAGGCCGTGGTAAGCGGGCGAGGGCTCGCAGAACGAGGGGAAGCGGCCGGAGCTCCAGTCGAAGCGGCCGGAGTCGACGATGATCCCGCCGAGCGACGTGCCGTGGCCGCCGATCCACTTGGTGGCCGAGGCGACGACGATGTCGGCGCCCCACTCGATCGGCCGGCAGAGGTACCCGGCGCAGCCGAAAGTGTTGTCCACAACCAGCGGCACGGCATGGCGCCGGGCGATCGCCGCGAGTCCCTTGAAGTCGGGGATCGCGAACGACGGGTTGCCGATCGTCTCCACATACAGCGCCCGCGTGCGCTCGTCGACCAGCGCCTCGAAGGCGGCAGGATCGTCGCTGTCGACGAACCGTACCTCGATGCCGAGGCGCGGCAACGCGAGCTTGAGCTGGGTGGTGGTGCCGCCGTACAGGCGCGTGGACGCGACGAGGTTGTCGCCCACTTGGCAGAGGGTGGCAAGGCTCAGGAGCTGCGCCGCCTGGCCGCTCGAAGTGGCCACTGCGGCGACTCCTCCCTCGAGCGCGGCGAGCCGGTTTTCGAGGACCTCGACGGTGGGGTTGGAGATGCGGGAGTAAATGTGGCCGGGCCTGGTGAGCGCGAACAGCGACGCGCCGTGCTCGGCGCTCTCGAACTGGTAGGACGTCGTTTGAAAGATGGGGACGGCGCGGGCGCCGCAGCCGTCGGCGGCCTGCTGCCCGGCGTGGATCTGAAGGGTCTCAAACCTGAGTTGGTCGTATGCGGTGGCCATCGGGGAAGCTACCTTTCCGGCGTTTCGCCGAGTCCGGGGCGTGGGGGCGATCGGGGTTGACCGGAACGAAGCTGCGCATCGACATATGAGCGGTCCTCTCTGCCGGCTGTCTGCCGCCGGCGGGCAAAGCAAAAGGCCCGCAACGGTGTCCGTTGCGGGCCAGGGTGCGGTTTCGCTATGGCGTTCGGTCTATGCCGGTGCCGCAGGGCCGCTCCCTCCCCGCATGTGGCGCATGCACATGTTCATGCTGCGGGCGGTGAGGGTGAGGCGCTGCATCATCGCGGTGTCTTTTACCAGGCTTCCTGGTCCCGCGTCAAGCCTCCGGGTGGGTGAGCGCCAATTCGCGCATCAGCGCGAGCTGGGAGTCAACGGCTTTCGTGTCGGGGCGGGGCTTGAGACGGACGTACGTCCCGTCGGGCTGCAGGCATCGGGCTCGCACGTTGTCCGCCAGGTAGGTGCCGAGGACGTCATCGCGCAGGTGTCGCACCAGCTTGGGGTTTGCCACCGGGAACAGCACCTCGACGCGGCGGTCGATGTTGCGTGGCATGAGATCGGCCGAGCCGACGAAGACCTCCTCCTCGCCGCCGTTGGCGAAGTACAGGATGCGGCTGTGCTCGAGAAAGCGCCCGGCGATCGAGGTCACCGTGATCGTCTCGCTCACTCCCGGAACGCCCGGTCGCAGGCAGCAGATACCACGTACCAAAAGGTCGATCCTCACCCCGGCTTGCGACGCCTCGTAGAGCAAACGGATGAGCTGCTTGTCGACCAGCGCGTTGACCTTGAAGATGAGGTGGCCTCCGCGCCCGGCGCGCTGGTGTTCGATCTCGCGGCGAATGAGCTCCTCCAGCCGGGTGCGGAGGTTGATCGGCGCCACCAGCAGCTTGCGGTAGGTGGTCCGTGCCGAGTAGCCGGTGAGGTAGTTGAAAAGGTCGGTGACGTCGGCACCGATCGCCTCGTCGCAGGTGAACATACCGATATCCGTGTAGAGCTGCGCCGTGGTCGGGTTGTAGTTGCCGGTCGCGAGGTGCACGTAGCGCCGGATCGACTCGCCCTCCCGGCGCACCACCAGTGCCACCTTGGAGTGGGTCTTGAGCCCCACCAGACCGTAGACCACGTGCACGCCGTCCGCCTCCAGCGCCCGGGCCCACTCGATGTTGGACTCCTCGTCGAAGCGCGCTTTGAGCTCGACCAGCACCGCCACCTGCTTGTGGTTCTCGTTCGCGTCGAGCAGGCTCTGCACGACGGGCGAGTTGCGCCCAACTCGGTAGAGCGTCATCTTCATCGCCAGCACGTCGCGGTCGCGGCTGGCGGTGGCGAGGAAATCGAGCACGGGTTTGAACGACTCGAACGGGTGGTGGAGCAGCAGGTCGCGCCGCCGGATCGCGGCGAAGATATCGCCGTCCTCGAACTCCGCCGGTAACGCCGGCACGTGGATGCGCTCTTTGAGATGGGGCAGCGGGATGGCAGCTAGCTGCATGATCGCCGACAGCCCCAGTGGGCCGTCCACGGCGTACAGGTCCTTGCGGTCCACCTCGAGGTTCTCGAGTAGGATCTCGCGCATCTCCACCGGCATCTCGCGGTTGGTCGCCAGACGCACGACGGTGCCGAACTTCCGCCGGCGCAGGCTCTCCTCGATCGTCTCCAGCAGATCGGCCGCCTCCAGCTCCTGGATCTCCACGTCGGCGTTGCGGGTGACACGGAACGGGTGGGCCCCAACCGTGGTCATGCCCGGGAACAGCACCTCGAGGTTGGCGGCGATGACCTCCTCGAGCCAGACGAAGAAGTGGTCGTGGGGGACCGTGCCATCTTTGCGGATGCCGCCCGACGAACGCTTGATCGGTACCAGGCGGGGCAGCGTATCGGGGACCTTCACGCGGGCGAATCGCGTCTCGCCGTTCGCGTCGCGTAGGAGTACGGCGAGGTTGAGCGAGAGGTTCGAGATGTGCGGGAACGGACGGCCCGGGTCGAACGCCAGAGGCGTCAGCACCGGAAACACCACCTCGTCGAAGTAGCGCTTGACCGTCTGCTGCTGACGCCCGGTCAGCTCCTTCCATCCCAGCACGTGCACCCCATTCGCGTGCAGCGCCGGCAGCAGACGCTCACGGAAGCAGGCGTAGGCGTCGGTCATCAGCTTGGCCGCGGACTTGCGTACCGCGGCGAGCTGTTCGGCGGGCGTCAAGCCGTCAGGAGAAGGTTCGAACACTCCGGCGGCGATCTGCTGCTTGAGGCCCGTGACTCGCACCATGAAGAACTCGTCGAGGTTGGAGCCGACGATGGCGAGGAACTTGACCCGTTCGAGCAGCGGGTTGCGCTCGTCGAGTGCCTCCTCGAGCACGCGCTGCTGGAACTCCAGCAGCGACAGCTCACGGTTGATATACAGCTCGCGCCTTTCGAGGTCGGTCGGCTGCGCCGGGGCACACCCGCCGGCCGGCTGCTTCGCGACCTTTGCCTCACCGTCACAGGAGATCGGAGGTTTGGCCGTACCTCTTCCGCGCCTCGTCGGCTTCTTCATCGTTGCAGTCTACAGGCGGGAAGGCTTGGCAGAAAAGTCCAGATCCGCGCCACCGCTGCTGGGTGGTGTGCCCGCCAGTGCCACCACACGAACGATGGGCGCGAGTCCTGGGCGCGGCAGACCTTGCAGGAGCGCCCGGCGGGAGTCGGGAGCCTGGGCGATGAAGACCGGCCCGGCTCAAAGGTGGTAGTCGCCGGCCGCCTCGGGCTGGTATGGCAAAGCATCGACTCGCAGCCGCCGCACGCCCGTCGGCACCTCCCACTCGAACTCGTCACCGATACGGTATCCGAGCATCGCGGTCCCGACCGGCGCCAGGACCGAGATCTTGCCGGTGGTGATCTCCGCCTCTTGGGGAAAGACCAGGGTGTACTCGAAGACCTCGTGCGTGTCGAGGTCCACGAGGCGCGCACGCGATCTCATGGTAATCACATCGCCTGGAATCTCCCCCGGTGGGAGCACGACGGCACGACGCATCTCGTTGGCGAGAGCCACCACGTGCTCTACGTCCCGCGTCTCGGATCGCAGCACATCGTCGATCAACGTCTTCAGCCGGTCGTGGTCGAGCCTGGAGAGGTGGATGGTTCGTTCGGTCATGGCGGCCTCCTGCAGGAGTCGAGCTCGTCCCCCTACGTGCGGCGAACGCAATCGCAAGCGCTCCGGGAACATCCGTGGCCGTCAGGAGGTTGGCTGCAGACCTGCCGGACCGAACCCGGAGGAAGCCGAGACCGTCACCGCTGGAACGAGTCTACGGCCCGCTCCCGGGGAACGCAACGTTTTCCCGAGCGGCGTCGGAGGACGGGAGGAACCAGGCGATGGAGATGCCCGCGCTGGCCACTGGTTGCTCCCGCTACGAGGTCGCCAACGCCCCGTGGAAGCTGATACGCATCAAGGACCTGCTGGCGAAGCTGAAATCCGCCCTGCGGGAGCTGGACCGGGCCGAGCACCCGAAGCTTGGGCCGATCGGTGATGCCCTCGCGGTCGTAGTGGGCGGCCTGATCGTGGCGTCGAGCATCGTCGTTCTCGAGGCCGCGACGGCCAAAGCCGTGCGCCGCGTGGTGGACGAGGCCGGTGTTTTACTCGATCTCCACGATCACTGATCCGACCAGCGCGCCATGGTTGCCGGGCGACACGCTACAATGCGCGGATGGCTGGGGTTCCACCCTGTTCGCGCTGCGGTGGCCGCCGGTTCGTGCTGATCGAGCGCGACGGGAAGGAGCTGGCCGTGCGGTGCTCGTGCCTCGACGAGTGGCGGCGCGATGCCGCATTGGCCTCGGCGGCGATCCCCGAGCGGTACCAGCATTGCACGGTCGAGAGCTTCGAGATCTGGAACCCCAACGATCCCACGCTCGTCAAGGCGCGGCGGCGCACGCAGGAGCTGCTCGACGCCTACCCCAGGGTCGAGCGGGGGCTGCTTTACATGGGGCGCGTGGGAACCGGCAAGACGCATCTCGCGGTCGCGGCGCTGCGAGCGCTGGTGGTCGAGCGGGGTGTGCAGGGCCTGTACGTCAACGTTACCGAGCTCATCCAGCAGCTTCAGATGAGCATCGACGGTCGCGGCCCGAGCCGCGAGGAGATCCTCCAACCGGTGATCGACAGCGAGGTACTGGTGCTGGACGAGCTGGGGGCGTGCCGGTCCACCGAGTGGGTGTTGGACCAGCTCTACTACGTCATCAACTCCCGCTACATGCGGCAACGGCTGACGCTGGTGACCACCAACTACCTCGACTCGCCGCAGCCGGTGCGGGCGCGCACGGCGCGCAACGCCGAGGGGCCCAAGTCACTGCCCGAGGCGGTCGAGCGCTGGCGGGAAACGCTGTCGGACCGTATCACCGACCGGCTGCGCTCGCGCCTGTACGAGATGTGCGACTCGATCGAGCTGCGGGGCGACGACTTCCGCTCGTTGGGGCGCACGCCGGGGGGCGCGCGCCGTTGAGGTTCCATGCACTCTGGCTGATCGGGGTGGTGCTGGCAGCGGCCTGCCGCACGGCACCGCCGCCTCGCGTGTCGACCCCGCAGCCGACGCCGGTGCGGGTCGCGGAGCCGGTACCGGCTCCGACGCCGGCTCCGACGCCGACGGTGGCGGCCACGCCC
>JAAYVZ010000053.1 GCA_012516935.1 Holophagae bacterium
TCCCTCGCCCCCGCGCGAGCGGGGGAGAGGGCAGGGTGAGGGGGTGTCTTCGTCCTCCGCAAGATGCCCCTTCCAACGCTCTTGCTCCAGGTTCAGCAGTGGGTCGAGAAGGGGTGATGGGGGTGGGTGGTCGGTGAACCGCTCACCGTGCGCTGACAACCGGAGGGCTGGGCAGCCGCACCGGGGTCTCGGGCTCGCCGGCGGCGATGCCGAGACCGCAGAGGATGGCGAGCGTGGCAGCGTTGGCGGGCATCGTCAGGCCGAAGTCGAAAAGCGAGTGGATCGCCACCGCCGCCAGCGCCCCGAGCGCGGCCACCGCCGCACAGCGATCCTCGGTGCGGTACCCCTCCCGCAGCGCCCGCAGCAGGCCGCGAACGACCCAGAACAGCGCCACGAGCATCAGCGCTGCGCCGACCAGGCCGGTTGTCGCGAGCAGCTCGAGGTAGTCGTTGTGCGCATGCCACCAGGCACCGGGGCTCGCTGAGGCCTGGACAGCGGGGAACGCCTCGCGGAACGTCGCCAGGCCCGTGCCCAGCAACGGGAAGCGCTGCCACAGCTCGAGTGTCTGGCGGTACACCTCGAGCCTGACGTTCCAGGTCAGCTCGTATGCCGAGGTGGACAGCCACCGCCCCAGCCCTTCCTGCAGCCCGATGAAGGTGACCGCGAGCAGCCCCATCACCGCCGCGAGGAGCCCCGAGACCCCCGGCTTCCAGTGCTTGGCGGAGGCGGCGATGAGTACCCCCTGGAGAACGGCCGCGAAGATAGCGGCCACCAGCCCGGCCCGCGACCCGGAAAAGGCGAGCGCCACGAAGAGCAGCAGCCACACCAGAATCGGCGGCCCGGCGATGAGGACCTTGAGCTCCATGAGCTCTTTTCTGACCCGCCGGATACCCCACCAACCGACGACCAGCACGACCGGCAGGACGATCTCGAGGTACATCGCGAAGTGGTCGGGGTTGACGAACGTGCCCCGCAGGCGCCCGCCGGTCCCGGCAATCTCACGTCCCCACAGGCGGCCATCACCCATCCACGATCGGGCGCCGTACATGACCTGCAGCAGCGCCGCGACGACAACCCCGCCGCCGACGATCCGCCGGCCCCAGCGGTAGCGCCCGACGATGCCAGCGGCGAGCCCGCAGGCCGCGACCGCCGCCCAGGTGAGGGCGAACCCCCGGCTCTGCTCGGGGGCGAGCGAGAGGTACACCTCGGCGGAGCCGTGATCTCCGGTCCGAGCCTCGCGAGTCCCCGCCACGTGGCGCGGGCTGACCACCCCCACCAGCCCGGCGGGGAGCGGGATCGACTGCAGCAAGCCAAGCACGGCGATGCCAGCGAGCGCGGTGGCGGCACGCCCGATCTCGCGGGGCCAGCGCACGCGGCTCAGAAGCCCGATCCCCAGCAGCACCGCCGCCGCGATACGCAGCACGGCGTGCGCCCACAGGTGAACGCTCCCGAACGGCGCCGGCAACCAGATTGCGAGCAGGGCAAGCAGGCCCGCGAGCAGGTGTAGAATCCGGCGACGCAGCGTCGTCGAGGGAGGCATGCGTGAGGCATTGTATGCGGATCGTCCTGACCACGGTAGCCCTCGCGCTCGCCTTCTCGGGGCCCGCCCAGGCCCAGTTCACACAGTACTTCGCGCCGGGGAGCCTGGGTGAGACCGAGGACCCGCTGCGCCGGCAGATCGAGCAGGCGATGGAGCGCGCGCGCTGGCGCCTCGGCCCGATCCGCCTCGAGCCGTGGATCGGCATCCGCAACCTCGGGTACATCGACAACGTGTACGGCTCCGCAAATAACCCGATCTCGGACTTCACGGTCAGCGCCGGGGCCGGCCTGCGGGCGTACCTGCCCGTCGGCAGCAAGACCTTCCTGTTCGCGCGGGCGCTGCCCGAGTACGTGTGGTGGAAGGACCTCGACTACCGCCGCGCGTGGACCGGCCGCTACAGTGCCGGAGGTTTCGTCTTCTTCAACCGGCTGACGCTCGAAGGATACGTCAATCGCCTCGAGCAGCAGAGCTACATCAACGCCGAGCTCGAGACACCGATCACCCACCAGCTCGACTCGACCCAGCTTTCGATCGAGCTGCGGCTGCTGCGCCGCCTGTCATTCGTCGTCTCCGGGTCGCGCAGCGAGCTCCGGATCGACACCGAAGGCCTCGATCCCCAGCTAGGCCACTGGTACGAGGCGCTGGAGCGCGACGAGGACGTGCTGCGCGTCGGCCTCCGGTACACCTTCAGCGAGAACCTGGCGATCACGATCGGCGGCCAGCGCTCGGAAGCCGACTTCACGCAGCCGATCTACGACCGCTCCAACGTCGGAGACGGCCTCTACACCACGGTGAGCTTCACCGGCAAGCGATTCGCCCTGTCGGTCAACGGCGCGCGCTACACCGTCGAGCCGAAGCGCGGCTCGCAGTTTGCGACCTTCGAGAGCACCGCCGGGCAGGCGTCGCTCGGCTACAAGCTCAGCGACCGGGTGAGATGGCGGCTTTACGGCGGCCGCTCGCTCGTGTACTCGATCACCGGCAGTGCCGGGTACTACACCGATACCCGCGTGGGGACGGGGCTGTCGGCCTCGGTCGGCCGGCGCATCGCCACGCGCGTGCACTACGAGGAGGGCAAGTTCGAGTACCCGGGCAGCGAGCTCTCGTCGTTCGACCGTGACTACACCGGCTGGGGCGCTGGTATCTCGACGCCGGTGTTCCGTGGCGCCTCGCTCGGCGTTTCGTGGACCCGAAACGAGTACCGAGGACGTGCGAGCACGACCCGCGTCGACCGGATTCAGACCACACTGAGCTTCGGAGGCGGCGGCTTGGGCTGGTGGTAGAATCGCCGGGGTTCAGGAGCACGGGGGAACGGCTGGAAGGGATCTGCATGCTGCGCGAACGAATCACGACTGTGTTGCTCTGCGCGTGCCTCGCGGCGCCTTTGTTTGCCCAGGAAGGCTCCAGCCAGGCGACGGCGGGGTACCGTGTGGGTCCCAAGGATCTGCTCGAGATCAAGGTCTTCGAGGTTCCCGAGCTCAACATCGAGCGGCGGATCGATGCCGACGGGACGGTCGACCTGCCGCTGCTCGGGAAGGTCAAGCTGGAGGGCCTCACCAGCACCGAGGCCGCCGACCGGCTCAAGGCGCACCTCGAGGCCACGTACGTCCAGCGAGCCTCCGTGACCGTGCAGATACGCGAGTTCCGCTCGAAGCCGATCACCGTCCTCGGGGCGGTGCGGCAGCCCGGCCCGCTCGCCTACACCGGCAACTGGACGCTGCTCGACGCTCTGGCCGCGGCCGGCGGGGCTCAGGACGGCACCGTCGGGGACAAGATCTACATCCTGCGCCGGGCGCAAAATGGCCTCACGGACCAGATCTTCATCAACGTCGAAGACCTCATCCTGCGCGCCGATCCCGACGCCAACATCCCGATTTACCCCAACGACCTCATCAACGTTCCCTCGCGCACCAACATCACGATCTACTGTCTGGGCGAGTTCCGCAGCCCCGGGGCGCTGTCGTTCACCAGCACCGACCGCATCACGGTGATGACCACGATCGCGCGGGCCGGCGGGCTGTCCGACCGGGCGTCGGGGACGCTCACGATCAAGCGCCGCGACCGCTCCGGCAAGGACGTCGAGATCAAGGTCAACGCCAAGCGCGTACTGGCCGGCAAGGACCCCGACGTGGAGCTGCAGTCGGGCGACGTGCTGGTGGTGAAGGAGTCGTTCTTCTGATGGCCACCAACCCCCAGCCGCCCGTCTTCGAGGAGCCCCAGCTCGTCCAGGAGCCGGAGAGCGAGTTCCACATCTCGCAGTGGATCGAGGTCATCCGCCGGCGCCGGCGGTTGCTTTACGCCACGACCGGGATCGTCCTCACCGGGGCGATCGTTGCCTTCCTCATCACACCCAAGCAGTATCGGGCGGCGACCGTGGTGCAGATCGAGCGCCGGCTGCAGACCAGCTCCACGACCCAGACGAGTCAGATCTTCTCGTGGGAGGACTGGGCCGACGCGCAGTCGTTCTACCCCACCCAGTTCCGGTTGCTCCAAAGCCGCGGCCTCGCCGAGCGGGTAGTGCGGAACCTGCGGCTGTGGGAGGACCCGTACTTCAACCCCTCACGGGCGGGCCTGACCTCCCAGGGCGGCGGCTCGGCGACGGCCGACGAAAGCCTCGTGGCCTACCTCGCGTTCGCCGTCCAAGGGGGGCTCGAGGTCAACCCGATCCGCAACACCCGGCTCGTAGAGCTGGGGTTCGTCGCCCGCGCGCCCGAGGTGGCGGCGCGGATGGCCAACGCCTATGCAGAGGCGTTCATCGACTGGGGGGTCGAGAACCGTTACAAGTCCACGGGCCGGGCGTCGAGCTTCCTGGCGAGCCAGATCGAGGCGCTCAAGCAGGAGATCCAGGACAAGGACGCGCAGCTCCAGGCGTTCTCGCGCCGTACCGACATCGTGGCCCTCGACGCCGGGTCGAACGTCGCCCTGCAGCGGCTGCAGGCGCTCAACGGCGACCTGACGTCGGCGATGTCACAGCGCATCCAGGCCGAGTCGCGCTTCCGCGAGCTCACCGAGTCGGCGCCCGAGACCGTGGCTGGGACGCTCGCTGGTGGCCTCATCGACCAGATGCGCGGTGAGCTGGCCAGGCTCGAGCGCGACTACGCCAACAAGCTCACGACGTTCAAGCCGGAGTGGCCGGCGATGAAGGAGCTCAAGGCGCAGATCGACAAGACCCGCACCAACCTCGACTCGGTGATCCAGGAGACCGTGGGCAAGGCGCGAGAGCAGGCGAGGGCTGAGTACCAGACCGCCCAGCGTCGCGAGCAGTCGCTGCAGGCTGAGCTAGCGCGGCAGAAGGCCGAGGCGATGAAGGTCAACGCCGAGGCCGTCGAGTACAACAACCTTCTGGTCGAGGTGTCGACGCGGCGGCAGCTCCTCAACGAGCTGGTGCGCCGGCAGTCGGAGACGGAGGTAGCCTCGCGGCTGCAGGGGATTCGCGACTCGAACGTGACGGTGGTCGACCGCGCCTTGCCGCCGGGGGCTCCGTACCGCCCCTCGTTGCAGCGCAACCTGTCGATCGGCCTCGTGCTCGGGCTCGGCTTGGGGCTCGGGCTCGTCTTCCTGCTCGAGTACCTCGACCGCTCGATCAAGGCGCCGGAGGACGTGGAGCGCGTGCTCTCGCTCCCGACCCTCGCCGTGATCCCTGACCTCAACGAGGGCCGCGACGGCTACGGTACCTACCGCTACGGCCGTCGCTACGGGTACGGCTATGGACACGGATTCGGATACGGATACGGCCAGCGCGAGCGCAGCCGGCAGGCGCAGGCACGAGCGGCCAAAAAAGGCGAGCCACCGCTCGAGAAGATCGAGCTCATCCCCTATGTCAAGCCGCGGCTGCCGGTGTCCGAGGCGTATCGGGCGCTGCGCACGGCGTTGCTGATGTCCTCGGCCGACCAGCTCCACACGGTCCTGATCACCTCCGCCGTGCCCGGCGAGGGAAAAACGTCGACCGCCACCAACCTGGCGGTGGTGCTGGCCCAGCTCGGCAACGACGTGCTCCTGATCGATGCCGACCTGCGCAAACCGCGCGTGCACGAGATCTTCAGCCTCTCGAACCGGATCGGTATCGTCAACGCCCTGGCGCGCAAGGTCGAGTTCGACAAGGTGTGCATCCCGACCCACGTACCGCACCTGTTCGTGACACCGTCCGGTACGATCCCCCCCAACCCGGCCGAGCTGCTGGCCTCCGACCGCATGCGGGAGATGCTCGAGACGATCCGCCAGCGGTTCGAGTACGTCGTTATCGATTCCCCGCCGGCGCTGCCGGTGACCGACTCCTCGATCCTGGGTGCGATCGCCGACGGTGTGCTGCTGTGCGCGGGCGCGGGAGGCCTCCTGCGCGAGGACGCGCGAGCGTGCCGCGATCGCCTGCTCATGTCCGGCAGCCGCCTCCTGGGTGTTGTGCTCAACCGGTTCCGTCTCACGAGCGCGCGCTACGGCAAGAAGTATTACTCCGCCTATCAGTTCGGGTCGTACGGCGAGACCGAATCCGAGGTCGAAGGTGCGGGGGCGGCGCGCCGCCAGACGGGATGATCGACATCCACGTCCACCTGCTGCCGGGCCTCGACGACGGCCCTGCGGACTTCGGCGAGGCGGTCGAGATGTGCGGGCTGGCGGCGGCGGACGGCGTCACCACGCTGGTAGCAACGCCGCACCAGCTCCACGAGGAATGGGAGAACACCGACTCAGCGCTGATCCGGCGGTTGTGTGCCGAGATCGAGAGCGCAACGGCGCGCGCCGTGCGCGTCCTGCCGGGCGCCGAGATCCGCGCCTGCCCGGAGATCCCGGCCGGCCTCGACGACCAGGCACACAGCGGCCTGCTGAGCCTGGCCGGGTCGCGCTACGTTCTGGTGGAGCCGAGCCCGTTTCCATTCGCACCGAGCCTCGGCGATCTCGTGTACGAGCTGCGGGTCGCGGGGTGGCAGCCGGTACTGGCGCACCCCGAGCGGTACGGCTACCTGACCGAGGACCCGGAACGCCTGAGGTCGCTGGTGGCAGCGGGCGCCTGGCTGCAGATCTCGGCCGCAAGCGTGATGGGCCTGAACGGCCGGCGGGCCCACGAGGCCGCCCACTTCCTGATCGGCACCCGCCTGGCGCACTTCCTGGCCAGCGACGGGCACGACTGTGTCAGCCGCCCCCCGCGGATGCGCGAGGCGCGCGCCGCCGTGGCGGGCCGGTGGGGTGAGGCACTCGCCGAGGCCCTGACCGAAGGCAACCCCAGGGCCGTGATCGAGGACCGGCCGCTCGAGTGGGAGGAAGCACGATGACAGCCCTTGACCGTTTCACCACCCCCGAAGGCGCTCGCCTTCACCACGGGAGCGGGCGGCGCAGGATGGCGATCGCTGGCGGCCTTGCCACCGTGCTCACCCTGCTGGCGGCGACGCCGCTCCTGGCTGCCGACCCCTTCTACCTCGGGATGCTGCGACGAGGGACCGACGCCTTCAATCGCCGCGACTATCCCGAGGCCGTGCGGCGGCTGCGCATCGCCTGCTTCGGGTTTCTCGAGGAGCCGGAGCTGCTCGTCGACGGGCTGACGCGGCTCGGGCTGGCGCAGCTCGAGATCGGCGACAAGGAGGCATTCCGCGCCACGTTCGAGCGGGTGCAGGAGGTGGAGTCACGCTTCGCCGCCTACAGCCGGGCCGAGATCGCAGCCGAGCAGAGAGCGGCGTTCGAGAGCGCTGTCCTCAGGTTGGTTCCAGCGGCCACGCTGCGGGCCGATCCCACCTTCTCCAAGCTGCTTCCGAAGCCGGAGGAGGCACTCGCCAAGCTGCCGCCCAAGCAGCGGCGCGGCGAGCTCGAGCGGCTGCTCGCCCAGGAGCCGACCGTGGCGCGCTGGCCGCTGATGCTGGCCGAGCTCGAGCTGGCCGAGAACCGGCCGAGCCAGGCGGCCAGGCATGCCGAGACGGCGCTGCGATTGCAGCCCGACAGCCCAGAGGCGGCGCGGCTGCGCGGCCTCGCCCTGGCGGGAGAGCAGCGCTGGGCGATGGCGCTGCCGCAGCTCGAGCGGCTGCCGGAAGCGGCGCGCGATCCGCGCGTGCAGGTGGCCATCCTGACCTGCCTCGTCGAGCTGGACCGCTGGGAGGATGCGGTCGCGTTCGGGAAGGGTCTCGCGGCGACGGTCAGCGACCGACCCGACGTCGCCAGGCTGCTCCGCAAGGCGCAGGACCAGGTGCAAGCGCAGGCGGCCAGGGCCGCACGCCGGCCACCGACCCCTGGGCCGACGCAGTCATCTGCCGAGCCTCCGCCGATGGGAGCCGCGGCGCCATCCGGAGAGCAGGCGGTCCAGACGACGCTGACCAGCCCGCCCGAGCCGCCCACGCCGGCGCCGACACGGCTGCCGCGCCGGCGCTCCGGACGACCGACGCCCACACCCCCACCGGGGTCGAGCGCGAGAGGCGGGGTCCTGAGCCCCGAGGACGTGGCCGTTCTCGCCCAGGCCCAGGAGCTGGTGCGAGCCAACGAGCTGCTGCGGGCGTTCGAGCTCGCCAGGCAGGTGGCCGACGGCAACCAAGGAGTCGGCGAGGCCCAGCGCGTCGCGGGCGAGATGGCGTACCGGATCGCCCGCTGGACGGACGCTGTCCGCTACTTCCGGCAGGGGGGCGACGTGCCCGAAAGCGAGCCCGAGAGGCAGTTCTACTTCGCCGTCGCGCTGTACGAGACGGGCGAGCAGGCGCAGGCGGCCCAGGAGCTGCGCCGCTGCGTGGCGAGGCTCGAACGAACGCCGTTCGTCGATGAGTACGTTCGGAAGATCCTGGGAAGTGGAAACGCGCCTTGACAAGGACAGCATTTCTCTCTAGCCTGAAGCACAGGGAGGTTCGCCGATGAAGGGGGGGCCTATGAACTCGCGACCCGGGCGTGCCTGTGCGGTCTTGTGGGTTGTCGCGGTGCTGCTTGTGTCGGCACTGGCCGCCTACGCTGAACCGTCCATCGACGCAACATTCCCGAGCTGTATCCCGAGCAAGGGCAACTCGGTCGTCAAGGTCTCGCTCAAGCCGGAGACCGGTTGGGCGATGGTCCGCGTGTACTTCCGGGCCACGAACGAGCAGGGCGAGTACTACATGGAGATGCGTGCGGTCGGGGACGGCAGCTACTTCGCTGTGTTGCCCAAGCCTCTGTCCGGTGTCTCCACGGTCGAGATGTACGTGCTCGCGCGCGACGCCGAGGGGACGCCGATCAAGAGCGAGCCGACGCTCGTCAACGTCAGCGGGAGCTGCAAGGTGACGCTCACACCCCAGGAGCAGACGTACGCTCAGAACCTGGTGGTCGGCAACACCTTGGCGGACCAGGAAGGCAAGACAGTCCTGGGGTTCTTGTGTGACGGCGTCGTGTCGCGGATCGATCTGCGTGGGGCACTGCGTCCCGACGAGGAGTGCCGCAAGGTGCTGATCGCTGCCGCGGCAGGAGGCAACATCCTCATTCCAGCGCTGGCCGTGGGTGCGGCAGGAGCGGCGGCGGTCGTCATCGACAAGGACGACAAGGTAATCAACTCTCCGTCGCGGTAGGCGCAGTCGAGCTTCGAGCAAGAGAGCTGCGGTCCGCCGTGGAGGCCGAGGCAGTGCCGTGCCTGTGCTCCTCGACGGAATTCGCTAGGCCCAGGGAGCGACGTTGCTGGAGAGCTCACTATGATTGACGAGCCGGTACCCCCTCCGCATAATCACCGTGAGGACCGATGCTGATTCTGCCGACTGAGTCGTTGCCGGTCTGGCTGCTGGTGAGATCGAAGCCGAAGCAGGAGCGGGTCGTTGCCGAGGTTCTGGCCGGGCGCGGCATCGAGAGCTACGTTCCGCGGGTGCTCGAGCCCCGCTTCCATATCCGCGCGCCGCAAGGGCCGGTGCCGCTCTTTCCCTCGTACGTCTTTGCCCGCTGCGTGCCACGCGAGCGCTTTGCCGCTGCCCACTACTGCCCGGGTGGGCTGGGGATCGTTCGTTTCGGTGAGATGGTGGCGGCGGTCGAGGACACGCAGGTCGAGCTGCTGAGGGACAAGGAGGGCGAGCGCGGGTATCTCGTCTTCGGCGAGGTGCGGCGCCGGCCCACGCCGGGCTCGCGGGCGCGGCTGGTGGGCGGCCCCCTGCGGGGGTTCGAGGGCATCGTCGAGCGGTACCTGCCCGCACATGATCGGGTGCGGGTGCTGCTGTCGTTGATCGGGGGCGTGCGTCGCGTCGAAGTCGACGCCCGCCACTTGAGGTGTGCATAGCGAGGCTGTGCGCGAAAAGACTCTTGTTTGCAAGGGTTTGCGCGAGCAAACCAACGGCGGTAGCCCGCCTTGCGACCCCCTTGCCTCTCCCTCGCCCCGCTACCGCGGGGGCGAGGGAAAGCTAACCCCCTCGCCCCGCCGAGCGGGGAGAGGGTGGCGA